>JBEKCQ010000275.1:0-2856 GCA_050014795.1 Terriglobia bacterium | reverse complement strand
TCCAATTCGATGTCGAGGTGACGGGCGTGGAAAGTCGCGGGCAGGCTCACTCGCTGACCGGAAAGGTCCGACTGAGACTCCCACTGTCCGACGAGCCCGAGACCCTTGCCGCGGCCGACGCGCTGCGCCTCCAATATGGGGATTTGATTCGGGTGCTGGTCCGGTTGCGCCGGCCGCGGGTCTATCTGAATCCCGGGAGCTTTGACTTTCGCCGCTGGATGGAATCCGTTGAGGACATTTCCTATGTCGGAACCATCAAGAGTCCTCTGCTGGTCGAGAAGCTCCCGAATGCGAACCGCCCCAAGCTCGCCACGTTCCTTGAGAATACTCGCCTCGGTTTGCTGCACGGCATTGACCGCCTGTATCCGCCCTGGTCGGCGGCGGGGCGCGATGGCTCCGTGCTGAAAGCCGTGCTGTTGGGGGACCGTTCCTCGCTCGATGCCGATACCATCGAGAATTTCCGCAAGACCGGTCTCTATCATCTGCTGGTGATTTCCGGCCTCCACGTGGGCCTGCTGGCCATGGTGGCAGCGCTTCTGCTGCGATTTCTGCGGTTGAGTGAGACGTGGCGGTCGGCGCTCGTCATGCTCTTTCTGCTCGGCTACGCGGCCCTGGTCGAGCAGCGTGCTCCGACGCTACGTGCCACCCTGATGATTTTCTTGTACCTTGCCGCTCGATTCCTCTACCGCCAGGAATCGGGCCTCAACGCCATAGGCCTGGCGGCATTGCTGTTGCTGCTCCACCGCCCGTCTTGGCTGTTCGAATCCGGATTTCAGCTTTCCTTTTCCGCCGCCCTGCTCATTGCCGGGTTGGCTGTGCCTGTCTTGCAGCGGACGACGGAGCCTTATCGCCGTGCGCTCTGGCGACTTCAGGATGTGGATCCTGACCTGAGGCTCACCCCCCGGCAAGCCCAGTTTCGGCTCGATGTGCGCGCCCTCATTGATGGTTTCGGAGCACGTCTCCGCTTCCTCGAGCGCCATCCTGGTGTCGCGACAGCCGCTGTGACAGGACCACTTAGATGGGCCGCGAACATGCTGCTCTTTTCCGCCATCCTCCAACTTGGCCTGTTGCTGCCCATGGCGGAGACTTTCCACCGTGTGACCTACGCGGGAATCGGTCTGAACGCGCTGGCCATCCCGCTCATGACGCTGCTGCTAGGGCTCGCCGTGCCCACCGTCCTTCTGGGCGCCACGCTGCCTTCTCTAGCGGTCTGGCCCGGCAAGGTGCTGGCGGTGATCATGCATGGGCTTTTCACCTTGACCGACCTGCCGCGCTTGCCCGCCTGGCTTTCCTACCGCGTGCCCGAACCACCTGCCTGGGTCTCGTGGGGATTTGCCCTCGCGATCGTGGCCGCTGCCCTGGCGCTCACTCGGCACCGGCGAACGTTTTGGGTTTCGGTCACCGCCGCGGGCCTCTTCGGCGCGCTCATTTCGCTGCATCCCTTCTCACCGCGACTGCCTCACGGCGCGTTAGAAGTCACTGCGCTGGACTGTGGCGGCGGGGACGCGCTTTTCGTGGGTCTGCCTGATGGGACTACGATGCTGGTGGACGCGGGAGGAATCCGTCCCACCTCAGGCCGCGAAGGGGCTTTCCGGGGACGGCGCTGGGAACCAGGGGAAGACATCGTCTCACCTTACTTGTGGTCGCGGGGAGTCAAGCGGATCGATGTTGTGGCGCTGAGCCATGCCCACGAAGACCATCTAGGAGGTTTGGCCGCAGTGGTCCGGAACTTTCGCATCGGCGAGTTCTGGCATGGCGTGAACCCACCGACCCCGGCATATCAGGCGATTCTTGCGGAAGTACGACGACGCGGCATTCCCACGCGACAGTTGGCGGCCGGTGATCGAATTCCGCTGGGAGGGGCTTCCGTGGAGATTCTCTGGCCCGCGGCCGATCATGCGATCTCGACGCGACCCTCCAACGACGACTCCGTGGTCATGCGGATTGCAGGCGCCGAGGCCACGGCTCTTCTTCCGGGAGATATCAGCGAAGACGTAGAACAAGAGCTGGTCCGGTCCGGCGTGACGCTCGACAGCCGCTTGTTGAAGGTGGCGCACCACGGTGCCAGAAGTTCTTCCAGCGCCGCGTTCCTCGGTCGCGTCTCGCCCGCGGTCGCGCTCGTAACTGTGGAAGGCGGGAATCCCGCTGCTGACCTGCCCAACCCTGAAGCCCTTGCCCGCCTGCGGGTCGCCGGTGCGCGGACGTATCGCACGGACGTGGACGGGGCGGTCACCGTGGAGATGAAGGGATCGCAACTCTCGGTTCGCACTTACCGGACGGTGCCCGCGGATTGAACGGCCGGCCTGACCGGTCCCGCGCCGCTCACGGGCCCGTTGACCTTCAGCGTGCGGTAGAGCGACCGTGACACCTGCGCCCCGAAGAGCATCACGGCCGAGGAAAAATACGCCCAGGTCATCAAGGCGACCCCATAAACTTGACGGTAGTTGAAGACGGGAAGGAGAAGGGTAAAGAGCGAGCGCGCGGCCTCCCAAAAGACGGCGGTGAGCAGGGCGCTGGGCAAGACATGGCGGAAGCGCATGGGGCGGTTTGGCAGAAGCTTGAAAAGCACGACGAACATGGCGAGGGTCAGGCCGAACATTACGACGATAACGAGGAAGTGATAGGCGAAGGCTACCAGAGGAGAAGAGAAGGCATGCCCTCCGCGCCGGAACCAGTTGTGAACGTACACGTTCACTCCGACCACGGTGGAAGACAGCAAAAGGAGAAAGCCGGTGGTCAAGGCCATCTCCAACGCCAGGAGGTGGCGCCCCCACCAACTTCGTTCCTTTTCCACTTGCCAGGCACGGTTCAGCGCCTTCTCCAACGGCAGGAACACGCCGGATGAGCCCCACAGCA
>JBEKCQ010000274.1:0-2615 GCA_050014795.1 Terriglobia bacterium | reverse complement strand
GCCCGTGAAGGGCTCGTCGAGAATCAGGAGCGGCGGTTGATGGATGACCGCGGCGATGAATTGCGCCTTCTGCTGCATCCCTTTGGAAAGGTCGATGATCTTCTTCTCCGACCAGTCCGCCAACTCCAGCCGCTCGAGCCACTGGCGGACCCGCCGCGTGGATTCGGCTTCCGAGAGGCCCTTCAGGGCAGCGAGGAAAACCAGGACCTCGCGCACCTTCATGCGCGGGTAGAGCCCGCGCTCCTCGGGCAGATAGCCAATCAGGTCCTGGCTGCGGTCGCTGGCTGCCTGACCCAGAACCTGGATCGAACCCGCGTCCGGAATCAGCACCCGCATAATCATGCGCAGCGTAGTGGTCTTCCCGGCGCCGTTGGGTCCGAGCAGTCCGAAGACCGCGCCCTGCTTGACGCGCAGGCTGAGGTCACTGACCGCAGTCACGGAGTCAAAACGCTTGGTGACTTTTTCCAGAACTACTGCATCCATGTGGGAACCAGTTCACCCGCTGTGCCACTGCCCCAACTTGCGGGGCTGAGTTGGTGTCGGCCCCGGGCAGAACGACGTTTTGTAGCATCAAATGCTGAAACAGGCAACCGGCAAAGTGACCGCGCTGGCGACGGCGGATGTATATGCCTTCGGTTGCCCCGGCGGCGCGCAAAGCGGTATGCCTTCGGTTGCCCCGGCGGCGCGCAAAGCGGCTGTACGAATGCGCAACCATCGAGTAAGATAGGCCGTCGCGCCGAAGGGACGATTGAAGAGGCTGGACGTATGCGGAACGTGGTGATCATAGGTTCGGGACCGGCGGGATTGACAGCGGCCATCTATGCGGGTCGCGCCAACCTTCAGCCTCTGGTGATTCGGGGCTTGGAGGCTGGCGGACAGCTGACTTCAAGGTCCGGAACTGATCGAGTTGATGCACCAGCAGGCGGCGGTGTTTGGCGCGGAGTTTATGGAAGGTCACGTCACGCGCGTGGATCTGTCGCGTCGGCCGTTTGTCGTCGAGGTGGAGAAAGAGCGCATCGAAACCCGCACGCTGATTATCGCTTCCGGGGCCTCGGCGAAGCTGCTCGGGCTCGAAGCGGAGCGCAAGTTGCTGGGCCACGGCGTTTCGACCTGTGCCACCTGCGACGGCTATTTCTTCCGCGGCAAGGAAGTCGTGGTCGTGGGCGGCGGCGATACGGCAGCGGAAGACGCACTGTTTCTGACGCGCTATGCCAGCCAGGTGAACGTCATCCATCGCCGCGACCAATTGCGCGCTTCCAAAATCATGCAGGAGCGGCTGTTCCGCAACGAGAAAATCAAGTTCATTTGGAATTCCGTGGTTGTGGCTATCCTCGACCCCGAGAAGGGCGAAGTGGTCGGCGTGAAGCTCCGGAACACCAAGACGGGCGAGGAGACTTTGAAGGCCTGTGACGGTGTATTCATGGGCATCGGGCATTCGCCCAACACAGAGCTGTTTCGCGGCCAGCTCGAGATGAACGAAGTGGGATACCTGAAGACGTACGACGGCTCGAAGACCAATGTGCCCGGAGTCTTTGCCGCGGGCGACGTCAAGGATCCGGTTTACCGGCAGGCCGTCACGGCGGCGGGTTCGGGCTGCATGGCCGCCATGGACGCCGAGAGGTTCCTGGAAGCACAACACTGAAGGGCAGGTGTCAGGGGCCAGGGGTCAGGTTTCAGGCTCTTGCGGCTGACGCGATTGGGGCTCTGCACTTGGGACTCGGCTGGCGTAGCCTGACACCTGAAACCTGAAACCTGCTCTTATGCTCCGTTCCTTCCTGCTCTACCTGTCCGAGCGCGAGGCCCCCAAAAAGCTTCTCCTTCGTTCTTCCTTAGGGCGGCGGCTGGCCGCGCGTTTTATCGCCGGCGAGGAACTCCCAGACGCTGTCAACGCCGTTCGCCGGCTGACTGCGGCCGGCTTTGCTGTCACCCTGGATTACCTGGGCGAGAGCGTGCACGAAGCGCGGCACGCGGAGGAAGCCTGCCAGGTGTATCTCTCCATCCTCGACCGGCTGGTAGCTGAGAATATCCAGTCGCACATCTCCATCAAGCTGACGCAGCTCGGCTTGGCCATCGACGAGGCCCTGACGTGCCGCCACCTGGAGTCGATCTGCCAGCGTGCCGCCCAGTACCGCAATTTCGTGCGTGTTGACATGGAGAGTTCGGCCTACACGGATGCCACCCTGCGCGTCTTCCGGGCCGTGAACGCCCCGCGCGACGTGCTGGGAATTGTCATCCAGTCTTATTTGTATCGCAGTGAGAAGGATGTCGAGGAGTTGCTGAAGGATGGCGTCCGCATTCGGCTCTGCAAAGGCGCCTACAAGGAACCTCCCGAGTTGGCTTTCCCCCGCAAGGCCGACGTGGACCGAAACTACATCAAGCTAATGGAGATGATGCTGCTGAGCGGCCATTACCACGCCATCGCCACCCATGACCCACGCATGATCGCGGCCACGCAGGCATTTGCCCGGGCCCACGGGATCGGGGTTGACCGCTTCGAGTTTCAGATGCTCTACGGCATCCGCCGGCGCTTGCAGCATGAGCTGCTCCGCCAGGGCTACCGGGTGCGCGTCTACGTCCCTTACGGAAGACAGTGGTACGCCTACTTCATGCGCCGG
>JBEKCQ010000273.1:0-3796 GCA_050014795.1 Terriglobia bacterium | reverse complement strand
GGCAGCCAGCTTCCGGCTTCGGCCCAATCTACGACGGCTGAGCAACCTGCTCCGCCTTACAATCCGCGTACTTTCGCAGCTATGCCCACGCGCAACCTGGGAAAGACGGGCTACCGAGTCGGGATCTTCAGCCTCGGCGGTCAGGCCACCATCGAGAAGCCGAACAAGGAAGAGGAAGCGGTGGCGATCGTCAACCGCGCGATTGATCTGGGCGTGAACTATATCGACACGGCGGCGGCCTACGGCGGGCCGGACCAGTGGAGTCAGAAGTATATTGGCAAGGTCATGAAGACGCGCCGGAACGAAGTCTTCCTCACTAGCAAGACTCACCTGCGCACCTACGATGAGGCAATGCGGCTGCCGGAGGGCAGCCTGAACCAGCTCAACACCGACCACCTGGATCTCTGGCAGGTGCATAACATCACGCGGACCGAAGAACTGGACAAGGTGTTTGCACAGAACGGCGCCATCCACGCGCTCGAGAAGGCCCGGTTCCTCGGCATCACCGGTCACGCCAATCCTCACGTTCTGGCCGATGGCCTGCGTCGCTTCCAATTCGACACGATTCTGATGGCCGTCAACGCGGCCGACCGGCACTACCTGAGCTTCATTGAACACCTGCTGCCGCGGGCTCTGGAGCAGCAACTGGGGATCATCGGCATGAAGATTCCGGCGCGCGGACAAATCCTCTCCGCCTGGACGCCTCCCCCTTTGGATCAGCAACCTCCGTTTGAGCGAGGCGCGACGCGGCCCGGAACCCTCACCATGAAAGAGGCTCTGGAGTATGTGCTCTCGTTGCCGGTAAGCACGGTGATCGTGGGCTGCAACAACGTGGCTCAACTTGAGGACAACGTCGCCGTGGCCAGAGCGTTCACCCCTCTGCCGGAAACCAAGCAGGCCGAACTTCAGGCGAAAACGGAGGAGATCAAGCGCCAAGCCCTGTTCTTCCGCACTTGGGCATAGGGAGGGCCTCTGTGGTTTAGGTGAAAGGGGGCCCCGAGGCTGGCCTGAACTGGGCGCGGCGCCTGCTGCGAATGGTTCTAGGCTATCGCCTAGGCTCGCAGCCCAGACCCCAGGAGCGGGGGTGGGGTCGGCAGGCTGGCCGCGGGGCGGCGCGGGCGGGAGCGATGGCGAGTGACGCGTTTCTGCCTTCGGGGTGAGGCGGCGGTCAGAACAACCGCTTAGTTTTCAACTGGTTACACGAACTTGTTCCACGTGGAACACCGCGGGCTTCCCTCACCTGGAAAGAACTGGGCCGGGGTGCGACTGGCTCTGCGGTCGCTAGTCCGCAGCCCCTTGCCTTATGGTTGACACGGCCTCTACAATCTCCCCGACCATGCTGAGTGAACCCCAAGTCGTGCAGCTCCTCTCCCCCTTCGGCCTGGCTCTGACCTCCGCCCAACTCGGTTCTCTGCTGACCTACCTCGACCTGCTCCTGCGCTGGAACCAGAAGATCAACCTCACGGCGATTCGCACCCCAGAGGAGTGTGTTACCCGCCACTTCGGCGAGAGTCTCTATCTGGCGCGATGGATCAAGCTCGAGGGGAGGTTGCTCGATATCGGCAGCGGCGCTGGCTTTCCGGGATTGGCGCTGAAGATCGCCTTTCCCGCTCTGGCCGTCACCCTGCTCGAGCCCGTGGCCAAGAAACGAGCCTTCCTCAAAGAAGTGGCACGGGCTTGCCAGATGGAACGCGTGGAGGTCCGAAGCGAGCGATTGGAGGACTTCATCCGACGTGCCCCCACCGTTGCCTTCGATTCTGTTACGGTTCGTGCCGTTGGCAAACTCGGGAGGCTGATTCAGGGCGCCGCAAGGCTCCTGAGGCCTGGGGGCAGTCTTTGCCTCTGGGTGAGCGAAGAGCAAGCTGCCAGCCTGATCGGTGCCGAGGAGTGGTTCCGTTGGGAGCGGCCAATTCCCTTGCCCCTGAGCCACCGAAGGGAAATCCTGGTAGGCATCCGAACGGGCTTCCAGCCCACATAGGCAGCACGCCGCCCGACGGCTTCCCGTCCAATCCCATGAGGCTTGGTGCCGGCATTGCTCCCTTGGGTCTTTGGGGGTTCCACGTGAAACGGTCCCTTGCCTTTAGGCTTGCGGAAAGCCATCGACTCTGCTAGCGTCGCTCTAATCTCAACGGGTTGGGTGAAAGTGAGCCGAATTATCGCCGTTGCCAATCAGAAGGGAGGCGTGGGCAAGACCACCACCGCCATCAATCTCAGCGCGGCGCTGGCTACGCACGACATGTGGACTCTTGTTATCGATTGCGATCCGCAGGCTAACACCACAGGAGGTCTGGGCTTCGCGAAGGATCCCGCTCGGCGCTCGCTTTACCATGCATTGATGATGGACGTGCCGCTGGAAGATCTCATCGTGAGCTGTGAGGTTGAGGGTCTTCATCTGATTCCCTCCGAAAAAAACCTGGTGGGCGCGACGATCGAACTGGTCGAACTCCCGGAGCGCGAGCATATCCTGCGGCGGAAGCTGGCGAGCCTGCGCGACCGGTTCAACTTCATTGTCCTTGATTGCCCTCCCGCTCTCGACCTGCTGACCCTGAACGCGCTGGTGGCGGCTGACTCTGTCATCGTGCCGGTGCAATGCGAATACTTCGCGTTGGAAGGCGTTTCCGAGCTCCTCGACACCTTGATTCGCATTCGGCGCACGCACAATCCCAAGCTGGCGGTGGAAGGGATTCTGCTCACCATGTTCGACGAGCGCACGAACCTCTCCCATCAGGTGCGTGATGATCTGAGGGATTTCTTCGGCAGTCAGGTTTTCGACACGGTCATCCCGCGCAATGTGCGCCTGGCAGAGGCGCCCAGTTACGGCAAGCCGGTTTTTCTCTACGACCCCCAATGTCGTGGGGCGGAGAGTTATTTCGAACTCGCCAAGGAGGTCATCAATCATGACCAGAAAGGCGCTGGGGAGAGGGCTTAGCGCGCTGCTGCGCGAAGTCGAGACTACGGCCGCGGTCTCGGGGTTGGAGGCGGTCGCCGTTGACCTCATCGATCCGAATCCTTTTCAGCCGCGCCGCGCCTTTCCCCCAGCCAGCCTGAAGGAGTTGGCCGATTCCATTCGCGCCAGTGGCGTCGTGCAGCCAGTTCTCCTGCGTCGCGCCGACGCGCGCTATCAACTGGTGGCCGGCGAGCGACGCTGGCGGGCCGCGCGCCTGGCGGACCTGGAGAAGATCCCCGCGGTCGTGCGCGATCTCACCGACGAGCAGGCGCTCGAACTCTCCCTCACCGAAAACCTGCTGCGCGAAGATCTGAACCCCATGGAAGTGGCGCACGGGCTCGACGCGCTCCAGCAGAAACACGGGCTCACCCACGAGGAGATCGCCAAGCGTCTGGGCGTGAACCGGTCCACGATCACCAACACGCTGCGTCTTCTCCGCCTGCCGCCGGCGGTGCAGGATATGGTGACCGATGGCGAACTGAGCGCCGGGCACGCGCGCGCCCTGCTGGGGCTGGATTCGGCGGCGGCGCAGACGAAACTCGCGCGCAGCATCGTCGAGAGAGGGTACTCCGTGCGCGACGCAGAGCGATGGGTCGCCTGGGAGACGACGCCGCTGGAACCCCTGGCGCCGCTCGAAGACAAGCTCGATCCCAACGTCCGCGCCGCGGTGGTGGAGTTGGAGCGGACGCTCGGGACGCGCGTCCGGATCGTGGGCGATGCCGAGCACGGCCGGCTGGAAATCAAGTACTATTCGGCTGAGGACCTGAACCGCATCTTCGATTGGATCGTGCGCCGCTAGCCGCGCACCGGATGACCGAGAATTCTTTATGCTGGTCTGAGTAATGCAAT
>JBEKCQ010000272.1:0-3419 GCA_050014795.1 Terriglobia bacterium | reverse complement strand
AGGATGCGTTCAATTCTCAACATGCTGTATCAATTTACCGCGAGCGCGGTGCTTGCGGGTTCCTCTTCCAAGCGGAAGACGCTGCGGACCATATCGACAAACTCGGAACGGTTGGGTCGCGCCGCAGCCTGCTTCAACTCGGTGAAAGGCGTGTGCAAGATCTTGTTCACTAGCCCCTGGGTCACGGTCTCCAGCACCTCTTCCTGTTCCGGCGTGAGCGCACCGAAGAGGTCCCGCGTACGCGCCAGTTCGCTGCGCCGGATCTGCTCCGCGCGCCGCCGCAGGGAGACAATGGTGGGAACCACCTGGAGCGCCTCCTGGCGTTTCCGGAACTGGGCGATTTCCTCGGCAAGGATCAGTTCCGCAGCCTCTACGGCTTCCTCCTGTTGCCGCAGGTTCTCGCGCGCCACTTCCTGCAGGCTATCCACATTGGCCAGCGTGCATCCCGGGAGCTCACCCACGGTAGGCTCGATATCCCGCGGTACCGCGATGTCCACTAGGCACAGGGGACGATGCCCGCGCTCGTCCATCAGCTTCTCCATATCCTGCCGCGAGATGATGCAGTGCGGGCAGCCGGTGGAACTGATGACGACGTCGGTCTGCTTCATGGCCTGCCAGATGCTGTCGAAACGGACGGCCCGCCCGTGCAGTTCCTCCGCCAGCGCGAGGGCATGCGCGTAGGTGCGATTGCTGACCAGTACGGTGGCGGCACCCTTGGAAACGAAGAGTCGTGCTGCCAGTTCGCCCATCTGCCCTGCACCGACAATCATCACCGTCTTGCCCCGCAGATCACCAAGAACTCTCTCGGCCAGGTCGACGGCAGCCGAACTGACGGAGACAGGTGCCTCCGCCACGTGGGTCTCCGTCCGAACACGCTTGGCAACGTTGAATACCCGGTGGAACACGGCGTCCAGGACACCCCCGACAGTTTCAGCCTCCTTGGCCAGCGCGTACGCTCGCTTAACTTGGCCAAGCACCTGCGGCTCGCCCACTACCATCGAGTCAAGCCCCGAGGCTACGCGGAGCAGGTGCCGAAGTGCATCGTAGTCTTCGTAAACATAAAAACAGGACGCGAACTCGTCATACTGGAGGCCGTAGAACGAGCCCACGAATCGCCTGAGAGCCTCCCGCCCGTGGCGGCCCCGGTGGCGGACCTTCAGAACGAATTCCACGCGGTTGCAGGTAGAGAGAACCAGAGCTTCCTCGATGTCGGGCTCCGCCTGCAATCTCCGGAGCGCTTCCGGAACCCTCCTCTCAGAGATCGCGAATCGTTCCCGCACCTCAAGTGGGGCAGTCTTATGGCTGATCCCAGCCAACATGAGGTCCATTAATGGCATACCACGATTTCCTCCGGCCGAAGCGTGTTACAAAACGCAACAGTAAGGCCTTAAGGCACCGCCATCAAGACCGTTATGGTGGCACGTCCCATGCCAACCAGGGATGCAAGGTATCAAGCAGGACAAATCGTCACTTTTGGCAAGTCAGCCCTTTATGGTCAAAGAGATAGCTGATTCATTCAATAGAACGACATCAAGCCAACTCGGATCAAGACCTTGTGGCAATTGAGTTATTTCGCTCAAGAGTGTCCGCGATTTGGCGCGAGTGTCTTGATTGCCACGAAGCATGGCCACTCTCAGACTGCTAAATTCTGCAATAGACTAGGCGTAGAAGAAGTCAACACTTTGACCGACTGCCGAGGGGACTTTGTGACCGACGGAGGGACCTAAGTCATGTCGCTCGTGCGCTCACTGATCGTAACCGTGTTCGCCCTCCTTGTGGCAGCTTCATTCGGCCTGAGCAAGCCGGAGTTCACCAAGAAGGAAGCAAAGCCCTGCACTTTCTGCCATCCAGGCGGCAAGGTGAAGGAGTTGACGGAAGCTGGCAAGTACTACAAAGAACACAACTACTCGCTGGAAGGCTACAAGACAAGTGAGGAGAAGAAGTAGTCCAGCCTTGTCGGCGGGCGGAGGAGGGGGCGGAACCACCTGATGCTTCGCCCGCCACTTGCTTCTTGAACTACCAGGGCAAACATAGTAGAAAAGTCACACTGGAAACGCGCCAGTTGCGTGCTGGGCTGCAGTGAAGGAGGGCGGGGTCTCTCCGGAAGCAGGCTGGAGCAGGAGGCAAGGATCAAACGTGCCTGAGAAAGGCGACGAAATCCCGTCCCGTGGCTACCCGCGAGTGGCCCTCCGAAGGCTCTGGGAGATAGTGACCCAGCCCATCCGTCCGGTTGTCTATCTCAGCGCCAACATCACTAGCCGGACGGGGGTAGTGCTGACCACCACCTCCGCTGTCACCCTCCTGCTGACCTATGCTTTCCAGCTTTTCGGATACGCACCCAACCCCTACACGGGTATCCTGATTTTTCTCATCTTGCCGGGGGTTTTTGTTGCCGGACTTGTTCTGATTCCCCTAGGCGTCTACCGCCAGTTCCGGCGGGAGAAGCGTCTGGGTTTGCTTCCTGTGGCCTACCCGGCGGTGGATTTTTCTCACCGCGAGGTGCGCCGCACGGCTTTGTTCATTGCCGCAATGACTGCCATCAACGTGCCGCTGTTCGCCATCGCCAGCTACCGCGGGACGGTTTACATGGAGTCCGTGCAGTTTTGCGGGCTGACCTGCCATCAGGTGATGGCTCCCGAATACACGGCCTACCAGCGCTCCCCTCATGCCCGCGTCGCGTGTGTCGAGTGTCACATCGGCCCCGGCGCGCCATGGTTTGTCCGCTCCAAACTTTCGGGGAGCTACCAGGTACTGGCGGTGACGTTCAACCTCTATCCCCGGCCCATTCCGTCACCCGTCCGTAACCTGCGCCCGGCGCGAGAGACCTGTGAGCAGTGCCACTGGCCTGAGAAGTTCGCCGGTGACAAGTTCGTGGTGAAGACCAAGTTCGGAGACGATGAGAAGAACACACCCCTCAAGACAGTCCTGCTGCTCCACATCGGGGGGGTCAGTGCGAATCGCGAGCGGGTCGGCATCCACGGCCGACACCTGGGTCTGGCAACATACATTGCGATTGACGACAAGCGCCAGAAGATCCCCTGGGTGAACTACAAGAACCAGGATGGCTCGGTTGCCGAGTTTGTTTCGACGGAGGCACCGCCCACCAAGGAGCAAATCGCCCGGGGCGAACGGCGTCTCATGGATTGCATGGATTGTCACAACCGCCCCACCCACGCGTTTGACTTGCCGGAGGATGCCGTTAATCGGGCGATGGCCGCAGGCCGCATCCGCCCTTCGTTGCCCTATGCCCACAAGGTATCGGTCGAGCTTCTGAAACGCAACTACCCCACCAAACTCGCTGCGCAGACCCAGTTGCCCGAGGCCTTGCGGGAGTATTACCGGGCGAACTACTTCGCTTCGTACAACAGCCAGCGGGCGCAGATTGAAGAGGCCGCGACCGCCTTGCTCGAAATATACAA
>JBEKCQ010000271.1:0-3333 GCA_050014795.1 Terriglobia bacterium | reverse complement strand
ACCTTAATCCCGCCCGTCCATCCGGGAGAAATTCTGCACGAGGACTTCATGAAGCCGCTCGGCCTGTCGATTAACAAGCTGGCGCTGGAGCTGCGTGTTCCCGCCACCCGCATCGGTGAGATCGTGCACGAGCGGCGCCGCATCACGGCCGACACCGCCTTGCGCCTGGCGCGCTATTTTCGCACCAATCCGGAATTCTGGCTCAACCTGCAGAACTTCTATGACCTGGAGGTGTCGAGGCGCTCCGGCACGGCCTTCGAGATCGCGCGGCAGGTGCATCCGGCCGCCGCACCGGCGTCGTGAGGCCGCCACATCACCGCGCCTTCGGCGTAATCGCGGATCGCCATCAGAGCCCGGTAGCAAGGTACCGCAGAGTTCGGCCTTTTCGAACTCTGCGGTTCTTCCTTGTGGACGGTATTGCCGCCAGATAGGATGGCGGGCCCTGGCGTTTCACAAGGCTCCTTCCGAGGAATCAATTCTGAGTGAGGTGTTGCGATGAAGGATGGGTTGATGCGTGCCGCCACGTTGTTGGCGCTGGGCCTGCTTGCGGCGACGGTGGCTGCGGCTGCGGCGAGCGCGCCGTTTCCGGTGCGAGGCCTTTACCTGGGCGCGCCGAAGCCCGACGAAGTTCCTCTGACGGTGCGTTTCATTCGCGAAGCGCTTCCCCAAGAGGGCGTGAACGTGCTGGTGATGGAATTCGATTACCGGTATCAGTACACGAGCCACCCCGAGGTGGTGGACGCGGAGGCACTCTCGAAAGCCGACGTCCAGGCCATCGTCGCGGCGTGCCGCGAGGCCGGCGTGCGGTTGATCCCGCTCATCAACCTGCTGGGGCATCAGTCCTGGGCGGCGCAAACCTTCGGCCTGCTGCGCGCGCATCCCGAGTTCGATGAGACGCCGGGAAAGTATCCGAACAACAAAGACATCTACTGCCGGAGTTACTGCCCGCTGCACCCCGATCTCCACAAGATTGTGTTCGACCTGCTGGATGAGTTGGCCGGCGTCTGTGAGGCTGACGCGGTCCATGTGGGCATGGACGAGGTGTTCATCCTCGCGGACGCGGATTGCCCGCGCTGCAAAAGCCGGACTCGCGCCGAACTCTTCGCCCAGGAAGTGCGCACCCTGCACGATCACCTGGCGGTGACTCACCGTGAGATGTGGATGTGGGGCGACCGGTTTCTCGACGGCAGCGTCACCGGCCTGGGCGAGTGGGAAGCGAGCCAGAATGGGACGGCGTGGGCCATTACCATGGTGCCGCGCGATATCGTGATCTGCGACTGGCACTACGATGCCGCTCCGGCCACCGCTGCTTATTTCGCGGTCGAGGGATTTCGCGTCTTGTATGCCCCGTGGCGCAAGACCGACGTCGCCCTGGGGGAATTGGATTTGATTCGCTCCGCGCGGGCGCACGCGGATGAGACCATCGCCCCCCGGATGCTTGGCGTTCTCCAGACCACCTGGGGAGAGGCGAGCGATTTCATCAAGGCGTATAACCGAGACGCCTCGGCCCCGAAGGAAAGCGCGGAAGCCGCCTATACCTTCAAGGCGCTGTTCAATACGATTCGCGCCATGCAGTAGGCGGGCGGCGGTCGGGACCAAACCTTCTGAGTTTATAGCGCAGCCTGTCAGCCGACGGGCTGTGCTACCTGGTTGCAACCCGTGCTACCATCTTTCGGCCTGCGCGCCTTTGTGTTTCATCGATTCGTCAGCGGTGGGCACGGCGGCGGTCCCGGTAGGGGTCAATCCTTCACCGTGCCCTCCAGCGGGGGACGCGGTGCGCTATCGGGGAGCATTCCAAACGGACAAGGAGTAGGAGGACATAGATCATGATTCACTCGATACTTTCACGTCGCGAGCTATTGAGGGGTGCGGCGGCAGGCGTGGCTGCTGCGGCAACGCACTCTCTGAGCGGAAGCCAGCGGAACGACATCTCCGAGAGGAGTCAGAAGGGCACCATAGCCCGCATCGTTACCACTTGCCAGAACGGTGCGCGGCATTCCACCGTGGACGAGAACCGCGACACCATGCTGGCCCTCTTCGACCGAGCGCTGAAGCAAAAGCCTGACCTCGTGTGCTTCCCCGAGGCGTTCACCGGCGTCGAGGTTCCGGACAAAACGCGGGCGCTAGTCGGCGAATCCGTGCCGGGCCCGACCACCGACGCTTTCGCGCGGCGGGCGAAAGCGCATCGCTGTTACGTCATCTGTCCCATCGGGACGGCGCGGGAGGGGAAGCAGTGGAACTCCGCTGTGGTCCTGGATCGGTCGGGCCAGATCCTGGGCATCTACGACAAAGTGCATCCCGTGACCACGTCGCCGGACTACACGGTTTTCGAGGACGGCACTTTCCCCGGCGGCGAGCCACCCGTGTTCGATCTGGACTTCGGGAGGATCGGGATTCAGATTTGCTTCGACGCGGGATTTCCCGAGACGTGGGCGGCGCTGGCCCGCAAGGGCGTGAAGGCGATCTTCTGGCCTTCGGCTTACCACGGCGGGTTCCCGCTGCAGGCGTATGCCTACCTCCACCACTACTACGTCATCACCTCCGTGCGCACGGACCAGTCGCGCATCATTGACCCCTGCGGGCGCGTCGTGGCCGAGACGGACTCCCACGTGAACTTCGTCGTCCGCGATCTCAACCTGGATTTCGTGGTGGCGCACTATGACTTCAACTATGCCATCCCGGACCGCCTGCTGGATGCGTATCCGGGGCGCGTGCGGATCACATCCTACCTGGAGGACGGCCACTTCTTGGTGGAGCCCACTGACCCCGCGTTGACCACGGCCCAGTTGCAGGCGGAGTTGGGTTTCGAATCAACTTTTCAGTACCATGATCGGCACCGCACTGCCTATGCGGCCCTCCATGCCGGGCAGACGCCACCGGCTCAAACGGCCGCCCACGGGAAGAGGGAGCAGTACGCAAAATAAAGGCTCAGGACGGTGAGCCCCATCACGCGTGGCGCGGGCAGCGCGTCGTTTACGATGTCTGCGATCATGGACAGAGCGGCGGAAGGGACGCGGGACTTTGCGCTACCTGCTGTTCAATACGATTCGCGCCCTGCCGTAGGTAGGTGCCGGGCGGTACCGAACCTCCCCAGACACTGGAAGCGAGGCGGTCCTCGCGTGCGCCGGGAGAGACACGCCAAGTGCGGGAACAAGGCGAAGCGTATCGTATTCGAGAACAAAGCAGGTAGACACGGTCAGTCCGTCGGTTGACGGATTCTGACCGTAGGCTTTTCCTCAGTCAGTTGCCCGTTCCCAGTTGCCGGTTGCCAATGGTGAGTAGAATTCACAATTCAGCAGAATTCAGCAGCGAGGGGCGTACGTGCTAGAACCG
>JBEKCQ010000270.1:0-2635 GCA_050014795.1 Terriglobia bacterium | reverse complement strand
GCATCGCGGCGGGCAACGACAACGGCATCGAACTGTTGCGCGCCATTGTGACGCGTGTGGTGCAGCCGCCGGTCACTTCGGACAAGGTCCGGCCGCGGCTGATTCCAGGCGAAAAGCGCAGTCTGCTGGCGGTATTCAATGACGCTACGGAAGATCGCGCCGGCGTCATCAAGCTGCCCTCCACCTACACTCGCGCCACCGACCTGCACCGCCAAGCGGCGGTTCCCATCGAACAGACCGGTGTCCGCGTCGCCGTGCCGTATCAGGATGTGGTGGTGCTGTTGCTGGAGTAGCGGCGCCCTTCAGGGCGGCAAGGCTGGGAAGTGCCCGCCTAGAGGCGGCCGCTACGCAGAAGGTGCCGGGCTGAAGCCCGGCGCTACGCAGGCTGGAAGGCCAGAGCCCGCGCCTCCCACTCGTCGGCCTCGCGGGTGAAGTACTTCACGCGAGTTTTCTTGTATTCCTTGCTTGAATAGAGGGCTTGGTATTCGCTCAAGCCGGTTTTCTCGGAGATGGCCTGAAGGGTCTTCTCGCAGTCGTCCACGGTCCGACCGTGGATCATGCTGAAAAGGGCGTACGGCCAATCGGGGTAGGTGGGCCGCCGATAGCAGTGGCTCACCGCGTTGAAAGAAGCCATTGCAGCGCCGTACTTGTCGGGGTCTTCGTTCTCGGGAACCTTCCAGACGCCCATGGCATTCGCCGCAAAGCCCACCGTGCGATGACGGAGCACAGCCGCAAAGCGCCGCATCTGCCCGCGCTCGAGAAATCCTCGGGCTTCTGCCAGGAGTTCGGCCGGCGACAGGCCCACCGCGGCTGCCCAACCGTCAAAGGGCCGTCCCACCAGCGGCATGTCTTCCTGAAGCTCTCGAATCAAGGCCATCTGGCGCCCAGTCAGCGGCAGGTTGCTGCGCTTCGCCTCAGTGCAAGCCGCTTGGCCAGTCGTAGCCTCGGGAGGGCGCTCGCCCGTCATGTCAAGGTCGACCGCGATCTTGTAAAGCTTCAAGGTGGGCAAGAGACGCGTGGAATCTGCCCGGCACATCGCGTGGAGCTTCGCCACCGTCCCCTCGAGCCCGAGGTGGCTGGTGGGCGCGACCGCCAGCGTAAACCACAGATTGAAGTAGTGGTTGCGACGATAGTTGTGGCTGATCCCCGGATGCCCGTTCAGGATGGCGGCCGCTTCGTCCTCGCGCTCGCCCGGCACGCTCATGGCCACTAGGCTCGACTGGTAACCCAAGCGGCGCGTGTCGAAGATGGCGCCGATCTGGCGAACAATTCTGTCCTGCTTGTACCTCGCGACACGCTGGAGGACTTCCTGCTCAGACAAATTAACCTTCTCTCCCATGCGGGCAAAAGGCCGCTCGTCAAGCGGAAAGTCCCGCTGGAGGACGTTCAAAAGCTCTTTGTCCTCCTTGTCGAGCTGAGGCGGCTTAGGCACAGGCTTCAGATTATAGGGCATGTTCGGGGCTTTTTCACCCGGTTCCAGCTGGCCTCCGAGGCGGCTCCCCACCTGAGGGGGTTCCCCTCTAGCCCGACTGGCGCTGGCCAGACGGCTTCAACCCGCTCCAGTCACACCGGGCTTGCTTTCGTCCCGGCACAAGACTACACTCGCCGCCATGGGTGAACGCCGCCAGGTTCCTCGTTACATTGCAGAAGTATCGGCCGTTGTATTTCCTCCCGGAGGCGGGTCCGGCTCCAGCGTGACGGTCGTAGTCCTCAGCGTCCAAGGGTGCTGCGTTCAGGGCGCAGGGGTTCCGGAGTCTGGAAGGGCCTCAAGGGGCAGGCTGGGCTCAGGTTCCTCTCGATGGATCAACCAAGCAGCGAAACCCTGAGGGCGCTGTGCGCCACCCTCCACCTCCAGCCGATGGGTCCAATGGCCCTGGAAGAAGACGAGTGACAGGACGGCGCGCGAGGGCTCTCACTTCGCCGTCCTGCTGCTGTCGTGGCCTACCCGTTCAAACACGGGAATGGTCTCAAGCGGCGCCGGGAAAGACTTGATCGTCGTGCCGCCCGGCACCGCCTTCCCCGTCCAATAATCGCGCCACTGACCCGCAGGCAGGTAGATATCCCGCGCGCGGGCGCCGGAGCGCAGCACCGGCGCTACCAGCAAGCTCTCTCCCACCATGAATTCATCGCGGACTAGATAAGTCTTCTCATCCTCGGGGAAGACGTAGAACAGCGGCGACCAGATGGGCTTGCCGTTCTGCATCGCTCGCTCGACCAGAGGCTTGAAGCGCGCCGCCCAGAGTTTCGCGTGCAGCTCCGCGAACTGGCGGATGATTTTCTGCGAGGGTTGGCTGAAATTCCACGGCCCGTAGGAGAGCTGCATGATCGGCATAAAGGCCGCGGCCTGGGTCCAGCGAACGTGCAATTCTTCATCGGGCTTGAAGCCCTCGTCCAGCCCGCCACCGATGAGGTCTGGGCAATTGAAGACGAAGCCGAGCAGCGACTGGATGCCGCCGTGGGTGACGATGGCCGGCAGGCCGTCGGTTTCGGCCCACGAAGCCCTTTTGTCGCGCATCCGGTTGAAGAGCCCGAGCGGCTGGGTTCGCCAGCCCACCCGGAGTTCGTTCAACTCGAATCCCGCGGCCACTTCCGCATAGAGGTCTGTGTACCGGTTGCGGGTAAGCGGGCCGCCGCC
>JBEKCQ010000269.1:0-3096 GCA_050014795.1 Terriglobia bacterium | reverse complement strand
AGTTGAATCGTTATTGGTGCGCTGGGGATTTATCTCCCTATTGGGTTAGGTCCCTGTGCCGAAACCCCGTCCGTTTCTGACCCGATAAGTGATTGTGTTTAAGATCACGCAGCCGGACGAATGCTGCGTGTGAAAACCACATCGTTTTGGCAGGGGCATTGCAGCAAGGCATTGCAGTAAAGCCCCTGATATAATGGCCCACCTACATTCCCTCGGACAGGGAAAAGTCCATGCAACACGTGCGCGCGCCCTGGTGGATGTACGTCGTCGCGGCCTCCTACCTTGGCTTTGCTGCCCTTTTCGCCTATCAGATGTGTTGGGGACCTCCGATCTTGCCGGGGTTTGAAGGGAGTTTCAGGAGTGGAGGACTGGTCGTCCTCGCAGTCCATCCCGACTCCCCGGAGGGGCGCGCTGGACTGAAGGAGGGCGACCGTGTGCTGGCCGTAGATGGACAGGCCATCCGCAATGCCCATGACCGGGAGGCCATTCGCGCCAACACGGAAATTGGACGCCCGGAACAATGGGAGATTGGCCGCGCGAATGAGCGACTCCAACTGACGCTGACCTTTCCGCGGCCTTCCTGGAGGGAATGGCTTTCAGTCTATGGACGCCTGGGGTTGGGGTTCCTCGCGTTCATCCTAACGTCGCTGGTTCTCGGGCTGATCATCGCCTTCCGCCGGCCCTACGACCCTGTTGCAAGAATGGGCGCCTGCGTGCTCGCAACCGCCGCTGTCACTTTCGGGCTCCCCGACGGTTGGGCAGCCACATGGCGTCACCTGCCCGGATTGCTTGGTTTGTTCCTCTGGATTCCCGAAATCAGCAGATTCGTTTCAGACGCCATCCTGCTCACTTTCTTCACCATCTTTCCGCGAAGAATATTCCAGGCACGTTGGCCGTGGCTCTTGTTGTGGACGCCGGCGTTGGCGTTGCTGCCCTGGCGGGTCTTTGCCGCATATCAGGTCATCTATCAACCCGGGCACGCCACGGACGCACCCGAATGGGTCTTCTCCGCCATTTCTTTGAGAAGCGTTGTCTACGTCATGGGCAGCTTGGTGGTCTTAGTTCTGAGCTACCGGCGGCTGGAGGACGCCAACCAGCGGCGGCGCGCGCGCGTCGTGCTGGTCGGTCTAATGATAAGTACGCTCGGGGTCGTCTCGTGGGTCGCCACCGGATCAGGGCGGGCGCTAAGTTTCTGGCTTTTGGCGCTGCAAACCTTGCTCTACGTACTGTGGCTGGCGTTTCCTCTGTCGTTCGCCTATGCCATTCTGCGCCATCGGTTGTTCGACGTCGGCGTGATGATCCGCCAGGGCTTGCAGTATGCGCTGGCGCGCGGCGCTCTGGTCTCGCTGGTGCCGGTCCTGGGCGGAGTCATGCTGGGCGACATCCTGTTGCACGGCGAGCGGCCGCTGCTGGAGATTCTGCGCGTGCGGGGCTGGGTTTACGTAGTCCTAGGCGGGCTGGCTGCAACCGCCTATGTGCAGCGGCAACGGTGGATGGACGTGCTCGACCGCCGTTTCTTCCGCGAGCATTACGACGCTCAACGACTGCTCCGCGAGGTGGTGGAGGAGGTTCGCCAAGCGGGAAGCTTTGAGCGCGTGGCGCCGCGCGTGGTGGCGCGCATTGAGGCGGCGCTGCATCCGGAATTTGTGGCGCTGTTGGTATGTGACTCGCCTGAAGCAAATTATCACAGCCTCGCCGCAGCGCCCAGCGGGCAAGCTCCGCCGCCGTTGCCAGCGGGGGGCAAATTGATGGCGCTGGTGCGAGTGTTGGGCAAGCCTCTGGAGATCTCGCTCACGGAGTCAGGCTGGCTCAAGCAACAACTGCCGCACGAAGAGACTGATTTCCTCCGACAGGCGCGCATCGAGTTGCTCGTCTGGGAATCAAGCGGTCCGAAGAACCTTATTCCCGCGAGGACCAGGACTTGCTGGTGGCGATTGCCGCGAGCCTGGCGTTGCTGCTCGAAAAACCGGCAGCGATGCCGGCACGCCCGAGCGCCGGGTTAGAGGAATGCCCGGAGTGCGGCACATGTTATGACACGGGCGCGGGGCGTTGTGCACAGGAGGGTAAAAGCTTGGTACCCATGCGCCTGCCCCGGACGCTCGCGGGGCGCTACCACCTGGCGCGGTGCCGAGGAAAAGGCGGCATGGGCGCAGTTTATGAGGCCACCGACACGGCGCTCGAGCGGCGGGTGGCGGTAAAGGTGATTCGCGACGACCTCGTGGGCAGTGCGGACGCGGCAGAACGCTTCCGGCGGGAAGCGCGCGCGGCGGCGAGCTTCTCCCACCCCAACGTCGTGGCGGTTTACGATTTCGGCGTGGCCGCGGACACTCGCGCGTTTCTGGTGATGGAGCTCCTCGACGGTACGAGCTTGCGGGAAGAACTGAAGCAACAAGGGAGGCTGACGCCACGGCGCACCATCGAGGTCTTGCGCGGCGTGTGCGAGGCCGTGGAGGCCGCGCACCGACGGCAGTTGGTCCATCGTGATCTGAAACCGGAAAACATCTTCCTGGCTCGGGGCGAAACGGGGGAGACGCCCAAGGTGCTGGACTTTGGCATCGCCAAGTTCCTTCCTACCGCTACGCAGGCGACCGCCGACACCGGTAGCGCCCTGCTGGTAGGCACCATACACTACATGGCGCCTGAGCGGTTGCTCGGCGGGCCGGTGGATGCGGCGTGGGACGTATGGGCGCTGGCCGTGGTGGCTTACGAGATGTTGACCGGCGCGCGGCCCTTCGCCGCAGGGACGACGGCGGAGTGCTACGACGCGGTGCTGAGGGGGCGCTTTGCTCCTGTCACCACACATCTGCCGGACTCCCCGGCCGGCTGGCAGGAATTCTTCGCGCGGGCGTTCGCGCTGGAGCGGGATCGGCGTCCCAACTCCGTGCGAATATTCTTTTCGGAATTGGAACGAGCATTGTCATAGGCGATTGTGGCGAGGGCAGCGAGTTAACAGCGAGGGATTAGTGCCGAAACCCTTTCTTTTCGGGACAGACATGCTCTAGCGATGTTAAGTGACGGCCCGGATTCGGCTTGAGCCTCTGCCAAATGTATCCTGGAAGATTTTTGGAACGGACAGTCGTCGGCCTCTTGACCCCG
>JBEKCQ010000268.1:0-4010 GCA_050014795.1 Terriglobia bacterium | reverse complement strand
GGCGGCCGGCCCAAATCGAGGACCACCAACGCCAGCCGCTTTTCTCCTGCCTCCAGTACCAACACCCGCGCCATCAGCGGGTCGAGAATCCCCGTGGCACCGCCTTTGCGATTCGAGAACCCATACATGCGCAGGCCCGTGGGTGGCGTGATTTCCACTTTCGCTACGCCGGCCTTCAATCCGGCGCCTGCCAGAGAAAGCGGCAAGGCCAACACCAGCAGACAGAACATGCAAACGCCCTTCAGTATGCGTGACACGATTCCTCCTTAAGGCTTCCATTGGAGCGTGGTAATCGAAACCGCCGGCAACATGACACGCAACGACCGGCCGCGCGATTCGAGCTGGACCGCCGCATCCGCCTTGCGGCTGTTGAGGAGCTGCGCGACCAGGCCACCCTCCGGCGTCTTGAAGGCGAGGCAGCGCACGCCCTCCATCGTCCCCTTAACTCCAATCCTCACCGCACCGGGCCGCACGAACTTACTGAAATGCGCCAGATAGTAATAAAGACCCGTGTAAATCACCTTCTTCTTCTCCCGGTCAATCACCACGACCGGGTGCTGCATGTTGCCGGGGCGATTCTCGTGGACCTCAGAAACCAGGCATGGTCCGCCTTTTTCATCGAGGATCATGTTCCAGTAAATCCAGGCCGAAGCGTAAGACTCGAGGTCGGAGAAAATCTGGTTGCCCCAGAAGTCCCCGTCTTCCCAGTCGTATTTCGGCAGTGGCACCGTGCGCGGTGTGTCGGTCTGGTAGGAATGGTCAACTTCGGTCATCCACAAGGGAAGATCCGGATAGCGCTCGTGCAACGCCACAATCTTGGCGTAGTCTTTGAATTCGTAGCCGTGATACGGCAGGTTGCTCACATACTGGCGCGCCTCGGGGTCGTCCAACACGATCGGGTAGTTCCGATAAGCGTCGTCGCGGTTGGGCGCCTCGCTCGGCTGAAGCTGCGTCTTGATACCTTCCTTCCTCAGGAGTGGCCCGACGTGATTCTTTAGAAGGTCTCGGATCTTCGTGTAGGGAATCTTGGTATAGATGTCAGGCTCGTTGAACAGGCTCAGGTAGTCAATGAAGATGCCAGCCTTCTCGTACTCCTGAAGGTAGTGCAGGTAGTAGAGAGCCAGCGCGTCGAAACACTTGGGGTCCACGTCCTGCTTTTCCCGGTCCTCAAGATTGGTCAGCATCCAGTCGGGCGGGTAATCCATCGGGGCTTGCAGGACGAAGCTGCCGTATCTCCGCGCCCGCTTGATGTACGTGACGAGTCCGTTCGGGCCGAGGTCGCGGGCGATCGAGAAGTTTTTCATCTCGACGTCGCCCGGCGTGTCGTTATACGTGTACCACGGCCCCGCCGACATGAAATCGGTGGCGGCAATGACCGTCTTCATGGCGGAATAGCCGGCGCCGCGCTCGGGATCAAACAGCGCTTCGAAGACCTTCTCCTGTTCGGCTGGTTCCAGACTGCTCAGGCAAAGTACCCCTGCCTCCTGGAACGAAGCTCCGAAGCCGTCGATTTTCTGGTAGGTCACAGCATCGTTAATTTGGAATGCTGGACCATTCCCCTGTCGCGGCTGAAACTGAAGTAAGTCTTTTGGCGTGAGGCGATTACCGGCCTTGGAAGAAACGAAAACGCTCACCTGCTGTCCGGAAGCGGACAGTGCGCCTAATAGCACAATGACAATAAGACTGAAAAGACGTGCTCTACCGGAGCGCTTCGGGATGAACATAGACACCGGCCAATGCATGAGACTGCTCCCTGCGTTTCCTGCCGCTCTGGCTCCCATTCTGCGCGTAGCAAAGAACCTCGACCCGTCAGGGTTTCCATTCGAGCGTGGTGATGGAGATGGCCGGGAGGGCCACGCTCAAGGAACGGCCACCAGCTTCAATCCCAACCTTGGTATCCGTCTTGCCGCTGTTGATGAGCTGCGCGATGAATCCCCCTCCTGGTGTCTTGAAAGCCACGCACCGGACGCCTGTCGCAGAACCTCAACCCGCACCGCCCCGGGGCGCACGAACTTGCTGAAATGGGCCAGGTAGTAGTACAGCCCCGTGTAGGTCACCTGCTTGGTTTGCCGATTGATGATGACCACCGGATGCTGGACGTTCGGGTCCGGGTTGCCGTGGACCGGGGAGATCGCCCAAGGCCCGCCCTTCTCGTCGAGGATCATGTTCCAATAGATCCATGCCGCAGCTCCCACTTCCAGGTCGGACACAATCTGGTTCACCCAGAAGTCACCGTCTTCCCAGTCGTAGCGAGGGAGGGGAATGTTGCGCGGTGCGTCCGCCTCGTACGCCCAGCAAACCTCAGTCATCCACAGCGGGAGGCTGGGGTATTTCCGGTAAAGGTTGGCGATGACTTCGAAGTTCTTGAAGTCGTAGCCGTGGTACGGCAGCGCGGCCACATATCGGCGCGCCGCCGGATCGCCCAGAACGGTCTCGTAGTTCCTCGCCTCCTGGCGTGACGGCGCCTCGCTCAGTTGGATCTTCGTCTTGACGCCTGCCTTTTCAAACAACGGTCCGACGTGGTCCTTGATGAGATCGCGAATCTTGGTGTACGGAATCTTGGTATAGACGCCGGGCTCGTTGAACAGGCTGAGGTAGTCGATGAAGATGCCATTTTTCTCGTACTCCTGAAGATAGCGGAGGTAGTAGAGAGCCAGCGCGTCAAAGTACTTGGCGTCCACATCCTGCTCTTTCCGGTCGGTGACATTCGTCAGCATCCAGTCGGGCGGGTAGTCCATGGGAGCCTGGAGCATGAAGTTTCCGTATTGGCGCGCCCGCTTGATGAACGTGATCATGCCGTTCGGTCCCAGGTCGCGCGCGATGGAGAAGTTCTTCATCTCCACATCGCCCGGCGTGTCGTTGTACGTGTACCAGGGCCCGGCCGACGCGAAATCCGTCGCCGCAATTTCCGTCTTCATCGCGGAGTAGCCCGCGCCCTTCTCCGGATCGAAAAGCATGCGCAGGACCTCTTCCTGCTGGGCCGGCGGCAGATCATTCAGACAGATCAGGCCGGCCTCCATTAACGATGCGCCAAACCCATCCATCTTCTGGTAGGTCACCGCCTCATTGATTTTGAACCCCGGCAGCTTCACCTTGGGTTGCGCCTCGAACTGTAGCGGTGTCTTCGCCGTAAGGCGGTCCCCGGCCTTTGAGGAAACGTAGACCTTCGCCTCTTGCCCGAAAGCCGACGCCAGGCCCAGGAAGGCGGCAAGAAACAGAGCCAGGAACACGCCCGCGTAACGAATGACGGTCCGGGCTGCATCAGGATGAGATTGGGTTTGCATCGTTTTCTCCTCCTCGCTTGAAGCTCATTGCGGCAGAAGCACCCGCAGCACCTTTTCGAAAGCGCCGATGATGTCGTCTTCGTCGCGCTTGGTCAGACAGGAAGGTATCGGCAGCAGGACGCTGCGTTCGAACAGAGAATCAGCATGAGGACAGGCGCCCTTGTCGTAAGGACGGCCCAGCCCCGCGTTCTCCGCCAAGCTCCAAGGAAAGCCTCGGCCATCCACACTGCCGCGATTCACCAAGCTGACGTTGTTGTAGTACAGGTGCAGCCCCCAGTCGGTCATCAGGACGTTGGAAATGCCCTGGGGAAAAGTGACTATCCCTTCCGCTCGTAAGGCGCGATTGATCCGCTTCGCCGTGTCCGCGTCAGGATAGGTGGTGATGAGGAAACAGCCGGTGTCGCCGCTCGGGTCGATAATCTTGCGCAACTGGACGCGGGGGAACTTCTCCAGCGCGTGCCGGATGCGATACTTGCTGTGGTGCATGTTCTTGACGATGCGCGGCAACTTCTTGAGCTGCACCCTCAGAACCGCAGCGCGAAGTTCGTCCAGCCGGTAGCCCTTCCCCCACAGGCGGAGGTCCGGATCAGTAAAGATCAGGCGACCGTTTTCGTCGCGCGCGTAGCCCAGGTCGTGGCAGGCAAAGGCGCGGCGATAGAGGCGGAAATCATTGGTGGCCACGCAGCCACCTTCGCCCGCCGTCATGTTCTTGTTCATCTGGAAGCT
>JBEKCQ010000267.1:0-3511 GCA_050014795.1 Terriglobia bacterium | reverse complement strand
ACGGTGATGCCCCGGACCCGCCCGGCCAATGCTGAACAACTCAGCCTTTTCGGCGAAGAACGGTAACGTAATGCCCCCACCCGTATTTATTACTGCAGCGGTAGAAGGGATTACTGACGAGGCCGTTCTGAAGAGAATTTGCGAACACGCCGGGGCACAGACGGCCAGCGTCTACGGCAAGAGCGGAAAACCCGGCCTTCTGAGCCGTTTGAGCGGTTACAACAATTCAGCCCGCTATCGCCACTGGGTGGTCCTTCTCGACCTGGACAGTGACGGCGACTGTGCCCCGGCTGTGTTGCCTCGCTGGCTTCCACACCCCTCCGCGTTGATGTGCTTCCGGGTGGCGGTTCGCGAGCTGGAGGCCTGGATTCTGTCTGACCCGGAACGCATCGCGCAATTCCTCGGAATTAATCAGAGACACATCCCTCCTCAACCGGAGTCGCTTCCGGATCCGAGGGCGACCCTACTTTCCCTGGCGAGAAGGTCTCGTAAAAGCGACATCCGCGATGATTTGCTTCCTCGACCAGGCAGTGGGCAGTCGGTCGGGCCAGCCTATGCCTCCCGCTTGATCGAATTCGTACAGGACAGACACTTCGGTTGGCGACCGGACATTGCTGAAATCAATTCCGATAGCCTTCGAAGATGTGTAGCTGCAATCCGCCATCTTGTCGAACTGCCTTTCCCTAATCGCCCACAGTAATGCAGGATCAACGAATGAGTGGCGAGGTGAACGCGCCGCTCCTTGTTTCCGATTATCAGCCGCGCGGCGACCAAGCGGGTTGGCGGTATGGTTGCATGTCGATTGTGCCTCACACGAGGTCGCAGATCACTCGACCTTTTCCTGCTGAGGTAATCTGCACAAGCAGGTAGCCGCGACGAGCGCTCTCCCTCGTCCTGGGTCTTTGGGTTTCCCGACGACGGCCCCACGGGGTACTAAACCGCCGATTCGTCGGGGGTACCCCTGTTGTATTGGACTACACCTTTACCCCCGAGTCAAGGGCATTGCAGAAGGACAGTGACGAGGGACGAAGAAAGAACAGAATTCAGAAGCCAGGAGTCAGGAGTCAGGAGACCGAAAGCAGAAGGGCAGGGACGAGGGACGGGGGACAAACAGAAGACAGAAGACAGGAGTCAGAAGACAGGTGGGCCGAACTAGACGAGGTCGGATTCCCGCAGCCCTGCCATCTTGAGGAGATGTTTCATCAGGCCGATCTTCAGGGGTTGGTTTCCGTGGATAGGAACGGAGGCCGATCTTCAGGGGTTGGTTTCCGTGGATAGGAACGGAGAGACGAACGATGCTTCCTCGCTTGCCGTAGATATGGTGGCTGCCGTGGATGCGGAGGAGAGTCCAGCCGTGGCGCTCCAGGGCGCGGGCCAGCTCCTTGCCGGAAGCCGATTTCATACGACGATTTCCAGGATCTTGTCTTTCGCGGTGCGCTGCGGTTCTGCTACCTCGACGGATAGACATCCCACGACCGCTTCGTGAACGTTCCTCATCAATTCCTCAAACGTCTCACCCTGCGTGGCGCAACCGGGGATGGCCGGGACTTCGGCCCAGTAACCGCCCTCTTCGGCTTCGTGCACGACGACCCTGATCTTCAAGCTTCGCCTCCGTGTAGATGATCTTATTCCGTCCTCGCGACAAAAGCAAACCAGCCTCGCGCGCCGGTGAGGACACCGGCGCCACAGTGGGTAGCCACGGTTGGTGCTCCTCCAACCGCGGGCTTTTTTCATGTTCAAGTGCCCACTTCGGAAAGCCGCAGACTCGCACCCAACGCGAATCTGCGCCAGCCGGCCCTTCTGGCTTCTGACTCCTGACTTCTGGCTCCTGTCTTCAGCCCCCCAGCCCCTGTAGCGGCGGCGTCCTCGCCGTCGGGTTGTTGCGACGAGGGGGACATCGCCGCTACAGTTGCCGTTGACTTTGGCCTCGCAGGATTTGATAATCTGGGGTGGCACGACCCAGAGGACTGCGGAATTGAATACACCTTCCACAGCGAGGTCTGATGGCGACGACGACTCCGGTCCAGAAAGCTCCCCGGCTTTCTAGAGAGACGCTTGTCGGTGCCTTCCGCACGATCTACCTCTCGCGACAAGTGGATGACAAAGAGATTCAGCTCAAGCGGCAGAACCGCGCCTTCTTCCAGATTAACGGCGTGGGGCACGAAGCCATTGGCGTGGCGGCGGCGCTGCATCTGAAGCCCAGCTACGATTGGTTCCACCCTTACTACCGCGACCGCGCGTTCTGCCTGCAAATTGGGATGACGCCGCTCGAGATGCTGTTGGGCTCGGTGGGCTCCAAACATGACCCCTGTTCGGGCGGGCGCCAGATGCCTTCGCATTGGTCGGCGAAGGCGCTGCACATCATTTCCCAGTCCAGCCCTACGGGGACACAGATCCTGCAAGCCGTGGGCGCGGCGGACGCGAGCGTCTACTTCTCGGCGGTGCAGGAAGCCGCGGAACTGGCCTCGGGATTCCATGCGGATGAGTTGGTCTACGTTTCCATGGGCGATGGCGCCACCAGCGAGGGCGAATTCTGGGAGTCGCTCAATTGGGCCTGCCTCCGCAAGCTGCCCGTGCTCTACATGGTCGAGGACAACGGCTACGCGATTTCTGTCCCCGTGGACGCGCAGACCGCCGGGGGCAGCATCTCGCGGCTGGTGCGGAGCTTCCCCGACCTCTTAACCCTGGAGTGCGATGGCACGGATTTCTTGGAGAGCTACGAGACTTGCGGGAAAGCTGTCGAACACATCCGGCAGCGCCGCGGCCCGGCGCTCGTGCACGCGCATTGCGTCCGGCCGTACTCGCACTCGCTCTCCGACGACGAACGGCTCTACAAGCCGGAGGAGATTCGCCGGCAAGAAGCTAAGCGCGACCCGGTCACACGCTTGGCGAAGTACCTTTTGAGCGAGCACTTAATAACGGAGAAGGGATTGACGGAACTTAAAGAGGCCGTGGCGCAGGAAGTCCGCGACGCCGCCGACAAAGCCCTGGCGGCTGAGCCGCCGTCACCCGCGACGGTCATGGCGTTTGTCTATTCGCCCACCGTGGATCCCACCTCCGAGCCTTTCGACCATCCGCCGAAATTCCAGGGCGAACCGAAAACCATGGTGGACCTTATCAACGCCTGCCTGCGGGATGAGATGGCGCGCGACCCGCGCGTCGTGGTCTTCGGCGAGGATGTGGCGGATTGCAGTCATCCGGACGACTTGGCCCGACTCAAGGGCAAGGGCGGGGTCTTCAAAGTGACCCACGGGCTGCAACGCCAGTTTGGCAGCGCGCGGTGCTACAACGCTCCGCTGGCAGAGGCTAGCATCGTGGGCCGCGCCATCGGCATGGCCACGCGCGGGCTGAAGCCGGTGGTCGAAGTCCAGTTCTTTGACTACATCTGGCCGGCCATGATGCAAATCCGCGACGAGCTAATCAATATGCGCTGGCGGTCCAACAATACCTTTGCGTGCCCGCTGGTGATTCGCTCGCCCATCGGCGGGTATCTGGCCGGCGGCGCTATCTA
>JBEKCQ010000266.1:0-3653 GCA_050014795.1 Terriglobia bacterium | reverse complement strand
CACCAAATTCCTCATTCTGCTCGTTCGAGAGCTCCGTCCAGCCGTCGGTATAAGCCACCAGCAGATCGCCGGAGCGCAGTTCGCACACGCCCATGCGGTACTCGCTCCCAGGGTCGAGGCCGAGAAAAAGCCCGCCCTCCGCCAGTTCTTCCAGGCCATCGGACCGGACTACGATCGGCGGCGGATGTGAGCAGTTGACGTAGAGCAAGCGGCCCTGATCGTCAAACTCCCCGTAGAACAGGGAAATCAGGTTACGCTGTTTGCCCTGCTCAGCCAGGCTGCGGTTGACCAGTCGTACTTTGTGCACCACTTCGAAGGGCGTGGCGTTGACCACATGAAGCGCGGCATGCAGGGCCGTCGCCAGGACTGCCGCCTCGAATCCCTTGCCCTTGGCGTCGGCGATCGCCGCGGCAAAACTGCCCGGCCCCAACGGGATGATCTGATAATAATCGCCGCCTACTTCCTGCGCCGGAACGGACCGTTGCGCAGCTTGATAACCGGGCAACGAGGGCAGTTCTGGTGGCAATAAGCTCATCTGCTGTTCCCGCGCGAGCGTCAAGATTTCCTGAAGCCTCTCCTGCTGATGCTGGCGATCACCAAAGAACCGGATCAGTCGTCCCAGTACCTGGAAGTCCGCTTCGCGCTGCTGGCCCTCCTTACCCGCCATGGAGGGAGTGATCAGGCCAAGCACGTGACGCAACTCGCGGTCCGCCGGAATGAAAATCAGGTCGTACCAGTCTTCGCGACCCTCGGCCTGTCGGCGCAACCCCCGCTGGATCCACCAGGACTGGCCCGACAGACGGCGTTGCACGCTACGATAGGACAATCCACGGTCCAACATATCCCACAGGGGTTCGCCCTGGGACCAGGTGATTTCATAGCGGCTGTCCTCCCGGCGGAACTCAGCAGTCGCCAGCAGGTGGAGGGAGTTTCCGAACTCGCGCAGCATGCTCTCCAGCAACGCTCGCACGAACCCTCCCACCTCCGGCTCGCTGTGAGAGACGCCTTCAATCAGATCGAAAAATCTGCGCTCCAGCATGGCGTAATCAACCGGTTCTTGGTCGAACCCTTTGCAGATGGTTGGTGCTTGCTTCACCGAGGCGTATGGGTTAGGACTCCGAACGTCACGTGGGATTCCGAAAGGGGCTCCTGGTACCGCAGCTAGGCATTTCTCCCATTCCCTCTGTCCAAGTCACTATGATGCACAATTAGCGCCTGAGGATGCCGCCCGCGGTGAGGACGACCGTGAATTCCGTTCCGCCCTCCCTGGCCACTACAGTATAAAACACACTGTGCTAAAACAGGTTAACACAGTGTTAAAATTCGACTAATTCAGGACCCCACCCTGTCCGCTATGGTTACGGGCTTGTTATACTTTTGGTCCCGCGATAGGGGACAGCAGGTAGCGCAGAGCTGTTCTTGAACTCTGCGGTTCTTTATCGTTTCGAATCGACAAACCGCACACTTACAAAACAGGTCTGCGCTGCTCGCGGTGGCCTTGACTCGCAGGTTGACCGGCGGTCTAATTCAGAGATTGTTCCCAGCGGCGGTCGGCAGCCGCAAGGACTCGCATGGGCACTGTTCTGATTCCGCTGCTCCTCGGGTTCGCCTTCGACTCCGCGAGCGCCTTCACCGCGGCCTTCTCTCGCCGCTGGGGCGAAAAACGCGGCCCATGGGTGACCTTCGTCCTGCGCAATGTCCTGGGAATCCCTCTGTGGGTCATCGGCCTCGGTCTGGCCGTCCGCTCCCCTTCGCCCGTGCTCTTCGCAGTTCCTGCACCACTGGAGGCGCTTGGGTGGGTGCTGCTCGCCGCCGGGTGCGGCGTCCAGTTGTTGGCTCTGGCGTCGTTACGCGGGCGAGCCGCCAAGCCCTCGATAGCCGATGCCCTAGTCGAACACGGTGTGTACGGTTACATCCGCCATCCGATCTATGCCGGCCTCCTACTCGAGTTTACGGCCCTGATCCTCGTGAGGCCGCGCCGCACGGTGGCGCTAGCCTGCGGCCTCGGCATACTGTGGGCCCTCCTCCAAGCGCGGCTGGAAGAAGTGGACTTGCTCCAACGAATGCCCGCGTATCGCAAGTACCTGGCGCGCGTGCCCAGGTTCATCCCGCGCTTTCGCACTCAGAGACCCAGGTGAGCCCGACCCGACATCCTCTACGGCCTCCCAACCAGCGCCTGCAACTGCGCAACTGCTGGCGCGGCCGAGCTTGTGATACGACTTCGGTCACCCATATGCCACGCCACCGGATCGGGTGAGCAGGTAGCCACAGCATGCTTTTTATCCTGTGGGCCTTTGCGGGTTTCGAACTCCGCGGCTTGCAAACTGGCAAGCATCGATGACTCCACGGGTAATGTCATTTCGAGGCAACTTTTCATCTTGACAATCTGTCTCCTGCGAGAGACCATGCGCAGCAAGCGGGCAAGACGCTAAGTCATGCTGCTGCACGCCGAACTCAAGTTCACGCGCTCCAAGAGCCCAATGCTGCGTGTCGAGAAGACGGCGCCTGCCCGAGAAGCACCTGAGGTTTCCCGGTAAAAGTTCGACACCATGCTTACATGTACGACCCAAGGAAATCGGCAGAAAAGCATCGACAGAGTTCACTCCAACATCATTGACTTCTGGCCACACGTTATCTGGGCAGCGCAGCGTGGCCGAGCGCGGGGGTCGCAGGATCATGAGTGCAACGGGAAGGCGTCGTAGCGACCGGATCCTTGTTCCCATACCCATTCGAGTGACGGGGATTGACGCCGCGGGCCAGCCGTTTGACGAAGAAGCGGTAACTGTCAACTGCAACCGGCACGGCGCCTGCATCAGCCTGACCCGTTCTTTGGCGCCTGAGCACCCGGTACGCATCCGCAACCTCCAAAGCGGCGTCGAGGAGGAATTTCGCGTGGTGGGCGCGCTCCAGCGGGTGTTCGGCGAGCGGCGGGAATGGGGCGTGGAGGCGGTCAATCCAGAAAGCAACATTTGGGGCGTAGTGTTCACTCCCCCTCCGGAGGGAATTCAGCCCAAGGTCTTGATCTGCTGTGTCGCCTGCGAGAATGCCGTCCTCGGCCCCCTGTCTCCCATCGAATACGATGTCCTCCTCTACACCGGCATTATCTCCCGCCATTGCGACCGCTGCGGCGAGACCACGCGTTGGCAGCCGTGTCAGCACGAAACCACCGGAGGACTGGCCGATCAGGTGTCCGCGCCCGTTCTTGTCAAGCAGGAGCGCAGGAAGCATCGGCGCATCAAGTTGGCCATGCTGTTGCGCGTGCGCGACAGCCGTCAAGGGACAGAAACTGTGCAGACCCAAGACGTCTCGAAAGGTGGTGTCTCGTTTTGGAGCAGGCGCGAGCATCTAGTGGGCAGCGAGATTCTCTGTACCCTTCCCTTCGCCGACAAGGCGCCTCCCACCGAAAGGAGGGCCAGGATCGCCTGGTCCCGGTGGACTGCACGGGGATTCTTGTACGGGGTCAGCTTCGTGAAGGAGAAGACACCCTGAGGGATGGGCGATTTGCCTCGGCGCGCTGACCCGCCAAGAGGGCCACGCCAGCGACGGTTCGTATCATTATGACTTCTTCCAGGGCATCCTGGATGAACTTGCTGAATAAGGCTGACGGAGTTGAGGACTGGCGTTATAATTCCTGAAGGGGCGCCAGGGGGGCC
>JBEKCQ010000265.1:0-2946 GCA_050014795.1 Terriglobia bacterium | reverse complement strand
CAAACTGTTTCATGTCAGGCCTCCTTCTGCGCCTCGAGCGCGTCCAGGACGCGGTCCGGAGAAAGCGGCAGTTCGTAAATGCGCAGGCCCAGCGCGTGGGCCACGGCGTTCGCAATCGCCCCCGCCGTTGGCACGGTGGGTGGCTCGCCCAATCCTTTGCCGCCGATGTTGTTCATGGGCGTAATCGGTTCCACGATGATGGTCTCGATTTCCGGCAGCTCGAAGGAACTCACCATCTTGTAGTCTTCGAGGTTGGGATTGATAACGCGGCCTTCCGCCTCATCCATGGTGCGGCGCTCGAGCAGCGCGTAGCCCACGCCCATCATCACGCCGCCGTTCACCTGGTTTTCGAACATGGCAGGATTGAGTGCCCGGCCGGCTTCATGCACCGCCACAATCCTGACCACGCGGACGTGGCCGGTTTCCGTATCCACCTCGACCTCGGCAAACTGCACGCCCCAAAGCGGGATTCCACCGTAAGGCTCCACGTTGGGCAAGCGCTCGCCGTGGCCCGAGACCGGCGATGCCCCCAGCCGCGCGGTCGCCTGCTTCCACGTCAAGAAGCTCTTCGGCTTGGCGCGGGCGAAGATCTTTCCGTCTTCCATGACCACGTCTTCGGGCTTGGCCTTAAGCGCCGGCGCGACACGCGTGAGCAGTTGCGTTTTGGCATCAGCCGCCGCCGCGCGTACCGCCGGGGAGATGGAGAGGGCCGTCACGCTGCCGCCACTGTCGGGCGCGATCAGCTCCAGACTGGTGTCGCCGATGGTGACCTTCACGGTTTCGACCGGAACTCCCAACTCTTCGGCCGTCACCATAGCCACGAGGGTCCGGGTGCCGGTACCGAGATCCTGCACGGCCATGGCTGCTTCCACCGAGCCATCGGAATTGATGGTCACCCGGCAGCGCGCCGGCGGGCCAGAGTAGTTCGGCCAGACCGCGGTGCCCATACCGATACCCTTCTTGACCGGCGATGTGCCGCGCGGCCCCAATTCGTTGCGACGGTTCCAGCCGATCTTCTCCGCGCCCAAGGCATACATCTTGTCGAGCGCGAGCAGCGGCTGGTCCACGAAGTTCTTGCGGCGAAGTTCCAGCGGATCCATCTTCAGTTCCAGCGCCAACTCATCCAGCGCGGATTCGAGCGCGTAGGAGCCCTGCGGAAACCCCGGCGCCCGGAACGGCATGCCTTGTCCCGCGTGCGTCGAGACGTCGCTGTCTTCGAGCCGGATGTTCGGGCACTTGTAGGCGATTCCCATCATGGGCGTGACGCTGGCATCCCAACCTACGCCCGCCGTACCGTAGGAGCGGCATTGGAGTGCGGTCAAGGTCCCGTCCTTCTTAGCGCCCACCTTGACCCAGATGGTGGCGTTCGGCCGATTGCCCGCCGCGAGGTTCTCTTCGTGACGGTCGTAGCCGAGCTTCACCGGCGCTCCCGCTTTCTTGGCCAATGCCACGGCGATGGCGCCGTAAGCTTGCATGCCGAACTTGCTGCCGAACCCGCCGCCCATGTGCTGGGTGATGACGCGCACGTCAGATTTCGGCATCTTGAAGGTCTTGGAAACTTCCTCGCGGAAGCCGTTCACTCCTTGCGTCGACGCCCAGATGGTGAGCTTGTTGCCTTCCCACTTGGCCACCGCGACGTGACATTCCGGGCAGTTGTGCAGCAGCACTGGCACACGGAAGGTGCGCTCGATAGTGACCTCGGCCTCCTTGAACCCTTGCTCGATGTCGCCGCGCACCTGGGGATCCTGGCGCCGGATATTGTCTTTCATCCCCTTGTGAACAATGGGCGCTCCAGGTTTGATGGCCTGTTCGTGATCCACCACATGCGGCAGGCGCCGGTACTTCACCTCGATCAACCGGACCGCGTCTTCCGCGATGGCCTCGGAGTCGGCGGCTACCGCCGCGACCTCTTCGCCCTCGAAAATCACCACGCGGTCTTTAGGCTCCGCCGCGGGGCCGTCCGACATCACGTTTAGAATTTCCTCGGGATTGAAGCCTTCACCCTTGTCAAACAGCAGCACGGCTTTAACGCCTGGCAGGCTCCGCGCTTTCGACGCGTCAATCTTCTCCACGCGCGCGTGGGGGTAAGGACTTCGCAGGATCTTCCCGTAGAGCAGGCCGGGCAAATCGCTTGGCATCCAGGTCCCAAACCGGCAGTTCCTGGTCGGGAACCTCAATCTCCACCACCTGTGGTCTTTCCGCCAGGCCGACTTTTGCTTTCAGCTTCTTGGGCATCGCCGTTCTCCTTTCCAGTTCATTCACACTCCGCGGTTCATGGATCGCACCCCACCAAGCTCATCCCTTCGCCACAGCGTTTCCGGCTTTCAGGATGTTGGGAAGCGCACCGCAGCGGCAATAATTACCCGCCACGGCAGCTTTCACCTGTTCCGGCGTAGCGCGGGGATGCTTGTCAAGCAGCGCCTTGAGCGACAGGATCATCCCCGGCGTGCAGAATCCGCACTGGAATGCGTCGTGGTCAATGAAAGCCTTCTGTAGGGCGTGGAGAGTCTTGCCCTGGGCCAGACCCTCAATGGTCGTTATCTGCTTGCCCTGGACGTCCAACGCGAGCGTCATGCACGAGCAAGTGGCCCGCCCGTCCACAAGGACCGTGCAAGCGCTGCACTCGCCATTGTCACAGATGCGCTTGGTGCCGGTCAGGCCCAGGTGCTCGCGCAGGGCTTCAAGCAGAGTCACGCGGGGCTCGAGCTTCAAAACGTGCTTTTTGCCATTGACCTCCAGCGTGACCTCCACTGGACCGGGCCCCAGAGGTTCGCTTGCTGGCGGACGCGCCGCCCTGACTTTGCCGGGCGGTTTGACCAGCAGGCCCGCCGTCACCGCTCCGCTGGCCACACCTGCCGTCTTCAGGAAATTCCGGCGCGATATGCCCCGCTTGCCGTTATCCCTCTTGTGTCTGGACATGGCATTCTCCAAGGCGCAGGTTCTGGG
>JBEKCQ010000264.1:0-5035 GCA_050014795.1 Terriglobia bacterium | reverse complement strand
TACGGCAAGCGAGGAAGCATCGTTCGTCTCTCCGTTCCTATCCACGGAAACCAACCCCTGAAGATCGGCCTAATGAAACATCTCCTCAAGATGGCAGGGCTGCGGGAATCCGACCTCGTCTAGCTCGGCCCACCTGTCTTCTGACTCCTGTCTTCTGACTCCTGCCTTTGACTCCTCCCTTGTCCCTTGTCGCTGTTCTCCTGACTTCTGACTCCTGACTTCTGTCTTCTGCTCTTTCCTCGTCCCTGTCCTTCTGCAATGCCCTTGACTCGAAGGTTAAGTGGCAGTCTAATGCAACAAGGGGTAGCCACGACGAATCGGCGGTTGGATTCGTCGTGGGCTCGCCGTTGGGGAAAACCAAAGACCCACGACGAGGAAAGGCTCTCGTCGTGGCTACCACTGCGGCAGCGCGGCACCGTGCTAGGATCGCTGTCCCAAGGATCTGAATCGGCCCGCGTGAGACAACCCCAATGAAGCGCGCTTGTCCCCTCGTGGTTCTTCTCGCCAGCCTCGGGTTGGGCCAGACTCCACCTACCCCAAAGAAGCCACTCGATCTAATACAGGTCTTAGGCTTGCCACGCCGTGGGGTGCCGAGCCAGCGATCGGCCATGCCGGTCAATGAGCGAGGCATTGATCTAGGACCGAATGAGGATTACCTGACCACGTTCAAGACCGTCGGTACGGACGAAGTGCTCCCCGGGGCGCCGCACGCGGCAAAAAGGGCTGAGCAAAGGGAGGCCCGAAAGCATTTCAAGTGTGGGATGAAATTCGCCAGGAGAAAAATGTATGCAAAAGCGGAGGAGGAATACCGTGCCGCGCTGCAATTAGACCCCGACAGCCCGAAAGTCCATCGCGCGCTGGGTTACGCTCTGGTTGTACAAGAGAAATGGGATTTGGCTGTTGCAGAGAACCGCACTGCCACTCGCCTCCAGCCGGACTACGCGCCCGCGCACACCAACCTCGGCATTGCTCTCGCCAAGAAAGGCGATCTGGATGCGGCCATCGTGGAGTTCCGCACCAGCCTTCGTGCCCGGCCTCGCAGTGTGGAGGCGCACACATGCCTTGGCAACGCGCTCTGTCTAAAAGGTGACTTGGATGGCGCCGTCGCGGAATACCGCGCCGCCCTTCGCCTCCGACCGCGCTATGCAATAGCTCGCACCAACCTCGGCACCGCACTCGACAAGAAAGGAGACCTGGATGGGGCTATCACTGAATACCGCACTGCCATCCGCCACCAGCCAGACCACTCAGATGCTCACAATAACCTTGGCGTTGCGCTCTTCAAGAAAGGCGACTTGGACGGAGCAATCGTGCAATACCGCACCGCACTTCGTCTGAAGCCGGACTATGCAGAGGCTCATAACAACCTCGGCCTCGCGCTGGAGAGGAAGGGTGAACACCGAGCAGCCCTCGAAGAATTCCGTGCCGCGCAGATTCTTGATCCCAGGAATCCCAACTTCGTCAAGGATTACGAAAGACTCCTGCGGAAAACGAATCAATAGCGCCGGATCGCGCAGATTCGCGTTTGTGGGTGCGTTTGCGATTTCCCGAAGGAAGGCGGAAGGGGAAAGGTCAAAAGTTGAAAGCTGAAGGTTGAAAAAAACTCGCAAGCAAGGTAGCGCAGACCTCGCTTTTGAGGTCTGCGGCTTTTCCTTGAAGAACGAACCGCGGACCTACAAATCAGGTCCGCGCTACCTCGCTTTTGACGGATTTGTGAAGCCCCCGTTAATTCAAGGAACGAATCAACCGTGGCGACAAGGTGGGAGGGTGCCGATGTCCGACGAAACCTTACGTCAATCGATCATTGATGAGGAGCATTTGAAGCTGTTATCGCTCGGCTATCTCGTTTCGGGCGGTTTCAACGCCATGTTCTCGTTGTTCGGGGTGATGTATCTGGTGATCGGGATAGTCATGGCCGTGGTCGTGTCTCATGCTCCTGAAACTGCCGCCAAGGGGGAGCCAGGTCCGGCCTTGGTCGGATATTTTTTCGGCGGCGTGGGATTGGTGGTCTTCCTGGTCATGATGGCGCTGGCGATCGGCAAGTTTTGGGCTGCCCTATGCATTCGGCGGCGCAAGTCACGGACGTATTGCATGGTGGTGGCGGGGATCAGTTGCGTGGGATTTCCCTATGGCATGCTGCTGGGAGTTCTGTCCTTCGTAGTCCTCGGACGCGATTCAGTGGCGCGCCTTTTCGTACCCGCCGCGCCCCCCACGAGCGGGTAGCCGTAAGCAGGTAGCGCAGAGTTTCGCTCCTCAGAAACTCTGCGGCTCTTCCACAGTTGCCAGTTTGCAGGCCGCGGAGGTCGAAAGCTACAGTTGCCAGTTTGCAGGCCGCGGAGGTCGAAAGCTGCGAACGCGGCGCTACCTTGCTGACGACCAGGGAGCGCGGGGAGCAGGTAGCCACGATGAATCGGCGGTTGGATTCGTCGTGGGCGCGTCGTCGGGGAAGCCAGAAGACCCACGACGAGGAAGGGCGCTCGTCGTGGCTACCCGCTCCTTCGCGGCTTTGATGAGCGGCTTATAGACGCATTGGAGACGCAAAACATTCTCCTATGAGCATCGAGAACCGTTGAGTTCAACGAGAGGAGGCGGATATGCGACCGTGGGCAGCGAGGACAATTCGCGCATTTGCCATCGTCAATGTTCTACTCGCGATGTACGGACTCTATCTTCTTGTATACACAGTTCTCCGTCACTATGGGCTCCCTCCCTACCCTGGCGCTCCTGCTTATTACCATCAGGCCTTCTACGGGAGGAGCATCATCAACCTTCTTTTTCTAATAGCTTTGGTTGCTGGAAGCCGTTTTCTGTGGCGATTGAAACGCGCTGGACTGGTGATTTGCAACGTAGTGTTCGCTCTTGAAATCCTGTACTTTGTCGGCGATGCGGTTCTGGCTATCATACTATGGATGGTCGGAGGGAAACCAGCGCTCTTTGACCTCGCCCTAGGGGCTACGGCGGGAACAGGGGACATGGGTATAGGTCCTCCATCGACGCGAGGCTTGACCGGCGGCTAGCCACGACGAATCGGCGGTTGGATTCGCAGGCTGGCGCAGAGCGGAAACTCTGCGCGCCGACAGGCGCCACGGGACAACCGCAGACCCAAGGGTCTGCGCCATCCGCGTCGTCGGGGAGACGCAAAGGCCCACGACGAGGAAGAGCGCTCGTCGTGGCTACCGGCTATTTCGCACCAACAAAAATCCAAAGCCGCAGAGTTAAAGACCAACTCTGCGCTACCTGCTTCACCCTTTGCCCTTCACCCCTTCTTCTTCGCCCTTCGCTTCCCCCGCGGCGGCGAAACCGCGCCTGACGCGTAGAGCAATTCCGCATAGGCGCGAAGCATTTCGTCGTAGAGGGGCGCGCACAGGCCGTGCTTGAGGGTGGGGCCGTGAATGCGCGCGTAGTTGGCCAGATCGTGACTCACCTCCCAGGCTTTGCGGAGATTGGCGCGGCAGGCCGCGAGCCGGCGCCGGGTGCGCACATAGCCCGTCTCTCGCAGGCGGACGCTGGCTTTCGCGATGTTCCGGCGGAGCGCCGCCCGCTGGCGCGAGGTCAGCCGACCGCGCTTCCGATTGGCCGCTTGCGCCTTCCGGAGACTCGCGCGGGCCCGGGCGCGTTGCCGCCGGGAATGCGGCCAACCCCGCGCGCGCAGAGCCTCCAGGGCCTTCACGAGGCTAGCGCGCGAGGCGGCGCGCTGGAGCTCGGTGCGCGGCGCACCTCGGGCCTGCGTCGCCTGGCGAGCCTTCACCAGATTGGCGCGGGCGGCCGCCCGCTGGAGGTCGGAACGCGGCCAGCCACGCGCCTGTTGCGCGGCGCGGGCTTGCGCGGCGTTGGCGCGCGAGGCGACGCGGCGGGCGCGGGTCACCCGAAAAGGCTGGCGGAGCCGATAGGCTCGCTTGGCGCGAGGCGGCGCGGAGACGTCGAGCGGGGCGTCGGTAGCCATATCTCTAGCCTATACGTTTTCGGCCTCGGTGTCAAGTGGCGGCAGGAAGCCGCCTCTACTGTAGCGGCGCTCTATGAGCGCCGAAACTAGATGCCGCAGGCAAAGCCTGCGGCTTCAAAGGCTCTTGTGGCGATCCCGCCGAGCGGGATCGCGGTCAACTTCGGCGGTCACAGACCGCCGCTACAGCTGGTTCCAGCCCCACGGGCCGGGTGTATACTCGCGCCGGGCCCAAGAAGCTCGGAGAAACGTGGGAGGAATCGTATGTCAACTTCGCGACGCGCTTTTCTGAAAACCACGCTGGCGGGCGCCGGTGCGGCATGGGGCGGGGCGCAGAGCCTGGCCAAAGCTCCAGCGAAATCAACTGAAGCTGCTCCCCTGCCGGCCTCGAGCGGCGAGCTTCCGTCAGGCGCCGAATCCTCGGCAAACGCGCCCGAGTACACGCGGGGTGTCGGCGTGTATCCGGGAAATCCGCGTGAGGATTTCAGCCCGGTCCTGGTCATAGATGGCTCGACCTATCGCAACCTGGCGCTGCGGAGGCCGGCGTACCATTCGAGCAGCTACGACTACAACCTGACGGCCCAACTGGTTACCGACGGCATCAAGCACACGCGTCTTCCCGACTGGGTGACGACTTCGGTGAGCTTTCGTGGGCCGCTCCCCAAGCTCGAGCGGGAGTTCGTCCTGGACCACAACGCGACCAGCACCGTCGAACTGCGGGGTCCGCGTCCGTGGGTGCAAATCCAGTTGGGGGGTGGACAAGGCGTTCCGGTGATCGATCGCGTGGACGTGCTCGTCGTCGTGCCCCCGAACTTGAAGCCGGAGAACTTGACCATCACGGTGTCGGTCTCCGAGGACGGTCGGGAGTGGAAGAAATCCGGCAGCGTGACGGCCCCCAAGCCCGCTTCGCTCGCGGGATATCCCATGGGCTTCGCGATGCCGGGGCGACTGTTCACGCCTTCCATCCCTCTGATGCCGGCGATGCAGAGCCGTTTCTATCGCCTTGAGTTCGAGGCGGCCCACGCCCCGGCGTTTGCCTTCGGCATGGAGTGGCAGGTCGGCGAGGTGGCGTTCTTTTACCAGGAGCAGCGAGTA
>JBEKCQ010000263.1:0-2572 GCA_050014795.1 Terriglobia bacterium | reverse complement strand
CCTCTGGCTCCCGCATTCTCACTCGTTGACCTTTCCGGGCAGAGGTTGGACTTGGCGGACTATAAGGGGCAGGTTGTGCTGCTCAATTTCTGGGCCACCTGGTGCCCGCGCTGCCGGGCAGCTATTCCTCGGCTGGTCGAACTTCAAGATAAGTATCGCAAGCAGGGGCTGCGGGTCATCGGGCTGTCGGTGGACGGCGGTCCGAAAGCCGTGCGGGAGTACTTCCAGATGCAACACGTGAATTACCCCGTAGCCATGGCTGATGGGAGGATTCAGCGGAACTACGGGGGAATCTCCGGCGTACCCACGAGTTTCCTCATCGGACGAGATGGTCGTATCTACTTTACGCGTGTCGGCGTTCCGGCTGGTCCAAGCCTATCCTCATATCTGGAGCCGGAAATCATGATGCTGCTTGATTCCTCCGCCAGCGGCGCCCCGCGGACGGCGGACGCTGGTGCGCGGGTCTCGGCTTCGGGTGAGACAACCCCTGTCCCCCCGGCCCCAACCGGATCGGCTGGCGCGCCCAAGCTCACGGACCCCAGCCCCGAAGAAATCTCCAAGATCACCCGAGAGTTCGCGGCCAAAGAGGAACTCTTCCGGGAGGCTCGCAACAACTACACCTACCACCAAGTCAACAGGCTGAACGAGCTCGATTCAGACGCCAACGTCGTGGGCACCTACCAGCAGGAATGGGACATCCTTTACGATGACAGCGGGAAGCGGATCGAGCGGGTAACCTACGCGCCTGTGACCACCCTGCAACGATTGGGAGTGACCAAGGAAGACCTGGATGCGATGCGTAATATCCAGCCTTTTGTGTTGACGACCGCCGAGTTACCCGAATACGACGTCAAATATCTGGGCCACGTTAAAGTGGATGAAATCGCGGCCTACGTCTTCTCCATCCGGCCCAAGGTGATCCAGAAAGGCAGGCTGTATTTCCAGGGGATGGTCTGGGTTGATGACCGCGACCTCCAGATCGTGAAATCCGAAGGGAAGAGCGTTCCGGAGGTGAGAACGAAGAGCGAAAATCTTTTCCCGCGCTTCACAACTTACCGCGAGCAAGTCGACGGCAAGTACTGGTTCCCGACCTTCACCCTGGCCGATGACACCCTGTATTTCGCCGCTGGTCCGGTGCACATCAAGATGACCATCCGGTACACCGATTACAAGCAGTTCAAGTCCAAGGTGCGCATCCTCTCGACGGCGCCGGCTGACACTCCGACGACCCCGCCTAGTCCGAAGAAGTAGGCCGTGATATGCCGGGTCAGTCCTCACCGGTTCTCGCTTTGCGGGAGAACTCTCTCCCCGCGGAAGAGGGGCAGGGGGTGAGGGACAGGCTCGAGCCGCGACATCTGGCCTTTCCTTCCTGATACAATCCGCTGGGATGAAATCCTCTAGCTTGCATTGGCGCATCGTCCTGGTCCGGCCGCGGAACCCGCTGAACATTGGCGCGGCGGCGCGGGCCATGGCCAATTTCGGATTTCAGGAGCTTGTGGTCGTGGCTCCCCATCCACCGGTGTGGCAAGAGGCCCGCTCGGCTGTGGGTGCGGAGGAAATCATCAAGTCTGCTCAGGCAGTGAACAGTCTCCCGGAGGCCATCGGGGACGCGACCCTAGTGCTCGGGACTACTTCCGGCTCGCGCCGGAACCTCGACCGCGACTTGATACCGCTTCCCGACCTTCCCGTGTGGCTCAAGGATCACGCCGGGGCGCGCCGCCGCGCCGCCCTGCTGTTTGGGTCTGAGAAGACAGGGCTTTCCAACGAGGCGATGAGCTATTGCCATGCGCTGGTCCGAATCCCTACTTCACCCTCATGCCCTTCGATGAATCTGGGGCAGGCCGTAGCGGTGTGCGGCTACGAGTTGGCGCGCGCGGGCGTCGTCTCCACTCGGCCGCCCGCTGCCAGAGTCCACCTCTCAGAGCCTGCCAACCTGCATTCCCTTGAGCATTTGTTCGAGCGCGCCGTCAGGGTCCTGGACCACACCGGCTACCTCAAGCCCAAGACTCGCCAGGCCACGCTCATCAAGCTGCGGCGTGTGTTGCTTGATCTCGCGCTAACGAATAACGACGTCAGGATTCTGGGCGGCATCCTGGCGCAAATCGAGTGGAGGCTGGGGAGGCAGAGGTCAGAAGGATGAAGGCTGAATGATGAATGCTGAACGTCGAATTGCGCAATACTTAGGCCAGGGTTCAGCATTCACCATTCATAATTCACAATTCTGTCCTACCACGTGACCCCGCCCGTAGGAGGCGGCCAGGCGCCGAGAACCTGCCGGAGCACGACGACCTGCCCCGCGTGATAGCTGTTGTGCGACGCGATGGCGTGAAGCATTCCCAGCCGGGTGTGCTCCCCGCGAGTCGTCAAAAGATCGGCCGCATGAGACTGGCGGCCGAGCTTCTGAAGTCCACTCCGGAAACCGCGTACGGCCTGCTGCCATTCTTTCGCGCTGGCCGGCGCGGCGCTTCCGGGCCAGCCGCCCGCTGCATGCTTCGGAACTGGAGGGTTCCCGCCGTCAAGCCACTTCACCACCCAATCCTGCCAGTAGCTCATGTGGTTCAGCAGTTGGAAG
>JBEKCQ010000262.1:0-2589 GCA_050014795.1 Terriglobia bacterium | reverse complement strand
GCCGAGGATGTGGTCTTGGTGGATTTGGCAGCGAAGCTCGGCGGCAAGGTTCGCGTGTTTACCCTCGACACGGGGCGCCTGCACCCGGAGACCTATCAGTTCATCGACAAGGTCCGCGAGCATTACCACATCCTCATCGAAGTGTTCTTTCCCCAGGCGGACGCCGTCGAGAAGCTGGTGCGCGAAAAGGGTCTGTTCTCCTTCTATCGCGACGGGCACAAGGAGTGCTGCGGCATCCGCAAGGTCGAACCGCTGCGCCGTGCGCTCGCGGCACTCGATGCCTGGGTCACGGGCCAGCGACGCGACCAAAGCCCCGGAACGCGCGCTCAGGTGCCCGTCGTTCAGCTTGATCCCACCTTCAGCTTAAACGACCGTCAACTGGTCAAGTTCAATCCGCTGGCCAACTGGACTTCAGCGCAGGTGTGGACTTACATCCGCGAAAATAACGTCCCCTACAATCCCCTCCACGAACGCGGATTCGTTTCCATTGGCTGCGAGCCCTGCACGAGGCCCATCCTCCCTGGCCAACACGAACGTGCCGGCCGCTGGTGGTGGGAAGAGGACACCAAGAAGGAATGCGGCCTCCACGGGGGCAACCTGGGAACTTCGAGCTAACCTCTTTAACTTCAGTTGCTTACCAAGTGAAAAACCTCCCAAGATTCCCCCTCAACTGTCCGTTTCCGGACACCTCCCCCTCCTCACGCGGCTGCGGGCGTTGGCCTACCCATCCCCGTATATCGGGAAAAAAGACCGACCCATGAGCCTCTGCGGCCCTACCCGCGAATCCCCAGACTCTGCATCAGCCGGTTGGTCTCTCGGTAGGCTTCGGTGACCCAATCCACGATCTTCGCGGGCTCCGGTGAATACTCCAGTTCGATGCTCACCGTACCGTCAAAGCCCACGTCTTCGAGCGCCTGCAGATAGGGAATGAAATCCACCACCCCGCGGCCCGGTGGCAGGTCGCCGTGCACCTTGCCGTCGCAGTCGGAGAAGTGGACGTGCGCGATGCGCCCCTTCAGGCGCTGAATGTCGGCCGCCGGCGTGTGCGCCAGGTGCAGATGCGAGATATCCATATTGGCGCGCACGGCAGGATGGTTGACGTCATTCAGAAACTGCACCATCAGGTCCAGGTTGTTCACCAGGGAGAGCTTGAAGGGCTCCAGTTCGATGGCAATTTCCAGGTCCAGGCCCGCCGCGTACTCGCCGAGCGCGCGCACGTTATCCGCCGCCCATTTCCACTGGTCCTGGGGCTTGATGACTTCCTGCTGCCAGATGTATTCGCCCAGTACGAGCAGGAGATTCTTGGCCTCGAGTTCGTAAGTGAAGTCGAGGTAGGCCTTGCAGCGGTGAACGTGGAACTTCTGCACCGGCCCGTTGAAATCCGCGATACCGAGCGCCACACAGCAGACAGAGATGATCGGCAGCCCGACTTCTTCGGCCGTGTCCTTGATGAGCTTACGTTCCTGGACGCTGATTTCCAGAGGATCAGCGAAGATGTCGATGGTGTCGAAGCCGATCTTCTTCGTGTGGCGGATACCCTCGGCGGTGCCCACATGCGTTCCCGCCCAGGCAGAGTTGATGAGTCCGAGTTTCATCTAGCCCTCCTTGAAGTAACTCTGATTCCCAACTGAAATCGCAGTGTAACAAGGTAGCGCGGCGTTCCCCTCTTAACGCTGCGGCTTTTTGGTTTTCTCCCACCTGCCACCTACGATCTACCACCTACGCTTTCAAGATTTCCTCGATCTCCACCGGCCGGTGCTCCGCGATGGACTGGTAGCACGCATCGACCAGCGCCATGGTCAGCAAGTTATCGCGGCCACTGATGGCGGGTTCGGTGCCCTCGGCGAGGGCGTCGAGCAACTGCCCCATGGTTCCCTCAAAGGCGTCGGGAAACCACACCTGGCGCCAGCGGGGAGCGAACCAGGTGCCGGGCTGGCGTTTGCTGGTGAAGTCAATCGTGCTGGGAGTGGCGTTCGGATAAGAAGGCCAGCCGATGGTGCCCTGTGCCAGGCCTTCGGTGCCTTCCACTCGCCACTTGATGTAGAGATCAGGCGCCCCGCCTTCGCGAGCCGGCCCAGCCCAAACGTCGTCCCAGGCCGCGGCGCGCAAGCCGCTGGCGTATTCCAGGATGTAAAGCACGATGCCGTCGCGATGTTCGAAAGTTGTTCGTGGGTCGGTGCGCGCGCTGACGAAGACGCTCTGCGGATCGCCAAAGAGATAGCGGAAGCAATCCAGGTGGTGGATGCTCATGTTCAGCAGGGTCACGCCGCGCAGTTCTTTGACCCAGGTCTGCCAGTGCGGGATGGCCCGCATCTCGATGGTAGCCAGCACCGGCTCGCCCAGGTAGCCGCGCTTTAGCACCGTTTTCAGCGCCCGAATCGAGTGGTCGTAGCGCATGTTCTGATTTACCGCGAGTGTGATGCCCGCCTCCTGGCACAGGCGGACGATCTCCTTCGCCTCCTGGTAATTTGTCGCCAGCGGCTTCTGCGCCAGGATGCCCTTGATGTGCTTCTGCTTGACGGCCTCGCGCACGATCGCCAATTGATGCTGCGGTGGCACGGCGATGTCCACCACTTCGATCGTCGGGTC
>JBEKCQ010000261.1:0-8403 GCA_050014795.1 Terriglobia bacterium | reverse complement strand
TATCTCCTTCGCCACGCAATCGGTCTTCAGTTCGCAGTTGCCGGTCGAGAGCGCCTTGGGGATGACGGTATTGTGCGTGCCGTTCTTCGCATCCACCTCGCAGGCGAATCCCACACACCAGCGGCAGCGCATGCACGCCCCGCGTCCGTTGTAAGGGACGGTATTGCGCGCCATGGGCGCGTCGAAGGGATGGAGACCGAGCGCGTCTGCCGTATCCTTCAGGATCTGGTGTTCCCGGGTGGGCGGCATAGGCGGCATGGGCAGAGGCTTGCTGCGCGGCGCCTTGAAGATGTTGTTGGTGTCATCTCCGGACACCCCAATCTCCCACTCCGCTTTCTCGTAATAGGGTTCCAGATCCTGGTAGCTGATGGGCCAGTCTTCCAGGGTGCTTCCGGCGGGCGTCCCATAGGTGGAGCGCATGCGGAAGTCTTTCTCCATGAAGCGCCACGCCAGCGCGCCGTAACTGAAGGTGCCGCCACCCACGCAGGCCGCGTTGTTGTGGTAATTGCCTTCGCTGGGCCTTACCAGATGCTCCTTCCCGTCAGGATCAACGAACACCCTTACGTAGCGTTCATCATCAGGACCAAAGGCGCTTCCCAGGGCCGCGACGCGCTGGTTGCGCAGGTCATCCTTGCGGCATTCGAACGGTGAATACCACTTGCCGCGTTCCCCGCCACGGCCAGTTCCTTCGCGACGATTCCACCGCCCGCGCCCGCCCCGATCACTACCGCATTCACATGCTTCAAGGCCATGAACTCATTTCCCGTTCAAACGGATTTCTGTTCACCAGGCTTGGTCAAATCATACTGGGAGCGACCGCGAATGGGCGGATAGGGAAGCCCCAGCATCTTCCAACTCGCTCGGTCGCGGTTACCGCCATGGCGTGGATCGCCGTAGAAACCCTGCATCGTGTGACTGACGACGAGATCGAAGAATTCCCTGGCCGAGCGACGCTTCCAGATTTCCCCCGGCGCCTCGTTCTTTTCCAGAGCCGTGAGGACCTCAGCCTGTTGCTTGGGCGGGAGGTCCACAAACCTCTTGCGGAACAGAGCCAGACTGGTCTGGTCCACGCCGGCGATGCCCTCGCGGTAGGTTGCTTGCCAGCGCTTCAGGTACCCCACGAGTTGCCGGTCGAAAAAGAAGACAACGCCAGCCTGTGTGGCGCCAGGATCCTGGTCCGCAGGGACAATGTGTTCGCAAATCGCTTCAATGGTCTTGGCTTCCTCAATGCTGAGGAATCGCCACGGACTTATTATCCCAGCACAGGAAATCGCCGACCCGGATGCTGCCACGGACACAGCAAGCTTAATGAACTTCCGACGGCTCAGATGGTTGCGCTTCTTCATCCATCATCCTCTCGGACGTTAATTCCGTCCGCAAGCCCGACACAGGACTTGCTGCTATGCTGCTGCGCGCAGCGGGAGCACTCTTATAGCAACCAGGCTGCCCATTTGCAAGGTGACTTTGCCACTTCCTAGAAGCACTGGTATTCTCCTCTAATAAATCCGAACGTCTGGCTCGCCAATCCGGTCCTTTCTAATGAGGGCCCGGATGGCACTGTCAGGGCAGGTGAGCTTGAGCGAGCCCATTTCGATCAGTAACGCCTCCGGGGATGACCTTGAATCCCTAGTTCGCGAGCATGCCAGGTTTGTCTACAAACTGGCCTTCTCGGTTTTGCGGAACCACCACGATGCCGAGGATGCTGCCCAGGAGACGTTCTTGCGATTCCTCCGCTGTCGGAAGAAGTGGGCTGACATCCGTGACCGGCGCGCCTGGCTGGCGCGGACGGCCTGGCGTGTGGCTATCGACCGGCGGCGAAACACGCCGGAGGTGTCGCTGGATGATGCTGCGGAAGCGGTGTTGAACCTTAGGGATCAAGGGGTGGCGGCGGACGAGATTGCCGCGAACGCGCAAATGATGGCGCTCCTCGGGCGACTCATCACCACACTGCCGCAAGATTTGCGCGATGCATTGACCCTCTCGACAGTGGAGGAAATGACTTCCGTGGAGATATCAGAAGTGCTCGGGATCCCCCAAGGGTCGGTGCGCACGCGGCTGCTTCGCGCGCGGGAAATTCTGCGCCAAAAGCTTGCAGGACTGCTGGAGCGGAAACATGGACGATAAGAATGACGGTAAGTTCGTTGAGGAACTTCTGGAAGCGTCACTGAAGCATTTGCGGAGCGAGGAGCCGCGAGCGGGTCTGGAGGGTCGCATCCTGGCCACCGTTCGGTCAAACGACCATGCGGCGCAACCTCGCCGCTGGGTTTGGGCCTGGGCCCTTGCAGCTAGCGCAGCGGTGTTGATAGTCGCGGTTGTAGTTCTGCGCTTCACATCGCGGCCGGCCCCGCGCACGGCGACGGTTTCACCCGCAGTGCAAGCCGTCGCGCCAAAGGCTGAGACGCCGAAGGTGGTTGCCGTTGCGCCGCCGATGTCTCGTGTTCCGGGGCGGGCCGTCCGACCGTCGCGAAGCCTCGCACCCGAGTTTCGGCGCCCCGAGCAATTCCCGACGCCTTCGCCACTGACCGAGCAGGAAAAACTGTTGTTGCGATACGTTCGAGGAATCCCGCCTTCAGGGCCGAGGGAACTCGAGGATCTAGCTGGAGCGCAGGATTTGAAGCTTTCTGAACTGTTCATTCCTGATCTAGATGTCGATGAACCGCTGGGTACGACGAGGGAGAGTCCAACGAAGTGAGGAGGATGTCATGCGCAGGATTTCGAGAAGGTTTGCAGCCGCAGTGATCGTTACCTGGCTTGTCATGCTCGCCAACTCTGGGCGGGCACAGGAGCCGGAGGAAACAACCGCAGGTGGAACCACTGTCCAAAAGGCGCCGAAGCATGCAGACGGATATCGTGTGGAGTTCGTAATCCGTGAACTCGAAGAGGGGAAACGAGTGAACGCCCGGACCTATCTGATGATGGTCGTGGAGAACAGGGTCGCCAAGCTTCGCGTCGGAAGCCGCGTCCCATACGCAGTGGCGGAGCACCAGTTTCAGTATCAAGATGTCGGAATGAATATCGATTGCCGTGTTTTTCGGGAACCAGACAATTCCCTAGCGTTAGTGACCTCAATCGAGTGGTCCAGCTTAGCCGCGAACGAAGGTGCCGGAACCCTACCCAACAACCCAGTGTTTCGGCAATTGAAGTTTACCGCCGACTCTCTAATACCCCCAGCTAAACCAACCGTGATCGGGAGCATGGATGATGTGGCTTCCAGCTACGAAATCGAGGTGACGGCGACCAAGGTGAACTAGGGTGAGTTCGCGGACCGCCCAATTGCAGGACGCAACGGGTTTCTGCAGCGGCGGTCTCTGACCGCCGGCATTCTCTGTTCGACGAACCGGCACTCCCCGGCGAGCCGGGGGAGGCGCCGAGCACCCCTTCAGCCCCTCGTCCGCCCGTCAGGTGACGGACACCCTCTCCGCCGGGGAGAGAGACGGGATTTGAAATTGGGAACTCGGGAATTGCCAATCGACAATCATCGATCGGCACTCGTCAATCTTCGAGTCCCGAGTCCCGAACCCCGAGGGTCACCCGTCGGGGCTGTCGTTGAGGTGGTACTGGTCGGGGGAGTTGAGCTCGAACAGTACGTCCCCAGGCACGTCTTGAAGCATCCTTTTGCAGTTTCGCGGTAGAATCCCTCTGTTCCTGAGCGATCGCGGGGCCCAAGCCCTGCTGGGGCACGCTCCAGTCCCCAGTGGGGTGCAACCCATCGCAACGTGCCTTGACTGAGGGAGGGAGTTTCATGGAAACACTTTTTCCTGGTTTCCACGCGATGCACAACGTGCATCCCCTGTTCGTTCACTTCCCTATCGCCCTGTTCGTGGCGGCATTTGTGATTCAGGCGATTGTGGTACTAGGGAAACGAGAAGCCATGCAGCCGCTCGCTCGCGGGTTGCTCTACTTGGGCACGCTGGGTGCCTTGCCGACGGCGTTGACTGGGTCGCTGGCTGAAGACAACGTAGAGGCGCTCGCGGGCTTCACGCCGCCGATGAGCGCCGCCCTGGAATTTCACTCCACGCTGATGTACGTCGTGACGGGCCTGGCGGTGCTGCTCACCGCGATGGCCTTCTGGAAACGCGCGCGCATGACACGCGGCATGGCGGCCGTGCTGCTGGCGGGTCTGCTCGTTCTGGTTACCCTGCTGGGTGTGGGCGCTGACCGCGGCGGCCAGTTGGTTTACCAGTACGGCGCAGGCGGACAGAAGATGGGCGCCGAGGTGCCCCGGCCATCTGGGCCCTGATTGCCTGTCAGTTCTCGACGGTTGACGCCGAGGCAAAGTTCTGAGTGTCCACCGGTAGTGTCCTAATCTGGTGGGAGTTCGGCTGCTACGTCTTGACAAGTCTCGTGACAGACCGGTCAGGGATAGGAAGCCAATTCACCGAAGCGGATGAATCGGATCTTGCAGTTGGCTTCTCATCGTGACATGATTCTCAATCAAGGGCATTGGGACCAGTTTGATGCGGCATTTGGCAAGGTTAGCTGCTACTATGAATGCGAAAGTCACGTTATATGCCTTGGAGGATGCTATGCCATACTTTATGTGGACTGCTGAGCAGGCAAGGCAATATGCCAATCCACCGCGACTGAGGAAAAAGAAGAAAGAGTCGGCTACGCAGGAAGTGACTGAGCCGGACTCAGAATATTGTCTAGCTGCTAACCCTGAGTGGGAGAAGCAGCGCAAGCTTGAGCGAGCGAAGGAACGTCAGGAGCAAATTAAGGATCGAACCGGGTAACAGCATTTTTGTCACGAGTGCGGAGTTCACCCCGTCTATGGGATGGTGTCCATGAGCGCACCATCCCCGCAACAGCATCCTTGACTCAGTGCGTCCCGCCTCTACAATTACGATCGAAATTAGGAACGGAATGCGAGGCGGAGGCAGACCCGGACGACAGGTGCAGGCATCCGACGATTTCTTGGCTGAACAGGGACGATTGGAGGTAGAAATGGAAAAGGCGATACTAATACCCGCGAATCCGGATCTCGAGTTTACCGGTGGAAGAGATTCGGGCAGCATTATTGCCCACGCAGTCCTAATAGAGGAGAAAGGGGCCGATTATTGGTGCCTCGTTGTTCCTGGCAGTGGGGAGGCAAGCGACTTCCCCCACCCTGACATACGCGCTGGCTATCTCTACGATGTCCGCGAAAAGGGAGTTACGCATGTTTGTGAAATCGAATGGATAAAGCCTCTGTCGGACGTTGGTTTTAGGGAAGCGCGTAACTATACCGGACTGAAACTCAAAAACCGCAGAGATTTCGAACAGTGGGCGAAATGGCTGTACGCCGCGAAGATAACGAATATATTCGCGCTCAAACGGGTCCACCGCCCTGAGGATTTCTTGAAATGCAGAGATAGAAAGCCAGTTGAGCGTGTTAGGAATTACTGCATCGTTCAAGATCCGCGCTTTGTCCACCATGACAAGCACGTGACGAGGGGCGAGATAATGAGCAACCACATGGCGGACTTATTGTTGCGCGGACGGGTGACGGAAAAGGATATCGAAGATCTGTTCTATTACAGGCTAATGAAAAACGCGAAAATTGTAGAGCGGCAAGGTGCGTTCAGAAACGCAGGCCGACTTGATCTTTTGGTGCAAGACCGGCTTGGCAACTTTATCGTCTACGAACTCAAAAAGGGCGTTGCACGTCCGGCTGCGCTTGGACAGATTAAAGGGTATATGAAAGCATGCGAGAAAAAACACCCCGACAGCGCAAAGCGGATAAGAGGCGTTATTCTGGCGCGAGATGCCGAACCGGGGCTTCTCGATGCGCTCGAGAAAGAACCGAACGTCGAGTTCAAGAAATATTACTTCAGTATAGAGATGAAATGAGGTAAGTCGCACGAGCCGAAGCGGCGCTCACATCCTCGAATTAGGACCCTGCTATTGTTGACACCCCGCGAAACGGCGTGCTAGATTTCTTACTCTTTGTAATTCAAGGGATTACTGTCAGTAAGGCTGACCACTCCCCATGGGCGATATCCTAAGTCAGCTGGGGCGTCTCTTCCTCCAGAGTGTCCCCACCGTCATTTTCGTTTTCCTCCTGCTGGTCATTCTCGACCGCTTTTTCTTCCAGCGCCTCATCGATGTTCTTCAGGAACGCGAAGCAAAAACCGTGGGAGCCTTGGAGCGTGCGCGCGAACAAGCCGCTGCCGCTGCAATGCGCTCCCGGGAATACGAGGCGGCCTTTCAGGCAGTGCGGCAGGAACTTTACCGTCAGCGGGAAGCGGAACGCCGCGAGGCCCTAAAGGAACGGGAGGAAGCCCTTCGGAATGCACGCCAGCAGGCGGAGGCCTCAGTGGCGGAGGCTCGGGCGAGGCTCCAGGGAGAAGTCGAAGCGGTCAAGCAGGAATTGGGGATTGCGTGCCAATCGCTGGCGCTGAAGATTACAGAAATCCTTCTGGCTAACGGTTCGGCGGGTGAAACGCAGGCGGGGAGGCCCCAATGAAATCCGCCGCTCGCCGAGCCTGGATGACGCTGCTTTTCGGCGCCTGCCTGCTGGGATCTGCGGGGTTGTTCCGCGCCAGTTCAGCCGACTCGCGGTATGTTGCGGCCTCTGTAACAGCCGGAGAGGAAGGCGGAGAGCCAAAGCACGAAGCCCTTTTCAAGTGGATCAACTTCGTGATTTTGGCGGGCGGACTGGCGTATGTGCTGCGGAAACCCTTGAGAGAGTTCTTCACCCAGCGTTCCGCTTCCATCCGGAAGAGTTTGGAGGAGGGACGGAAGGCGCTCGAGGCCTCGCAAGCGCAGCTCCAGGCGGTAGAGGAGAAGCTGCAACACTTCGAGGAGGAAATGGCCGCCTTCAGAGCTGCCGCCTTGCGCGAAATGGACGCCGAGCGCGAACGGCTGCGGCAGGCGACGGCGCACGAGATGGAGAAGATGTTGGCGTCCGTCCAGACGCAAATGGAAATGACGACCAAGCAGGCCCGGGTCGAGCTGAAACTTTACGCCGCCGAGCAGGCGGTGGAGATGGCCCAGAAGATGATCGGCCAACGCTTGGACGAGGCCGGCCAGCAGCGGCTGGTCAGACAGTTCATGGCTGGGCTCAAAGCGGGACAGACGAGCAGTTAAAGGTTGAGAGTTAAATGTGGAAAGTTGAGAGTCAACGGAGCAGCAGGCGGAGAGGTTCCGGTTTCTAGTTTGAACTCTTAACTCTCAACTCTTGACTCTCAACTCGTTAAAGGACTTCCCCTGTGGCGATGGCGATTGCCAACCGATATGCCCGCGCCTTGGCGGACGTGGTAGCCCGCACCGGTGACTACCGCCAGGTGCTCAGCGAGCTCGAGGGTTTTGCCGCGGCCTATCGGGAAAGCGCCGAGCTCCGCGAGGTGCTGACGACTCCCGCGGTGCCGCCCCCGCAGAAGAACGCGGTTCTGGATGCGATCCTGACGCAGCTGGAGGTTTCGCTGGTCACCTCGAATTTCCTGCGTGTCCTCACGGGCAACTACCGGCTGAGTTTGTTGGACGAGGTTATTCAAGCTTTCCTGAAGATCGCCAACGACCGGCTCGGAGTCGTGCGGGTCGAAATCGCGTCGGCTGCCGAGCTCTCCGAAACTGAGCGCCAGGAGTTGCAGGCGCGTTTCGGGGTGCTCACACAAAAACAGGTAGACGTCGAATTCCGGGTGGAGAAGAAGTTGCTGGGCGGAATTCTGGCCCAGATTGAAAGCACGGTTTACGACGGGTCGGTGCGTGGCCACTTGCAGCGCATTCGCGAGCGGCTGATAGCCCGGTAGAATCCTGAGCGAGGAGTGAAATCTTCCGAGGGCGCCTGAGCGCTCCGGAGCCTGAAAAGAGGCCTCCTGCCCCCGGCGGGCAGGAGTGAGGCGTGACGATGCCACAAATCAGAGCAGACGAAATCAGCAAGATCATTCGGGAGCAGATTGAAAACTACGACCGGAGCGTCACAGTCAGCGAGGTGGGTTCGGTCATCTCGGTGGGCGACGGCGTGGCGCGCATCCACGGCCTGGACAACGTGATGGCGGGCGAGTTACTCGATCTCCCGCACGAGGTGGCGGGGCTGGCCTTGAACCTCGAGGAAGATCAGGTCAGCGCGGTGCTGCTGGGCGACTACACCAAGATCCAGGAAGGGGATGTGGTCAAGCGCACGAAGCGGATCATGTCGGTGCCCGTGGGTGAGGCGTTGATCGGCCGGGTAGTGGACGCGCTCGGCCAGCCAACGGACGGCAAAGGCCCGATTCTGACTGACCAATACATTCCCGTCGAAAGGCTGGCGCCGGGCGTGGTGGACCGCCGGCCCGTCCGCGAGCCCTTGCAGACGGGATTGAAGGCCGTGGACGCCATGATCCCCATCGGCCGCGGCCAACGCGAACTGATTATCGGCGACCGGCAGACGGGCAAGACCGCCATCGTTCTCGACACCATCATCAACCAGCGCGCCGGCGACGT
>JBEKCQ010000260.1:0-2698 GCA_050014795.1 Terriglobia bacterium | reverse complement strand
CGGGAGCCGAGATCCAGCAGCGTTTCGGCTTCCCCGAACGCCTTGTTATGCTGTTTGGGGTCGGGGAACTCCACCCGCTTCAGCACGTCGCGGTATTCATCTTTGATCATCGGGAAGTCGGAGTGCTGGCGCGCCAGAATCATGGCCAGATAGTTTCCCCAGAGTTTCTGGCCACGGTACGTATCGGTCTTGGCCGTGCTGATGGGAACCCAGATGTCTGCAAAAGGCACGATGCGCAGAATAGCGATGTCGGGAACCACTCCCACCACGCGGAAATGCTGCCCGTCCACTTCCAGGAACTTCCCCACAGCCGGGCTATCGCCGAAGAATTTCTTCCGGGTGGTTTCGTTGATGACGGCGACAAAGTTCCGGTCCTTCTCGTCCTGGGGAGTGAAGGGCCCGCCCTCCAAAAACTTGAAGTCCAGGATCTGCCAGAATTCTCCGTCCGTGCGCTTGAGCCACGACGTTACGGGAACTCCGTTCAGGTAGGAAACCGCGGTGGTCGGGAAACTGTAGAGCGAAACCTTCTCGACGTTCGGCAGGGTTCGAACGTACCGATCCAGGAAGCCATAACCGGCAAAGCCATTGGTCATGCTGTGGTCGTCGGGACTTCTGAACTCCACAAAGAATATGCCTAACGTCCGATCCGTTTTCGTTTCGGGAGGGTATGAACCGAAAGTGTGATCGAAAAGAGCTACCGCCACCATCAGCACCACCAGCGTGAGGCTGATGCCAAACAGACTGATGAACGTAAAGAACTTCCGCCGCAGCAGAACCTTAAAGGCCATTTTGAGGTAGTTCTTTAGCACTTCAGCCTCCTACCTAATTCACTTGGCGGCCGTCGAACAGCCGCACGACGCGCTCCGTCATGGCGGCCAGACGCGGGTCGTGCGTCACCATGATCACCGTGGTCTTCTCTTGCCGATTGAGGCCGGTGATGATCTCCATGATTTCGTCGCCCATCTGACTGTCGAGGTTTCCCGTCGGCTCATCCGCCAGCAAGATGCGGGGCTGGCCGACAATGGCGCGGGCGATGGCCACGCGCTGCTGCTGGCCACCGGACAGTTGCGAAGGGAAGTGGCGCACGCGCGAGGAAAGCCCCACCTTCTCCAAAGCCTCGAGCGCCAGTCTGCGCCGCTCCCGGCCCCGCAAACGGCGGTACAGCAGCGGGATCTCCACGTTGTCCACGACGCTCAGGTCGGCAATCAAGTGGTAGGTCTGGAAGACGAACCCGATCTCCCGGTTTCTGACGCGGGCGACGTCCCGGTCGCGGTAGGAGCTGATCTCGCCGCCGTTCAGGCGCACCGTCCCGCGCGTGGGGACGTCCAGCAGGCCGAGGATGTTGAGCAGCGTGGTCTTGCCCGAACCGGACGGACCCATGATGGAGATGAACTCGCCTTCCGTCACCTCCAGGTTGATGTTGCTCAGGGCGACCGTCTCGATCTGACTGGTCCGGTAAACCTTGTCGACGCTGGTGAGACGAATCATGGGATCTCCTTCAGTTCACCTTGACTTGCTTCAGGCGCGCGTAATCTCTCATGTCGGAAATGATGACTTCGTCGCCTTCCGCCAAACCTTCCAGGACTTCGTAATAGTCAAAGCTGGCCAAGCCCAGCCGGACGGGGGTCCTCAGCGCCACGCCCCCGCGAATCACGAAAACATCCTGCTGGCCCGCGCCGCCCGCGAACGCGCCCCGCCTGATCCGCAGGGCCCGCTGCTGGCGGTCGGTGACGATAAAAACGTCGACGCGCAGGTTGGACCGCAACAGGCGGTTCGACCTGTCCGCCAGACTCACGTAGAAGGTGACCACGCCTTCTTTGATCGTGGGCAGGATGTTGGATACCGAACCTTCCAGGTAGTCTTGCTCGTTCACCCTGATCTTCACCGGCATCTCGATCCTCAGCCGGCTGGCGTGAACGTCCGAGACCGTTGCTTCCACACGGTAAGAACTCAAGTCGGCGAGGCGAGCGATCACGTCGCCTTTCCGCACCGTGGCGCCTTCCTCCGCCACCACCCAGGTGAGCACACCGTCGCGATCGGCTTTGGTGGTGGCCAGTTCCAGTTGGCGCTGGGCTTCGGCTCTCTCCTTTTGAAGAATCTGGATCTCCAGGGCCAGGCCCTCCAATTGGGATTGGGTGGCGCGCTCGGCGTTGGTCTGGGAACTCTCCAGTTGCTTCAGCTCGATCTGCGTCTTCTCCTCCAGAACCTCCGCCTTGCGGAGTTCGTCCTGGGAGCTGAGGCCGGCTTCACGCAATTGCCGCTGCTGGGCGGCCTTCAGCTCGTAGGATTTCAGGTCGAGGGTCTTTACCTTGATCTGGCCTTGCAGGTCGATGAGCTTGTTCTCTAGCTCGAGCTTTCGCTGACCCTGCTGGTTTTCCTTGATGGCTAATTGCTCGTTCAGCTTCTCCAGCGCCAGGACGGATTGACTTACGTCCAGCTCCAGGATCGCGTCACCCTTGTGCAGTTCCGCTCCCGGGCGTTTCGGGATCCGGAGCACTCGAGCATCAACCGGGCTGGAAAGCACTTGCTCAAACTCGGGCACGGCAGTGCCTGAAGCGGTGAGGGTCGCTTCTACCGGCCCGACATCGACAATTGCCGTTCGGATGCTCTTGCGGCTGACCGAGGGCGTAATCCAGGACCGGGCCGCGGCAACCGCTAGGACCACCATGGCGAAACCCAGGATGGCGAACAAGGCACG
>JBEKCQ010000259.1:0-4346 GCA_050014795.1 Terriglobia bacterium | reverse complement strand
GTAAGATTCGCACGCGAAAGCTAGTATGTTATTGAAAATAAAAGAAAACGGCAATTCTTGGGGCTAAAATGACCTAAACGCCTGGACTTCCGTGTTTCCAATGGGATAAGTGCGAAATCGGTGGGTCTTGAAACGCTTATCCGCGCGCCAGCAGTTTCATCGGGATTCTCTCACAAGAGTTACAGGCGGACTCGGGGCGACTGAGCCCATGATCCGTTGGTTGGCCGACACCTTGTCAGGTCGGCGCAAGCGCGGCGCCAGGCAACGGAGACACAGGCTGCTACTCGGTTGGCGTCAAGGGTGGAGGTTTCTTGTTCAACCGCTCGATGCAGTGAGCGAGGACGTACCGCCGGACCTCCTCGCGCATGCGGCGGTCGAGGCAGATGTCGCGCAGGTCGTTCACGGCCATGTCAGGCAGGAAGGCCAGGACGAGCTGAAGCGGCGTGTGCGGGTTGCGAATTAGGGCCAGACGAAGGTAGTAGCGGTGGGACCATTTCTCGTGATGCGCAATCGACTCCACGACCAGGGTTGGAAGGCTCTCGCGCGCCAGGACGCGCAGCAGATGCGCCTCAGAAAGATAGGGATTGTCCAGGGCCGCCATAATCAGGTCGCGATCCTGGGTGATCAGCAGGGCGGCGGCCACTCGCCCGGAGCTCCGCCGCGCCAGGGTGATTCGCTCGCCGCGGGGGATGGTCTCGACCTTCTTGAGGATGGTCTCTTCGGCCACCAACTTCACGTCGGCCGGGACCGCGGGCGTCTGGCAGACGCGCACGAGGTCAAAGAGGTAGAGGAACTTCAAAATGGGCAGGGAGATCAGCCGGGGCGTCCTGGGGTGGCGGACGAGGGCCAGGCGGACGCTGTATTTACGCGCTGTCTCTCGGTGCGCGGCAACCTCGCGCAGGACTTCGGCCGGCAAATCCTTCCGCTCCAGCAGCCGCAGCAGGTCGCGTTCCTGGAGGTTGGGATTGCGGGCGAAGGCGACCAGAACCTCCTTCGCCGTCTCCTTGAAGAACGATTCAATTTCGTGGCGCGGAGCTACGGAAGCCTTTTCCGCCCGCTCCGCCAACCAACCTGTGGGATCCGCCCCTGCCATTCTGACCTGATTCTAGCCATGGACTAGGCGGACCGCAAGTTAGGCCTTTCCGGTCGCCTGGCGACAGTCGGACTGGACCCTGCATCCAAGCTAGCGGGGGAGCGGGACGTACCCCCCAAAGGGCCAAGGCGATAGATTTTGCTTGAAAAGTTCTGCGAGTCCTGATATTTGGAGTGCGGCATCCGAGCCGCGGCGAGTCGGGGCCGGGGGAATCAGAGAAACGGAATGAGCCCCGGTCGTGCAGGACGGTCAGGTCGGACGCTCCATACTCAGAGACTCACACCTTAGACAACGAGGTAGCTGGTCCATGAAGAAGATAACTGTACTCATCAGCTTCACCCTGCTGCTAGTCCTTGCCCTTTGCGGGCCGAATGGCCAACGTGCAGGCCTCTCGCTGGGGCCGGCGTGCCTGTGGGCAGCGTCGCCCGAGCCCCCGCAGGAGAAGAAGCCGGGCAATTGTCGCCGAGCAGGAGCCGAACAAGAAGATTGCGCTGGCTCAGGCGTTCCTGGAGAAGTTCAAGGACTCGGACTTCAAGGATCTCGCTTACATGGAGACGGTCAGGGCCTACCAGAAGTTGGGAGACGGAGTTAAAGCCGTCGAGGCCGGGCAGAAGGCGTTGGACGCCAATCCGGAGAACCTCGACGCACATACTCTGGTTGCGTACCTGTACCCCTTCGCCTTCAAGCCAGACGATCCGGACGTGGCCGCCAAGCTGTCTCGCGCCGAAAGCGACGCCAAGCACGGTTTGGAGATTCTCCAGAAGGCGCAGAAGCCGGAGGGGGTGAGCGAGGACCAGTTCACGCAGGGCATCAAGGCGCGCCGGGCGGTCTTCAACACGGTGCTCGGTTTCGTGGCCCTCCAACGCAAGGATTATGCCGCGGGCGTCACTGCCCTGAAGACCGCGGCGGAGGACAACCCGAGCAACTCGTACGGATTCTATTGGCTGGGGCTGTCGTATTTGAACCTGTCTCCGCGGGATTACGATAACGCGGTGTGGAATATGGGGCGGGCAATCTCCTTGGCCAAAGCCGCCAATGACCCGAACGCGGAAGCCTGGCAGAAGTATCTCCGCCAGACCTATATTGGCTACCATGGTAACGACGAAGGTTTGGCCGACATCCTTACTCAGGCCGCCTCTTCACCCACGCCGCCGGCGGGCTTCAAGGTGACGGCCATGGAAGTTCCCAAGACGACCGGCAACGCCAGTATCGACGCCTTCAATCAGACCTTCTTCCAACTGAAGTTCGGCGGGGAGCGGGCGCAGAAGCTCTGGGACGGCTTGAAGGGCGAACCCTTCGGGGTGGGTGGCTTCGTGGAGAGCGTGGAGAAGGGAACCGACCCCGGCGTGCTCCTGGTCCGGATCGACGTTCTGGATCAGTCCAAGGCTGCGGAGGGGGTGTACGACATCGAGCTGAGGGACTCCACGCAACCCAAGGTCAAGAACTTAAGCAAGGGTGACGCGGTGCACTTCAAAGGAACGATCTCCGCGTACACGGCGACGCCCAGCCTGGTCATTACGCTCGACAATGCGACGATTAACGACGATGAGATTCCGGACCAACCGAAGGTGGCGCCGAAGCCCAAGCCCAAGGCGAAGCCGCGGGCGCCCGCGCGCCGCACCACTCGCCGGCCGCCGGCCTAGGACGGCAGCGCGCCAGTCGGTCTCGGACGAATTGCTGTTATGCGGAAGGGGCTTATCTCATCAGATAAGCCCCTTTTGCTTATGTCCCGTCGGGGACACGTCCGGTCGGAGGGGCGATGAGACAAGAGGTCAGCGCCGCGCGCGTTTCCGGCGCTTGGGTTGGTGGTCGAGGCCCAGGTCCTCGATCTTGCGGCTCAGCGTGTTGCGGTGGATGCCCAGGGTCTTCGCGGCCTTCGACTGGTTGCCGTTGTTCTTCTCCAGAACCTTCCGGATAAAACGCCCGGCAAACTCAGCGACGGCATCTTCGTAGCCGATGTCGCGCTCGATCATCTGGGTGACGAGTGCCTCAAGCTGGTCTTTCACGGTAGGACTCCCAGTCGCGAAGTTTCCGCAGCCTTGCCCCTCAGTTTCCCGTCGCCTTCTTGTCGGTCTGCATGAGGCTCTGTTTGAACTTGTCGAACCCGGCCTTGAACTCTGCCTTCAGCTCGGCGGGCATGGCCAGTGCGATCACGCGTGCGCCCGTCGTGACGTACGGAGCCAGCGCGGACTTCTGCACGGCTTCCGCCTTGATGGCAAAAGCCACCAGCACCATCAGCAGGATGCAATCGACCACCACTCCCCGGACCAGGCCGAAGGCGCCGCCCAGAAAGCGGTCGAACGATTGCAGTCCGGCCTTCTGGATCAGTTTGCGAGCGAGACCTGAAACCAGGGCGCCCACCAGCAGCGTGCCCACGAACAGGACGAGGAAGCCCAGCCCCAGGGCCACGTTGTGCGAGCGCGTCAGGTCGTCAAACCAGAGCGCGGCTCGCTGGTACGCCAGCGCGGCGATGACCAGTCCGGCCACCACCGACGCCAGGGAGATCAGTTCCCGAACGAATCCTTTCATGATGGCCGCGATTACGGAAACGACGACGACCGCGACCAGAATCCAGTCAAGCCAGTTCCATGTCCCCATGATCTGCTTCGGAGGCGCAGGCAGAATTCTTTCAGTTGAGTGCGCGTCCTGTCAACAGGCGGTAAGCTTCCCGGTACTTCTCGCTGGTCTTCTCCACCACCTCGGGCGGCAGCGGTGGGGGAGGCGGCTGTTTGTTCCAGCGAATCGATTCCAGGTAGTCCCGCGCGAATTGCTTGTCATAGGAAGGCTGAGATCTCCCCGGCTCGTAGCCTTCGAGCGGCCAGAAGCGTGAAGCGTCGGGAGTCAACACTTCGTCAATGAGCATGATCTTGTCCCCGCGCAAGCCCCACTCGAATTTCGTGTCCGCGATGATGATGCCCCGGCCGCGGGCGTAATCGCTGGCCTTCGTGTAAACCGTCAGGCTGTAGTCGCGAATCTGCTCGGCGGCCTTCGCGCCCACGGCGGCGACGGTGGCTTCCCAGGTGATGTTCTCGTCGTGACCGCTCTGGGCCTTGGTGGCGGGCGTGAAGATCGGCCCGGGAAGCTTGGCGGACTGGAGCAAGCCGGCGGGCAGCTTCACGCCGGAGGTGACACCGGTGGCGCGGTAGTCTTTCCATCCCGAGCCCGCCAGATATCCGCGCACCACACTCTCGATGGGGAACGGCCGCGCCTTTTCCACCAGCATGGACCGTCCTTCCAACTGGTCGGCGTAAGG
>JBEKCQ010000258.1:0-2927 GCA_050014795.1 Terriglobia bacterium | reverse complement strand
CTCCAGTTGATGGACCACCGGTTCCTCAACCAGGAAGTGCCGGTGTTTGCCACCACCATCCCGACCACCGAGAACATCGCGGTGGAAATCTGGAAACTGCTGGCGCCGAAACTGACGTTGGGGAAGCTGCATCGAATCCGGCTGTACGAAACGCCGGACTTGTTCGTGGATTACTACGGAGAGTGATGGTTTACCTGACGCGCCGCTATCGGTTCTCCGCCGCGCACCGCCTGCACAGCGAGGCGCTGAGCGCGGAGGAAAATGCACGCGTGTACGGCAAGTGCAACAACCCTTACGGCCACGGCCACAACTACGTGCTGGAAGTGACCATGGCAGGCGGCGTGGATCCCTCGACGGGAATGGTCTTTGATCTCGCCATCCTGGACGGCGTGGTCCAACAGGAAGTGCTCGACCGTTTCGACGAAGTGAACTTGAACCTGGATGTGGAGAATTTCCGGACCCGGGTTCCCACCACGGAGAACCTCTGCCTGGAGATCTTCAACTTGCTGCGGCGCAACTTGGAGGGGGGCGGCGCCCCAGGCTCCGCGCGCCTGGGACGAGTCCGGTTGGAGGAGACCAGCTCCAACTTCTTTGAGTATGCGGGTGAACAGGACCGGACAGAAGCGGGCCGGAAAGTGAGCTGAACATCGTGAAAGAAGACGAATTCTCAAGCCTGACGGATCTGGAAGGGTCGGCGGCCTCCGAGCCGCTGGCAGAGGCGGTGCGCGCCTTCCTCCGCGAGCTGGGCGAAGATCCCACGCGGGAAGGATTGCTCCGCACGCCGCACCGCGTGGCCCACTCGTTGCGGTTCTTGACCAGCGGCTACCACCAGGATGTGGACCAGGTGCTGAACGGCGCGCTGTATTCCGTGGCCTACGACGAGATGGTCATCGTCAAGGATATCGAAATCTTCAGCCTGTGCGAGCATCACCTGTTGCCGTTCTTCGGGCGCTGCCACGTGGCCTACATCCCCACCGACAAGGTGATTGGCCTGAGCAAGATTCCGCGCCTGGTGGATGTGTTCGCGCGGCGGCTCCAGGTGCAGGAGCGGCTGACCACCCAGATTGCTGAAACCATCATGGAGAAGATCAAGCCACTGGGCGTCGGCGTGGTGATTGAGGCCAAGCACCTCTGCATGATTATGCGCGGGGTGGAAAAACAAAACTCCGTCGCCGTCACCTCCGCCATGCTCGGCGTCTTCCGCGAAGAAATTGAAACGCGGGAGGAGTTCTTGTCGCTGGTGCGCTCGCACGACTAGGGTTTCGGGAGGATCTCACGAGTTCCGGTTTTTCATGAGTAAAGTCGCAGGCAAAGTTGTGGTCGTAACTGGCGCGAGCCGCGGCATCGGCTTGGCAATTGCGCAAGCCTTGGGCCGGGAAGGCGCGAGCCTGATTCTGATTGGCCGCGACCGCCAGGCCCTGCAGCGCGCCGCGCAGCAGGTGGCGAGCGACGCGCTACCCTTGGTTGCTGATGTCACCCGTCCGGCACAAGTCAGCCGCGCATTCGCTGTCATCCGTCGTCGGCACAGGCACATCGATGTGCTGGTGAACAGCGCCGGCGTTTTCACATACAAACCCTTCGCCCGGACCACGCTCCGGGAGTGGCGGGAAAACATCGAGGCGAATCTCACGTCGCTTTTCCTCGTCACGCGCGCCGCCTTGCCACTGCTCGAGCGCAGCCGGGCCGCGCACCTGGTCAACATCCTTTCCATATGCAGCCGCGAAGCCTTTCCCAACTGTGCCGCCTACTCGGCTTCGAAATTCGGCGCGCTGGGGCTGACGCGTGTGCTGCGCGAGGAGTTGCGCTCCCGCGGCATCCGCGTGACGGCCATCCTGCCGGGCTCCACCGACACGCGCCTCACCAAGGCCTTCGACTTTCCTGTTGACCGCAGCAAGCTCCTGCAACCCCGCGACGTGGCGGAAGCAGTCCTCGGAGCGTTGCTCCAGCCGCCGCGTGCCGCTGTCGAGGAAATCGTCCTCCTGCCCGCGGCGGGCCGTCTCTGATTGTTTCGGGAGAGAATCTTCGATAAGCGCAGCAGGAGAGGTGCGCCGCGTCACTCTTGGGGGGCTGACTCCACGAGCTTCGGGGCCTTGGCCACGTAGTCGTCAATCCGCTTCCGGTCGGCGGTTGACAATTCCAGGAATTGCACGCCCATGCCCAGCTTCGTGACGTGGTATTTGACCTCGGCCAAGGCCACGACGATGGGGCCCTCGTCGTTCAGGTGGAACCGTATCGTAATTTCCGAGCCGATCGGTAGCGGGTCGCGGGTGTCCACGAACATCCCACCCCGGCTCACGTCGCGGGAGAAAGCCAGCGACATGCATTCCTGGCAGTAGATCTGCGTGGCCAACGGCGCCCGAGGATGCTTGCGCCGGTTGGCGGTCTTGCTGTGGATCAAACGGAGAATCATCTGATGATCCTCGTTGCGGATCTCGACGAACTCCACCCCGCTGCCTTTGCCGGGAAGCGCGTAACGGATCCTGCCGCGAATCTGCATGACCGGCAGGTGCCGGGCGGGACGAAAGCGAAGAGAAATTTCGGTGCCCTCGGGCAGAGATTGACCCTGCAAGAAGAGTCCCCCGCCTCCCAACGAGGAAGCGCGGGCCCGGACCGTCTTGCCGCCGAAAGTGTATTCGACAGAGAAGACCGTGAAAACGCGCGGATACAGGCGAGATTCGTTCTTGGTCAAGTCCGGCGCCGCTCCCAGACGCCAGAACAGAATGCGCGGCGATTCTAGCACAGGTCTTCTCAACGTAGGAAGCCGGCAGCGCGTTTTGTTTCGGTTTGGTTGACACTTTTTCCGTTGCAAACCTATAATGCAGCGTTTTCGTCCCTGTGCGGCGGCGCAAGCCGTGCGGGGATGTGGAGCGCGAAGTGCCCAACAGCGAACCGGAAGACCTGATCCAGCAGCGGCAGAAAAAGCTGCG
>JBEKCQ010000257.1:0-2954 GCA_050014795.1 Terriglobia bacterium | reverse complement strand
CGTGAGATTACCGACGCGGTGATTCGGACGGTGCTGCAGTATTCGCGTGGCAACAGGCTGCGCGCCGCTCAGTTGCTTCAAATCAATCCCCGCACTATTCGACGTCGTCTGGGAAAGAAAGAAGCAGCCGGTTCGACCTCGATGGCCGCCTAATACCAGTTCATAACGCGGCCCGGGTTTGTTCCAGAATGGGCACTAAGACCCTCCCTCGCTCCTGCCCTCGCACGGATTCGAAAGGCGTTTGGCATTCAGCCTGATTCCCGAGGCCATGACAGGCTGTCGGCCCGGAAGGGCCGTTTTTTCACTTCTTTTCGTGCCAGGAAAATTGGTGCCTGACGTGCTTGGATGTATCTGGGTGACTCGCGGAGGGGGTCTCGCGGCTTTCGACCCAGGAAGGCATCGCTGGGGAAGGACCCTATGGTGGGTGGACCAATAGCGCGCATCCTAATTGTCGATGACGACCCTTACTTCTTGCGGGTCTTGGGCCGCATCCTCACCGGGGAGAACTTCCAGGTCAAGACTGCCGAAGGGGCAGCCCAAGCCGCCCAGGTCCTCCAAGAGAACTGCTTTGACTTGGTCATCAGCGACCTGCGGTTGCCGGATGGCGACGGCCTCAGCATCCTTCAGGAGATCCGCAAGTCTGGCAGCGAGATCCCGGTGGTCATCCTCACAGCCTACGGCGAGGTGGATAGCTATCTGGAGGCGATGAACGCTGGGGCGACAGAGTATCTCAACAAGCCCGTCAAGTCTGAAGAACTGATCGCCGTGGTCCGAAGCTGCCTGCGGCCCCGCGCCTCAGCCCGCGGAAACGCTGCGTAATACCTCGCTCCCTGATCCGCATCAGAATCCCATCCTGCAACCTGGGGAAGTGTCCTGAAGGCCCGTGGAAACGCCGCGCGTCGTCTCTACATCCTCAGCTCCACGATCGTGGCGCCGGCGCCTCCCTCGTGCGGCGGGGCAGGATAGAACTTCTCCACATGCGGGTGGGAGGCGAACATCTCGTGCAGGCTTCTCCTCAGGATTCCCTTGCCGAAGCCATGGATGACGCGCAGACGGAACCGGCCCTCCAAGAAAGCCTGATCCAGGAACTTGTCCACCAACTCACGGGCTTGCTCCGCAGAGGTTCCGATGACATTGATTTCCGCCGCCGTCTCTTCTGTGGGACTTTTCTCGCGGGCGTGACTGCCCCCGGGCGCGGGCTTTGACGCAGCGGGTGCGGGCGGCGGCGCCTTCCCCCTGGTTTGCGCCAGCACGCGGACTTCATCCTGGCGCACGCGCATTTTAATGCGCCCCACCTCGATCTCGAGCTGACCGGCGTCAAGAATACGGGTGACCGTTCCCAGAGTTGAGAGGTTCGCCACCCGCACGCGGTCGCCGACGACGGGCGGAGTGTCCACGGCGACCTCTTCAGCGGCCTCCGGCGCACCCAGGGTTTCGAGCACCTGCGCGTTCCAGTCCTCGCGGACCTCTTGCTTGAGGGCTGCGGCCTTGCGATCCATTCGCTTGGCCAGCTTCGCGGCCTCCGCTTGGGCCCGGAGTTCGGCGACGGTTCGTTCCCAATTCTTCTCGTACTGCTTGAGCGTTCCTTCCAGCCGCGCGTCAAGCTCTTGGAGCTTGGCGCGACGTTTCTGCTGAAACTCCTGCTCCAGTTGGGTCCGGTGGGTCTCCAGTTCCTGACGCTGCTCGCCGAGGCGCGCCGTCCCGCGCTCGAACTCGGCTTTCTGCTCGTGGAGCTTGGCCAGCAAGGTCGCTACTTCCGCCTCCGCAGGGTGGAGCAGGGTGCGCGCTTTCGCCACGATGGAGGCCTCCAGACCCAGCCGCTCGGCAATCTCCAAGGCGCTGGATTTCCCCGGCAGGCCGATCAGGAGCCGGTAGGTGGGCTGGAGCGTCGCTTCATCAAACTCCATCGCGGCGTTTACCGCTTCCGGAGTCTCCGCGGCGTAGGCTTTCAGCCGCGAGTGGTGAGTGGTCACGAAGGTCATCGCCTGGCGGGCGCGGAAATGCTCCAGGATGGCCACGGCCAGCGCGGCTCCTTCGCTGGGCTCGGTGCTGGCGCCCAGCTCATCCAGGAGCACCAGATCATTCCGGTCCGCGACCTGCGCCATAGACTGAATGTTCGTCACGTGCGCGGAGAAGGTGCTCAGGCTCGCCGCAATCGACTGCTGGTCGCCAATATCGGCCAGCACCCGCCCGAAGAGCGGCAAGCGCGCTTCGCTGGCGAGTACCGGCAGCCCCGCCTGAGCCATCAGCACGGCAAGACCGATGGTCTTCACAGTCACAGTTTTCCCGCCGGTGTTCGGGCCGCTCACCACCATGATTGTCCTGGGTTCTGCCAGTTCCACGGTCAAGGGGATGGGCGTCCGCCGTTGGGACCGCAAGGTCTTCTCCAGCAGCGGGTGCCGAACGTCCTTGAGTATCAGGGCGCGCTCCGGAAAGAACTGCGGCAGGCAGCAGTCGTAGGCGCGGGCAAATTCCGCCTTCGCAAACGCCAAATCAAGCTCGCTCAGGATTTCCGTGGCCGCCTCGAGATCCACGCGTCGCTCGCGGAGCTTGGCGCTGAACTCGGCCAGAATTCGTTGGATCTCGGCGAATTCCCGGTCGTGAAGTTCCACTAGTTCGTTGTTAAGCGGCAGCGTTTCGAGGGGCTCAAGATAAACGGTGGCGCCTGAAGAGCTGGCGCCGTGCACCACGCCCGGCACGCGCCGCTTTTCTTCGACGCGGATGGGGATGACAAAGCGGTCGTTGCGGATGGTAATCACCGTGTCCTGCAACACGTGGTCCTGGCTGTAACGGCGCAGCAATTTCTCCAGGGTGGCCTGCACTTCCTGCCGCAGATGCTCCATCGCGCGGCGAATACGCGCCAGTTCCGGGCTCGCCGAGGAATCGATGGAACCATCCGGCAGGATTTTGCCGTCCAACTCCGCCACCAGCGAGCGGAAGTCAGCCAGGCCGCG
>JBEKCQ010000256.1:0-3715 GCA_050014795.1 Terriglobia bacterium | reverse complement strand
TGGAGAAGGCGGAGAGAATGAAGACGGCAGCGTGATCTGAGATTGACTGATCGGGCCATCGAGCCATCGGATCATCGCCAAGACCTCCATAGAGGTTGTTGCCGGTCCCGATGAATCGATGGCCCGATGACCCGATGAACCGATCATGGTAGATTCGCTTCCCAGCCACCTCCAACTCGAGATCGTCACCCCGGACCGCCAGGTGGTGCATGAAGCGGTGGACTCGGTCACCATTCCGGGCAAGAGCGGCTACCTGGGTATCCTGCCGGGACACGCGCCGCTGCTCTCCGAACTCAAGACGGGCGAAGTCGTTTACACCCGCGGGGAGACGAAGAGCTATCTGGCGGTCAGTTGGGGATTTGCCGAGGTGCTTCCGGAGCGAGTCATCATCCTGGTTCAGACTGCTGAGCGTGCCGAGGAAATTGACCTGGAGCGCGCCACGCACGCCTTGGAACGCGCCGAAGAGCGCCTCCAGAAACTCTCCGACCCCACCGTCGACGCCGAGCGCGCCCGCGAAGCTTATGAGCGCGCCCGGGCCCGCTTGCAGGCCGCCCGCCGCACCGGCGACTAGAAGCATTGCCGATTGTCAATTGCCGATTGTCAATTGCCGATTGTCGATTTCCGACTTACTCTTCAACTTCAGGTCTGAAATTTCAACATCCAAGCACGTTTTCCCCCGCTGTGTGACCGGCGGCGTCGAATGGCAACCACCACCGAACAACTCGTGGTGAGAAATGCGGACCAGCGTTTCAATTTGGATAACTTTGCAGAAGGGCATCCCCGAGGCTTGCTCAGGCAGATTTGATGCTGGAGCGGCCTACTGAACCTGACCGACCACACGTTGCTGCTCCAATTGGGCCGCGGTCTGCTGGGTTAACGGGGTGTGGTCGCCCCATTCGCTGGAAAGCGCGGGGAGCCCTCGGCGAGTGGCTGTTTGACACGATAGACAGTGGGGACACGGTTCATGCGGATCCTGCCTTCGTCCGCAGCTTTAGTATCAGGAGGTACGATCAAAGGGGTGGCAGAGTAGACGAAAGCCGCATCGAGCGAGTCCTGCGATTCATCTGCCGCTTTCACCACAATCTGTACTGGCCCGTCGGCGTGCTGGGGAGCGGTGAATTGCAGGGTGTTTGAGTCGATAAACGTGCCGTTCACCGACTGACCATCCACGATCACCTGACTGGTAGCATCAAAACCCGTTCCGTGGATTTGAACCAAGATTCCCGCGGGGCCAGAGTTCGGAGCGGGCAGCAGGTAGCGCAGAGTTGTTCTGTAACTCTGCGGCTTTTCCCCGATACGCCACAGCGGCAGCCGCGGCATGTTCTCCATGTCCGTCAGTTGGCGGATTCGTAGCCTTGCGGCCCTAAAGAAGCCCACGGCACAAAATCCGTGCCGTGGCTACCCGCTTCGAAATGGTTTCCGTCCCATTCATGGCAACCCAATTCTAACAACGCGGGGAGTCAAACCCGGATTCACAGTGAACACAAGGCTCCGCCAAACCCGCGGAGTGCGGATGGGGCCCGAACGGCCGGCATTAATTTAGACAACAAAACATCCTAAGCACTTCCCGTAAGGAAGAGACCATTTGTTGCGCTATCTGCTAGTAATTCCTTTGCCTTCCGCGCGAGTTTGGGCTGACTTCTGATTCGTTCATTATAGATATGCCCCTGCCGCCAACTTTCCGTCGGTTCCAGTAGCGCTTGGGGTGTTTGTGCCGACACCATCACCACTGTCCTCCAATTGAGGCGACTCGCATTCCTTATCTCGACTCTTCGCATACTGAAATGCTTCCAGAATTGATATTTTCCCGTCACCGTCCGTATCAGGATTTGACGACAGAGCCGCACCACTATCATCGGCGTTGTCCAGCGCGCACGTAAAATGGTACGAGAATGTGTCGTAGTTGCTGTCACCCGATGAGAATTGGAACTCCGTAGCGGCGGAGATAAGGACTCGATTAGACCCTTTTAGATCACGAAGGAAGCCTCCGCTAAAGCACTGTTCAAAAACACCTGTCATCCTATTGAAACTGAGGCTGTTGATCGATTGTGCGAAATCATCATCCCATACATCATTGGAAGTCTGGTTATAGTAGTACGTCTCTTCATCCCACTTGTACGTATCAACTTCATCTCCAGGACTGCTGTCTGCCCTGCCTCCGTGGCTCTTAGCGACTTCTCCACAGCTTGTGTCATGGTATCCGCCACCGTGATTGGTGACGAATACGAAGAAGTCGTCTCGCGCCGTCATTTTGGATTTCAGATAATTAATGGCGCTGCTAAGACCTGCTGAGGATGCTGCATAATCGACGGTGATATCGTTATCCTCGCCGTTTCCGTCTTTGTATACAACAACGATTTGATCGTCTGTAAAGCCGTATTTGCTCCGCAGCGTAAGGTACATGAACTTCAAATCATTCCAATAACGGAAGTATGCATGCACCGGGTCAAAACCGCCGCTATAGAGCAATGCATAATGCCGGCCCACAATGGGAGGACGTCTGCATATCACCGGATATCGCTTACATATGTCGATCACTCCAGGCTTGTATAACCCAATCACCTTGGTAATTTGTGGCAAGTTCGGCGATTCAAGGACATGGGTAATTTTATCCTTGACGAGTTCTCTGTCAGGAATAAGTCTTCCAGTAACCTTAACCAGGGACCCGCACGCCTTTTCCTGTTGCCGAAGTCTAGCAATCCCTTTCCCCCTGAGGACGATATATTCTGACTCCGGCATCGGAGTATTGGCACGATAGGTCTTTAGATCTTTAACCAGCATGGGAATACGCTCACATACGAAATATCCTTCCACGGAGTATTCTCGTTGAAGCTCTCTCGTCGTGATCTTAGACAAATTAATTGACTTCAATTGCTTGATGGTAGCGGTTCTTGGTTGGGCAAATGCCGGACAAGCTATAACCAAGGTCGCGGCAGCCATCAGAATCGCAAAAGCAAAACTGGAGAGTTTTCTTAGGTCTTTTCCGCTATGCATTTGAGATCTCCTAACCGGAATTCGCTTTTTGGCGTTCCGACGCCTGAGAGCATACTCGCATTTGTCTCCGAGCGAGCCCTTTCTTTCCGTCTTCCCTCTCGGAGCAGGTAGCGCACAGTCGTTCTGTAGCTCTGCGGCTCTGTAAGCGAGGAGCGCGGGGTTCGTCTGTAAGTCTGCGGCTCTTCTCCGATTCGCGAGTGACACAAGCCGCGGACTTCCATCACAACTCCGCGGTACACAAACAACGCGACCGCCGGGCGATAACCGCGACATTACGATAACGCCTGTATACACCAATCGCGCTTGAAGTGCAAGCGCGAGGGAGTAGGGAGTAGCGAATAGGGAGTAGGGGGAAGAGCAGGTGCTAGGGGCCGGGAAAGACCGAATTCAGAAGTCAGAAGGCAGAAGGCGGAAGCAGGTAGCGTAGAGTTGTTCTGTAACTCTGCCGCTCTTCCCCGACAGGCAACGGCGGCAGCCCCGGCATGTTCTTCCGCTCCGTCAGTTGACGGGTTCGTAGCCTTGTGGCCCTAAAAAAGCCCACGGTCAGAAGCGCCCTGACCGTGGCTACCCGCTAAACTAGCGTGAAGGGGGGTGTGGGCGATGGCGTCGTCTGCCGAAGAGCGTTTCATGCAGCAACAGGGCTTTGCGCCGGAGGAGTCCGCGCGGCTTCGCTGGCACTTCCGCGCGCTGCTGTTCCAGCCCTCGATTGTGGGACCGTCCC
>JBEKCQ010000255.1:0-3595 GCA_050014795.1 Terriglobia bacterium | reverse complement strand
GCGTCCCGGCGCGCCGCCCGAATCTGCCCGTAGAGGTCCCCCTTCGTCCACTTGGCAAGCCAGAGCGGCTCGTTCTGCGGCAAATTGGCTTTCATCGAAAAGTGCGTGCGCGGCAGGTTGAGGGTGCTTTTCAGGTCCAGCGCCTTATGCATGCGTCCTCCGGGGCGGGCATAAACACGCCATTATAGAGAAGAAGCGAAGCGGGTGTCCAGCCAGCGCGCTGCCGCATCGCGGAAACGATGGGAGCTTAGCACGGCTGGCGCAGCCACGGGCTCAGGCAGGGGGAAACAGAAAAGGAAAGATAATCTTCTGGATATCAACCAAATGTGATAGGGGACCGTTTCGGGTAGCGCCGTCTTGAGGCTGGCATTTGTTCAGGCCCTCGCGCTTGGCTCTGCGAACGTCGCCCGCTCAGACCGCGGCGGCCTGCGGTCGCAGATGGGTTTCCACGATTCGCAGGATCACCTCGGGTGGCAGGGGCTTCTCCAGATAGTCCACCGCGCCTAACTGCATCGCTTCCAGGTAGCAGTTCATGTCCACGGAGCGCGTGAGGACCAGAACGGGTGTGTGGCGGTCAATCGTCATCACCTGCTCCAGCAGTGACCGTCCCTCAAAGGCGCGACTCCCCTGGCAAATAACCACGAAGTCGAATGTCCCACTTTCGAGGCGTTGCGCGCCTTCGGCGTAGGAGCGGCAGGCCTGCACTTCGTATCCTTCCTGCCTGAGGACGGTGCAGTAAAGCTGGAGGTCTCCGCAGTCTTCGTCCACCAGAAGTACTCTTCGCCTGGTGAAGAGTTGATGTTCCTTTGCCAGTCGGTGATTCGCGATTCCTGGAGCCATGCCCCACCCCCGTTCGCGACGATCCCGCTTGCGTCCCGGCACGCTCCGCCGAGCCGTCAAGCCGTCGATTAAGAGGACACGCCTTCCGGTTGCTCAAGGCAACCTAAACGCAATCGCGATTCGAGCTTTCTACTCCCTTCGTAAGGAGATGAGCTGCACACGACTTTTTCCTGCGCCCAAAGGGGGCACACCAAGTTCGGGAACAAGGCGAACCGTATCGTACTCGAAATCAAAGAACGTGCGGCGTGAGGTTCCGAGTTGCTGGCGCACGGCGGCTCGCTGTGCCTCGCCGGGCGGGTTCGCCCAACGCACTATCGCCACCGGCCCTTCTTCGTCGAGAGTCGCCTCGCTGTCGCCGACCCATCCCAGCGTCGCCCACCCCGAGACCCCAAAAGTTACGAGAAGCACCAGGAACCAAAAACGGCGCCGCCCGAAACACTTCATAGTTGCACACTAGCGCCCGAAAAACGTGAAGTCAAGCGGATTGGAACGCAGCCCGGACGGCCTGTCCACGGAGCCCTGCGAGCCCGGTGTGCGCACGAAGACCAATACGCCTCTTGACCTCAGTCGCCATTGTTGTATCCTGCCGACGCCTTTGCAGGCTGGGACATAATCAGTGAACAGTGGACCTCGATCTGCGCCCGCCCCCGGTTCGCTCCCGAACATCACACCGCCGGCCATGAAGAACTATCGGTGGCTGATCGTCGCGCTGCTTTTCATCGCTTCGATGATTAACTACCTGGACCGCGCCACCCTTTCGCTGGCGCTCCCGCTGATTTCGAAGGACCTCGCGTTGGACCCCACGAGCAAAGGCCTGCTCCTTTCGGCGTTCTTCTGGTCGTACGCGTTGATGCAGGTGCCCATCGGCTGGTGCGCGGACCGGTTCAATCTCCGTTGGCTGTATGCCGGCACGTTCGCCCTCTGGTCCCTGGCGCAGGGCCTAACGGGCTTGGCGGGAAGCCTCGGAGTCCTGATTTTCTTTCGCGTCCTCCTCGGCATCGGCGAATCAATTTATCTCCCGGGTGGGACGAAGATTGTCAGCCTTCTGTTCCGCTCCGATGAGCGCGGATTGCCTTGCGGGGTATTCGACTTTGGAACACGCAACGGACTTGTCCTGGGAGGAGTCCTCTTCCCCTGGCTGCTGATTCACTACGGCTGGCGGCGCACCTTTATGCTGGTGGGGTTCTCGGCGCTGGTGTGGTTGATTCCCTGGCTGCTGGTTTTTCCGGCGCGCTTGCAGGGCGGCAATGCCGGGCCTCAGACTCCCGGCGCGGGAAGTCACCGAACCGGCCCCATCACTTTTGACCGCAACCTGCTGGGCATCTGTCTCGGTTTCTTTTGTTTCGATTACTACTGGTACCTCCTGGTCACCTGGCTGCCGGACTATCTGGTGACCGTGCGACACCTGACGATTCTGCGCGCCGGCATTTACACGGCCATGCCCTTCTTCGTCTTTGGCATTAGTGAGCCAATCGGCGGCTGGATTGCCGACCGGCTCATCCGCGCCGGCTGGGATGAGACGCGCACCCGGAAAGGCATCGTCACCATGGCTTTCCTCACCGGCCTGCTGCTGATTCCCGCGTCGCGCGTGGAAAGTGCCAACGCCGCCATCGCGCTGGTGGTCGGCGCCTCGCTCGTCGGGTTGGCCACCGGGAACCTGATAGTTATCCTGCAAAACTGCGCGCCGCCGGAAGAGGTTGGGATCTGGACGGGATTCGAGAATTTTGCGGGCAACATTGGCGGCGTCATAGCCCCGCTGCTCACGGGATTACTCATCAGCAGGACAGGCTCTTATGCTCCAGCCTTTGCGTTGGCGGCGGGCGTTCTCGTCACGGGATTGTTGGCATATTGGCTCGTTGTGGGTAAATTGAAACCGGCGTCGCGGCGGGCTGAGTAACCCCGCCCTTGACTTGTGCTTGCCGCCGGCTAAGCTCTCTTCGGCATCTCTTTTAGGGAGGAAACATCCATGGGCAAACTGGCAATCACCGGCGGAAAACCGGTTCGACGCAAACCGTTCACAGCGTGGCCGATCTACACACAGAAAGAGAAGCAAGGGCTGCTGAAAGTCTTGGCCAGCCGCAACTGGGGAGGCTATCCCTTCCCCAACAAGCTCGCCGAGCCGATGCCTTTGCGCAGAAGTTCGCCCGTTTCCACGGAGCGAAATACGGCCTGGCGGTGGCCAACGGCACCATCGCCATCGAGATCGCGCTGAAGGCCATCGGCATCCAACCCGGCGACGAGGTGATTGTCCCCGCCTACACGTGGGAAGGCACCGTGGGGCCCATCTTGCTGTTGAATGCGATCCCCGTCTTCGTGGACATTGATCCCGACACGTATTGCCTGGACGCCAAGCGCATCGAGAAAGCCCTGACGCCCAGGACCCGCGCCATCCTCCCCGTTCACCTGGCCATGCGCTTTGCCGACATGGACGAGATCATGCGCATTGCCCGCGAGCGCAAGCTGGCAGTAATTGAAGACTGTGCCCACGCCCACGGCGGCAAGTGGCACAACAAGGGTGCGGGGGCTATCGGAGATGTTGGCTGCTTCAGCTTCCAGTCGAGCAAGCTCATGACCGCCGGCGAGGGCGGCGGCGTTATCACCAGCAACCTGGAGTACTACGAGCGCGCTCAGTCCTTCATGAACTGCGGTCGCGCCAGCGTTACGGACAAGTTCCGCCACCGCTTGATCGGTTTCAATTACCGCATCACGGAACTACAAGCCGCTCTCCTCGAGGCCCAGCTCGCGCGCTTGCCCC
>JBEKCQ010000254.1:0-3128 GCA_050014795.1 Terriglobia bacterium | reverse complement strand
GTGGTGACAATGCGAACCAAACGTTGTGCCATTCTCTTCCCCATGTTGTTGCTGGCGGCAACGGCCAATGCTCAATGGAATCCGTTGAATCCGGTCACCGGAGTTCAGCAGCAGTCCGACGGAGTGCTTCTTACCATGCAGTCCGGCGTTTTGCGGATCCAGGTGTGCACGGATTCGATCATTCGCGTCGTTTACTCGCCCACGCCCTCTTTCCCGGACCGTCCCGATTACGTCGTAACCAAGACTCGTTGGCCCGCAACCCAGTGGACGATGCAATCCACGGAGACGGACGTCACTCTGGTTACCGCCCGCGTGAAGGTTGCCGTTACCCGCCAGGACGGCGCGATCCTTTTCACTGATCTGGACGGCAGGCGACTTTTCCAGGAAAGCGGGCGCACGATGACTCCGGTGGAGGTCAACGGCGAGAAGACCTATCACGCGGAGATGTGGTCGAATCTCTGGGGCTCCTCCGAGGCTTACTACGGCCTGGGCCAGCACCAGGCTGGCGTGTGGAACTACCGGGGCGAATCAGTAGACATCTCCCAAGACAACACCAACATTTCCGTGCCGATGTTCCTTTCGAGTTACGGATATGGCCTCTTCTGGAACAACCCCTCGCGCGGGCGGTTCAACAACCGCTTCGCGCATGCGTTGTTCCTCAGCTCCGAAGTCGCCGACACGCTTGACTACTACTTCCTGTACGGACCCGAATTCGACCAGATCATCGCCAGCTATCGGGAACTGACCGGCGCGGCGCCGCTGTTTGGGAAGTGGGCCTACGGGTTCTGGCAGTGCAAGAACCGTTACCAGTCGCAGGAAGAATTGCTGGCCGTGGCTCACAAGTACCGCGAGCTGCGCATTCCGGTGGACAACATCGTCCAGGACTGGTTCTGGTGGAATACGATGGGCGAGCCCGTTTTCAACAAGAACTACCCCGACCCGAAGGCCATGATCGAAGACCTACATCGCCACTACTTTCATCTGATGATTTCGGTCTGGCCTTTCTTCCGGCCGGGCTCACCCATTTACGACGATATGGACAAGCGTGGTTTTTTCATCGACCGCACGAAAGTCGCCGGGTTTCACCCCGCGGGACAGGCCTTGTATGACGCGTTCAATCCGGCGGCCCGCGCGTACTACTGGGATCTGATGAACAAGGCCCTGTTTCGCATCGGGGTGGATGCCTGGTGGCTTGACACCACGGAGCCGGAAACGGAGGGCCGCGAAGACAACATCCTGGTGCACAACAGAGTGGCCATCGGCAGCGGCGCTCGCTACGTCAATCTCTATCCGTTGATGGCGACCTCGGCAGTTTACGAAGGACAGCGCAGCGAGACGGACGAGAAACGCGTCTTCATCTTGTCCCGCGCAGCGTTTGCGGGCGCTCAGCGCAGCGGGGTGGTCGCGTGGTCGGGGGACATCAGTTCTGACTTTGAAAGCTTCAAGCGCCAGATTCCCGCCGGCTTGAACTTTTCACTCTCAGGTTTCCCTTATTGGACCACCGACATCGGCGGCTTCATTCTGGGCCGCCCTTCGGATCCTGCCTACCGAGAGTTGTTTGTGCGCTGGTTTGAATACGGAACGTTCTGCCCCATTTTCCGTGTTCATGGCACGCGCGTCCCCGACGAGAATGAACTCTGGTCTTACGGCTCTCGGGCGCAAGAGATTCTGACCAAGTACGACACGCTCCGTTACCGCCTGCTTCCCTACATTTATTCGGTGGCCTGGCGGATCACGAGCCAAAGCTCCACGATGATGCGGCCGCTGGTGATGGACTATCGCGACGATGCAACCGCGCGCAACATCGGGGACCAGTTCCTCTTCGGTCCGGCGCTGCTGGTGAATCCTGTCACCGACCCTGGGGTCGATTCGCGTCGTCTCTATCTGCCACATTCCACCTGGTTCGACTTCTGGACCGGCCTGAGCATGACCGGAGGGAAGTTCATCACGGCCGCGGCCCCACTGGAGACCCTACCGCTCTACGTGCGCGCCGGCTCGATCCTGCCGATGGGACCTGCCCTCCAGTACACGAGCGAGAAACCTGCCAATCCCCTCGAACTCCGCATTTACCCTGGTGTGGACGGTGACTTCACCCTCTACGAAGATGAAGGTGATAGTTACCGCTATGAGAAAGGCGCCTACGCCACGATCCGCATGCACTGGGACGATGCCAAACAGACGTTGACGATTGGGGAGCGTGAGGGCAAGTTCCCGGGTATGCTCGCGTGCCGCACTTTCAATGTCGTCTGGGTCGGAGAAGGCCGCGGCAACGGTGTCGATCCCTCCCGGAGCATCGATAAGGCAGTGCAGTACGACGGCAAGGCGATTACCGTCACGCGGTGACGCGCGCCAGAGTTGCAGCAGCGCTCGACCAATCCCAAAGCGCGCCGATTCGCAAGAGCCGGGAAGACCAACCTGAAAAAAGCCCACGTGGAATTCCCCGGTGCTCTTCCGTCCGCCGGGCCACGCTCACAGAAAACTGAGAGAAGCCTTGAAGATGTCGGGGGACTCTGTGCTACACTGCTTGATGCACACTAGCGAGATTTGATTGGGTGAGTCTGAGGCAGATGCATTCGGCATCATGCGGCTGACGGGGGATTCGAGCGCGACGGTTTCCCAGCGCCGCGCGCGATCAACGGTCGGAGCCTCGGAGCAGGTGGTTGATGTGCTTGAGGCCCCCAGAGCCAGGGTGATACGAAATCTAGCTGAGACTCCGAAAGTGCCCGAAGCCGCGCCGCTTTCCCGTGCATGCCAGAGGCGAGTCTCTGTAAGTTGTTGATGGGCCGTTAGCTCAATTGGTAGAGCAACTGACTCTTAATCAGTAGGTTGGGGGTTCGATTCCCTCACGGCTCACCATCTATCCCCTTTAATTCGTGCAACTTGCGAGTATTCTTTGCCTCGACCATACTTCAACCATTACTTCACTGTGGGGACTTTTGTGGGGACCCCTGAAGGTTTTCTCCCCCTTTTTCGTACAGAGCGAACACCTGCTCGACATTGAACTGCTTGGGCTAACGACCAGATCATGAGCAGTAGTTCTTGAGGAAAAGGGGTAACACTCCCAAGCCGGGGTTCCTTGGAGGAACCGAAAGGAGTGTTACCTATGGAAGGTATAGACAGAGTTCAAG
>JBEKCQ010000253.1:0-3135 GCA_050014795.1 Terriglobia bacterium | reverse complement strand
AAGCGGTCCAACCTTCTCACCCGACGGGCAATTCATCGCCTACAGTTCCGACCGCACCGGCAACTCCGACATCTGGGTGCAGCAGATCAGCGGAGGCAATCCTGTGCAGGTCACGAACAACCCCGCACACGACTGGCAACCCGACTGGTCGCCGGACGGCAAGCTGATCGTGTTCCGCTCCGAGCGTGACGGAGGCGGATTGCTTGTGGTTTCGGCTCTGGGAGGAAACGAAAGGAAGGTGTCGTCCTTTGGCTATCGCCCCCGCTGGTCCCCGGACGGATCTCAAATCCTGTTCTCAAGTGCGCTTTTGCAGGGAGTTGTCCAGGCCCCCAAAATGTACGTGGTGGCCCTAGATGGCAACCCGCCGCGCAGTGTTCTGGCGGAGCGCCTCACGGAATTCAATTGGGTGGGATCAATCGGGTGGTATCCCGACGGCCAGCGGGTTTCGTTCGAGGGATGGCATCGTGAACTGGGTCCGGGCTTATGGATCCTACCCCTGACCGGTGCGAAGCCAGTGAAGGTGCAGTTCACCCCAGAGTCCGAGAAGCTGTTCGATCGTACAGCACTTAGAAGCAACGCCTACTTGTGGGCGCCCTCGCGCCGTACTCTTTATCTTGAGGCCGTTGTCCGAGGCGTACGGAACCTTTGGAAAGTCACCGTGGACCCAGAGACCTTCCACGTGGTGGGGCAAACGGAGCGACTAACTACTGGGCCGGGGCCGGACACGGAAATGACGCTCTCCAAGGCCGGCAAGGAGCTCGCTTTTGCCACGCACCCGGAGCGGACTCGCATCTGGTCACTGCCCTTCGATGCCACAGTAGGCAAAATCCTCGGAGAGGGCCAGCCAATATCCGCTGCGGGAGTAGACGCCTCTTACCCAGCTCTGTCACGCGACGGCAAGAAACTGGCGTTCGTTGCGAATCGTGCCGGCAAGTGGGAACTGTGGGAGAAGTCTCTACCGGATGGCCGTGAAACGCTGCTGGCGGCCGGCGCGTCGCGCTGGCGTTCTCCGCGCTGGTCGCACGATGGCGCGCGCCTGGCCTACTACCATTGGGATCCCGCCGCGCAGCAGGGGTCGTTAGTAGTCCTCCCCAGCGGAGGCGGTGCCGAAGAGGTGCTAACCTCCCCAACTCCGTCGCGCGGGGGGCCAGAGGCCTATGATTGGTCTCCAGATGGCCAATCGATTTTAACAGAATGTTTCCCCGGAACACCGGCGCGATGGACGCCCTGCTTGATGCCATTATCCGCTGCCCCCCATGCGGAAACTCAGGCCCGCGTGCTGGCTTACGATTCGGAGCACAACCTCTATCAGGCCAACTACTCTCCCGATGGGCGCTGGATTGCCGTCAACGCGGAAAAGGCGACCGGTGTGGGGATTTCTACCATCGGCGTAGTGCCTGCCTCAGGCGGCCCGTGGACACCCCTCACCGAGGGGAAGTACTGGGATGACAAGCCCCGCTGGTCTCCCGACGGAAAGACGATTTACTTCCTCTCCTCCCGCAGTGGTTTCATGAACGTGTGGGGAATCCGCGTCAATCCAGCGAAGGGGGAGCCCGTCGGAGAACCCTTCCGGGTGACATCTTTCGAAAGCCCCGCGCAAATGGTGCAGGGACTCCAGGAAATCTCGGTCGCCCAAGACCGTCTTGTCGTGCCCGTTACGGAAGTCACAGGCAACATCTGGATGCTGGAAGACGTGGACCGATAGTTGCAGCGCAGGGTTCGCTCTGTAACCCTGCGGCCCGCCCTTACTTCTGCGCGACATTGGCACACAGGAAATCTACGCCCTCGACGTCGAGTTGCCCTGAATTAGAGCGCGGCGCGTTCAGCTGACCACTGGCCACTGACCACTGACCACTGACGTTCTTCACCCCATTCCCAACTCATCCACCTTCTCGAGCGGCGCGCCGCACTGGCGGCAGAGGACGGCGCCGCAATCGCCGCAGACCAGTGGATCTTTCACCTCTTGCTGGCATTCGGGACAGTAGAGTGGTTCGCCTTCTTTGCCTTCGACTTCTCCCATGCGTGCTCCTTTGGGTTGTGCAGCGGCGCTCTATGAGCGCCGGACTGAGGCGGCGGTCGCAGACCGCCACTACAAAAAGCCGCGGAGTTAGAGAACAACTCCGCGCTACACGCTCCTTTGTGCGATGCGGCCCCCGTAGAGACGTTCCGGTAAAACGTCTCCGAGACAGCCCACCGGGCCGTCTCTACAAGCGCATCATCAAGAACTCGCGAACGGCTGCCTGGACCTCGTCGAGCCTGCCGGTGAAGAAATGGTCGGCACCCTCGACCCAATGGAGGAGCTTGGGCTCGGCGAGGGTGGCGAAGAGCGCCTCAACCTGCGCGCGCGGCCCGAAGAAATCCTCCGTTCCCTGGACGATAAGCTTGGGCTTCGAGACACCGCGCAGAAAACTCAAATCGGCCGAGCCGGCAGGCACGCCGAGACCCACCAGCGCGCCCACACGCGGGTCGGCGGCGCCGGCGAGCAGTCCCACCACGGCTCCGAAAGAGAAGCCTATCATCGCCACCGGAAGGCCGTGAAATCTTCCCGCCAGGAAATCGAGAGCGGCGTGCGCATCGTCGCGTTCGCCAAGGCCCTTGGCGAATTCTCCCTGGCTCTTTCCGACGCCGCGAAAGTTGAACCGCAACGTTGGCAGGCCGGCTTGCAAGGCGGCCTTCGTGGCACGATAGACCACCTTATTGCGCATCGTGCCGCCATATAGCGGGTGAGGATGACACACAAGGGCTACGGCCCGCGCGGGGGCCTTGGGTTCGAACTCGAGCACAGCCTCGAGCCGTCCAGCGGGACCAGGAATGAAAAATCGTTCGGCCTTCGTATCGCCTCCTCGCCGCGCGGGTGTGACAGGTCCCTTTTGTAGCGCCGGTCTATGACCGGCGTTCTTGATCAGCAATGGCTTCGGCGCTCCCCGCGGGGCGGGGCAGGCGCCGAACGCCGCGACAGCGGTCAGTGTGTCCCGGCACGACGTCAAAGCAGATAGTGTAGAATGGCGGTCAAGGTTTTGGGATTTTCTTTGCATTCGCGCGCTGCCGCCTTGACTCGGCAGGAAAGAGGGTCCGCCGATGAGCACACTGGGAACAATCGGGCTAGTCAACGGCGGAGGTGACGCCCCCGGCTTG
>JBEKCQ010000252.1:0-3176 GCA_050014795.1 Terriglobia bacterium | reverse complement strand
GAGACGCCGGAAAGGGTCAAGCAGCACGTGCAAGAGCAGGTCGGGATTCTCAGCCCGGGCGGAGGATTTGTCTTCCAGCAGGTGCACAACATCCTGGCGAATGTCCCGCCGGAGAACATCGTGGCGATGTTTGAGGCGGTGAATAGTCCGGCCTGAGCGAGGGCAGCTCGCTCAAAGGCGTGCGCTTTTTCGGCGACGGCGTCCGCACGCAGTCCCCGCTGATGACGCTCAGCACGCGGCGCGTCCGCGTCATCGACAGCATCCACCTCTCGAAGAGGGCCGACGTGAAAGTGCGGTTCTGCTAGCGATCCCCCAGGGCGATGGAAAAGGAGCTTTGTGGAACTTTGCTCTCGCCGGATTCGTAGTCTCAAATAGAGCTGAGAGCGCCCCAGGAGGAACGAGAACATGTCGAATTCTGCCTGCCGCCGGATGGTCTTCTCCGGGGTCGTCTTGATCGCCGCCATAGCCGCAAATCGGCTGGACAGTCAACCTTTGTTTGCAGCGCCCCAAAAACCAGCCACCGAGTCAGAAAAGAAGGAGATCTCGATCAAAACTCCTTGGGGCTCCTTCGAAACGTCCGTGACGGTGAACCCGTCTCGCTTGGGCTTGCCGTTCTATCCCGGAGCTAGATTCCTCGAGGGCGAGGCCCCAGGCTCGTTGACCCTGGACTTGAGCATCAAGGGGGAGCCCAGCGTTCGCTTTGTGGTCGCGAAATTCCAGACCCCGGACTCAATTGAGAAAGTGCGGGAGTTCTACAGAAAGAAACTGGGTAAGGATGTGACGAAATACATCGAGAAGACGGACGACGGAGGGACGGCGTTCGAAATCAAGCGTAAGCCCTTGACTAAGGTTGTGCAGATCAAGACCGTCGACTCTGTCACAGAGATCGACCTTGTCCGCATCGAAAATGCCGAGGGGGATGTGAACTAGCGATTCGTCCTAGGGCATGAAACACCCCGGAAGAGGGTTCCATGGGTACACCGCCGCGGGCACCCGTCCCGCCCCAGCCGCCCCGCACGGGTAGCCACGTTGTGGCCATCGCGCTGCTGACTCTGGCGTTGATTGTCATGGTTTGCGGCCTGGCCGTTTGGGTGGGTTTGCGGTTTCTTTCCCGCAGCGTGAAAGTTCAAGTGGAGGACAGTGGAGGGGGCAATAAGGCGATTGCCATCAAGACACCCGTGGGCTCGCTGGACGTTGGGGGTGAGGTGGACGAGGGACGTCTGGGCTTGCCGGTGTACCCGGGCGCGACGCGGATGAAGAAAGAAGGCGCCAAAGTCGACCTTGATCTCCCCGGCGAGGAGAGCGTGCGCGTACTCGCGGCCGTATTCGAGACACCGGACGAACTCGAGAAAGTCAAGGAGTTCTACAAGAACCGTCTGGGCAGCGAGGTGACCAAGTTCACTGAAAGGAACCACGAGGGGAAAACGGTCTTTGAAATCAAGCGCCGCGACCAGGAAAAAATTGTGGCGCTGCGCCACACTGGCTCGGGCACTCGCATCGACTTGGCCCGCGTCACCCACGGCCGGGATGAGACTAACTAGCCGGTCCTCAGGCTGCCGGCGTCCAGGGAAAGGATACGGCGGGTCAGCGAAAACAGAGAGTCTAGGGCTTCCGGCTGCGACCGCGGTGGCCGGTTGACATATGGCCCGCCCCATGCAAAACTAAACTCTGGTCAGGTCGCGGTCTTCCGGTGATGGATGCCGATTTCCCCGTACCGGAGGAGCGCCGGATTCTCGGCGAAGCCGCGGTTTCTTTGTGCGCCCGTAGCTCAGCTGGATAGAGCACTTGCCTACGAAGCAAGGGGTCGGGTGTTCGAATCACCCCGGGCGTACCATTCCTTTCAACAAGTTACGGGCCTTGTTTCTTCGCCTTGCTGAATCTGGATCCACCCGCGCCATCGCTTCTTCCTTCCCGTGAAGGTGCTGCGTCGAGTCTTCCGCGGCAAGTTCGTCGCTCCTCTTAAGCGTGCCTTCGCCGACGGCCAACTCGGTTTCTACGGTGATTTAACCGTGATTTTCGATTCGTCTTCCCAAATTGCGTCGTGCCCAACGCCGATGTCGGATGCTGCTACAAGTCCCAGAAGACGTCTTTCGGAGATGGCATCGGGCGTTCCGACCTGTTGTCAGCAAAAGGAGCAGAAAGCGGCATGAACGCCCCACAAGTCTCCATGCTCTCGCCGTCCTCATGGCCCTGCACCCACGGGCGACTCAGTACTTGAGGCTCAAGGCCAGCATGTGCCACTGGAACACGAACCAAGTAAGGCCGAGGCAGGCGAGCGCGATCAGCGCTTCTCCAACCTTGCTCCAGAACCAGCGGCTCGGGTTCCCCCACGCTTTGACGCAGTTGTAGAGGGCCACCAGGGTCCCGAGTGCGCCGAGGAAGCCCAGTAACTCCATGGCGCGCATCCAGGGATCGAAGGAATCGGATAAGAGGCTGAGATTCTTCTCGGCGAAGCTCCCGTAGGCGACCCAGGCCAGCAGAAAGACCAGATCGATCAGGCAGACGAGCCGAGCCCAAAGTCTCATCCTGCGCTCCGGCAAGCTCAGATCGAGCTTTCTCCCGTAATGCCAACGGATCCCGGCCCCGAACGGCCAGAACAGAAGGGCCAGGCCAAAGACGGCAAGGCTGCCACAGAAAACGCCCTGGTTTAGATAAGCGTTCTTGTACCAGGGCACGCGTTCGAAGATGAGGATCGGAAAATCCGGTGCCAGCACGAGACGGCCGGATGCATCTCGGGTGAAAGCCACGCGATCGCTGCCATTCACATCCTGGAACAGCAGCGGACCTACCTCCCGCAAGTGCTTCGGCTGCCCGCTGTAACTCTTGAGGGCGTCCGCACTGATGGTGCCGTCGGAATTAGCGCTCACCTTCAGCTGGTCGAAGGCCGAGAGTAGGCTGAGGATCGTGGTCTCGGCGCGGCGACTGCCGAGGTAGTGTCCAGTCACCGTCTTGGCGTCCTGCGCCGCGCTCGCCAGTGTGGCCTGGGGCGGCGCCGGATCGGGAAAATACCGATCCATGAACTTCTCGAACACGGCAGCGCGCGGGTCGATTTCACCCTTGCCGGCGCTGTTGTAAGACATGAAGAGCCCCACCTGCACATCAGGGATGAGATACAGGTCGCTGTGGAAGTACATCGTGTCACCGCCGTGCGCGATGATCCGGTGGCCGTTGCGATT
>JBEKCQ010000251.1:0-3204 GCA_050014795.1 Terriglobia bacterium | reverse complement strand
GAGCGCTCGTCGTGGCTACCTGCTTAGCACCTTTGGGGAACTGCAGCCATATGGGTCTGAGCAAAGTGATTTCTGCCCCCTTTGGCTCTCGAGGGTGCCGTAAGCACCGCTCTTAGGACGCGGAATCCGATGTCCGTGGGGGTAGCAAGGCTGGCACCAAACTGGCCGAAGTCGGCCAGCGACTGGCTGAGATGGGCCGGCGTCCGTCCCCGTGCTCCGGTAGGCTAGGCATACCACCTCTAACCACTACAAAACAACGGCGAAAGATTTCTGGCTGGGAGCCCTGATTGGCAATTCACTTGCCACCCGCCAGGTTGGATTTATTGGTGGTGCTGGCGGAGGACGAGCCGAGGCCGGGCGCGGCTCGCGTACGCGTGATTCGTGGATGAACAGTGCGCGTCGCGCTGCCAGCCAGGATCTGGTGAGGAAGCGGATGACGGTCTCCCGCCTTCGCGGGCAAAAAGGAGCTCAAAATGAAACGGCTGATTCTGATTGTAACACTGCTGCTTCTGATCGTCGGAACTGGATGTATGGGTCTACACCACCGTCACCATGGTCAATACGATGGAAGGCCTCCTGCGGGTGCCCCCCATCATTGATAACGACGCCCGGGCCGCCGTGATGGCGCCATAGTTTTCGGCCAAGGGCGACCAGCCGGCGTTCAACGCCGACGCCGTAGCACGGCTGAACGCCATCCTCTGGCGTGCCAGCAAAGGCGATGTCCCGTAACGTGACTCCAGGGTCGGCCCCTGAGACGCTTCCTCGGTATGCCATTGGGGCAAGGTAGCGCAGAGTTTCGCGTCTCAGAAGAACCGCAGACTTCGAAGAACTGAAGTCTGCGCTACCTTGCTCTGCGGCACTTCTGATCGAGAGAACCGCAGAGTTCGAAAAGCCGGACTCTGCGCTACCCTCTTAAGCAAGCCGCAGACCTACAAGTCAGGTCCGCGCTAGCCGCTGCGGATTGCCCCTGCGGGTTCAGCGTCGGGCGCTGGGATCACCTGTGGGGGGCGGCGCGTGGTCCTCCCTTCCGGGAGGGCCGAGCAGTTCGGTGAAGATGGGCTTCAATGCATCTGCCCAGACCTGGTAGCCCTTGATCGTGGGATGAAGTTTGTCGCCGGCGTTCATCATGCCATCGAACAGCTTGCCTCCGGGATCCGCCAGCTGGTCATTGATATTCAGATAGCGGATTCTCTTGCCGTCAGCGAGTTTGGCCAGATTCTGATTCACCTTGTTGATCGTTGTCATCACGGCCATATTGTCGTTGCGAGGGAAAACAGCCGTCACGATGATGGTGGCGTTGGGAGCCTTTGTCTGCAAGACTCGTAGAATCGCCTGAAGGCCCTTGGTGATTTCCTCCACTTTGACGCTATCGCCCTCCTGGGGCATCGTATTGCCGACGTCATTCGTGCCAGCGAGTAGGACTATGGCTTTCGGATTGACCCCATCCAGTTCCCCGTTGTTGAGGCGCCAGAGGATGTTCTGAGTCTTATCGGCGCCCCATCCGAAATTAGCCGCGTTCCAGCCGAAGAAGTTCTGCTTCCAGTGGGCCAGCAATTCCGGGTAGTCGGTAGCTCCCCAGCGGCGCGTGATGGAGTCGCCCTCGAAATAGATGTCGATGCGACCTTTCCTGGCCTTCTCCAATAACTGGGCATGAGCGATGAGAGAGTTCTGGTCGGCTCGGGGAGCAGGTTGATCGGCCGGAACCGGCGCGGAGCCCGGAGTGACCACCAGCGTCGAGGCAGTCGCCGACGTGCGGTTGAAGAACTTGTCGGCCCAGGCAAGGAAGTACTTCCAATTAGGTCCGTCCGTGTGTCCACCGTCATGCTGACGCCAAGCGAGCTGGCCGTCGAGCAAGCCCACATTGACCGGCGGCATCTTTTCGGTGCGATAGTCGTCTGAGGTCCCCAGATCTTTGGCGCCCAAGAGCCTGAATACTGGCCCGGCGGCTACGGTCGCCATGTAGCTGCCCTGGTGGTCGAGCCATTTCGCATCGCCCCTCTCCGGCACGCCGTAACTTATGAACGTCAAGCGGGGCGCGCATAAGGCGATCAGCTCATGAGCATCCACAGGTAGATCGCCGGCGTTTTTGCTGCCAAAGGTGGCTTCGGCGGCGCCATACTTCAGGAAGTTGCCGGCCATCCAATGGTACTCTCCCGACCCCGTGAGGTTTTCCACTGCTTCTCCCCAATTGCGGCGATGCAGTTTGGCGCCGCCCTCGCCGGAAGAACCGACGAGAACAACCGCAAAGCGAGTGTCGAACGCCATCGTGACCAGGGCGGCCTTGCCGAAGCGGGAAACACCTTCAATTCCGACATGCTTGGCGTCTACGGCTTTATCGGTTTCGAGATAATCCAGCCCGCGGGAGGCGCCCCAGGCCCAAGCCCGCAAGGCGCCCCAGTCGTCCGGCTTGCGAGATTGGCCCTTGTTGACCAGCCCGATGATGCCTCTGGTCAACCCCGCACCGTTGTCAGCTTGAATACTGGCAGGGTTGATGGATGCATAACCCCAGCCGTCGGCAATCAGTTGTTGAGTGGGGGGTGGATCGCCCCCCGCGGAACCATCGGCGCCGCTACGCGGGGCGCGTGCGGCCTCCCCTATGGCTTGCGGCAGTCCGCCGCGGCCGAACATCATCATCACTGGAACCGGACCAGTTACATCGGCCGGCGTCACCAGTGTCATCTGAATATCGACGTGGATCAGCGGGTACGACGCATTATCCACATGCCCGGCGAGCTGCTTCCCGACCACCGCGCGGTTACCGACCATCGCGTTTACCGTGTTGCTAACCGTCCACGTGACTTTAGGCACGTTCTTGGGAACACGGCCATACACCTCGCGCTCGAAATCCTCGACGATCTCGGGGCGGCGCCGCTTCCACCACATTCTCGCCGTAGTAACTTTCTTGCCGTTCTTCAATGTCAGGGCATCGGGCAGATTCGGGAAAGGATTAGCCTTCGACTCGTCGTAGTTGGCGTGATTGGGTGCACTCTCGTTGCCGCTGGGGCCCGGGCGGAGGTTCTTGATGCCGAGCTGATCCATCATGTTCTGATGGTCTTCGGCAGCGGTCCAATTCATCGGTTGAGGGAGAGCACTCGCGTTAGCTTGTGCCGTGTCCGAAACCGGCGCGGGCAATGGCTGGCCAAACAGGGGCAACACTGCCACAAGCCCAATCGTGAAATGCTCGCAGGAGGCAAGGAACAAGCG
>JBEKCQ010000250.1:0-3338 GCA_050014795.1 Terriglobia bacterium | reverse complement strand
GGGGCCGACCGTGTCCTCGAACTCTCCTTGGCGCATCGCGACCTTCCCGGCGGGTTGCTGCAGATCGCCATCTTCGGTCTTGGGCACGTTCGCCGGATCGTAAACATACTTGCGGAAGTCCGCGGCGAGCGGCGCGCCCTCCAGGCGTAGCGCGATCTTCACCGGTCCCGGGTTGCGGTTGATGACCGCGATGCTCCAGGTGTCCCGATCCTGATGTCGCATGGCGGCCACGCGCAAATTCGGATCGCGTGCCTCGACGCGAAACACCGTCGCCGGCCCGCCAAAGAACTTCGTCAGCAGCCCGTAGGAGTAATAGGGCGCGCGGGTCTCGGAGCCATTGGTGGCCCACTTGAACACGCCCCATTGGTTGATATACGGCTCGTCGGACCACTCGGGATAATCCGTGAAAGTCCAGTAGCCCATGGCGTAAACGCCGCCGTTGATGGCCGCCAGCGCCGCCTCCGCCACCTGCAACGCGGCCATGGGTTCCCGTGGCGTGCCGTAGTGCAGGCACGTATCCCAGCGGTAGCCATACTTCTTGTCGAAGTACTGCCGGGACCCGAATTCGCCCAGGATGAAGTTCTTACCTTTCTTCCGTGCCAGGTCAGTGGCCCATGAGCACCTTCCCAGAAACCAGGAATAGAAGTTCATGTCCGCTGGATCGTCCGTCTCCAGGTAATGGTGGGCCCCGTACACACCGGTGATGTCGTCCATGTTCTCCGCCGCCCACCTCAACGTGTGCCAGTAAGCGACGGGAGACGCGTCCGTCGCCAGCAGCTTCACATCCAGATGGCGTCGCTGCAGCTCGTTGTAGATCCGCTGCTGATAGTCGCGGAACATCGGGAGGTCGTTCCTCATGTCCGCCCACTCTTTGAGCGAGAGCTCATTGGTAAAGCAGTAGTACTTCACGTTGGTCGCGCCGTTGCTGATGAGATACTCCAAGTCGCTGGCCACAGTCGAAGCGTAGGTGTCGCGTTCCGGGCCGGCGGGAGCTTCGCCCGGGCCCATGGTGGTCAGGTACACTTCGGTCGCCGTATCCCGCTTCATGAAGGTAAGGTACCGCGCCAGCGCCTCCAGCGCTTTCGGGTCGCTGACTCCGGGTTGTCCCTGGGCCCAGGAATGGGTCACACGGGCGAACCTCGGCGACAACTCCCGCCACCGCTTCCCGAGGACCTGCTCGAAGTGCTCGCGTGTGGTCGGGTGCCACGAGGTGTGGAAACCCACGCCGGCAAACCGCGGCTGGACCACTTGACCCGTGTGCACGACGATGGTGCCGTCGTCTGCCGCCCACGCCCCCGCCGGAAGCATAAAGACCATCAACAATCCGATAACGAATGCTCGCTGAAGCTCTGACCGTTTTGTTTGGCTCGCCATGTCAGTCCCTCAGGTTGATCTCATTAGAGAAATTCGCCGCTAGCCGCTGGCGTGAGACGGCCCGACACATCTCGGCCGGGCCTCGCTCGCCTCCGGGCCGTTCTCCACATTCCAAAGCAGGCGCTCCTATCGCTTTCCGCCTGTCGGCACCGGCTTGCCACCGATCCACAACACCCAGTCTTCTGCGTCCGGGGCCGTGAACTGAGCCGGGCTCTGCGCCACCGCGACAGAACTGTGCCAGGTGCCGGCTCGCGGGTTGAACCAGCGGGCCAGTTCAACCGTTTTGAGTTGCTCGGTCCGCAACGCGATGCTGCCGCCCGCCGGAAGATAAGCCAGAGCCCAGGCGCCATCTTCTGCCTTGGCCACCGCCACAAACCGGCTCGGGTCGTTGGCTCCCGGCTGCTCAATCAGCAGTTCCGGCGCCGGACGCAGCCGCCACCACTCAAGCGACGTGAACAGCGCCTTGAGATGCTTCATGCTTGTGCTGCCGGGCATCTGAATCGCCTCGTACCAAGGCGGCGAGACTCCGGTCCCGGCGTGGTTCATGGGCTCGTTGGGCTTGAGTTCCCAACTCCAGATGCCGTGCCCTCCGTAGCTGACCCCCGCCGGCGGCGACACCAGCAGGCTCCAGTACGCCGCGCGCCGCACCGCATGAGCGTCAAAGGGCTTCCGATGGGTGTAGCCCTTGTGGCCTTCATAGTTGGGTTCCAGATTGATGATGGGATGATGCGGTTCCGTGTCCCAGTCCTGACTGGGCGGGCCTTCCGTGAGCCAGCGCATGGCCTCGGCACTGTCGCCGTGGCCGCTCTGATAACCGATGAAGCTGAACCAGGGCTCGTGACGAAATTCGTCCGCTACCCACTCTTGGCCCGCGGGATGCATCGTCGCCAGCCGGTTGGGATGTTCGCCGAAAACGGCTCGCCCAATCTTCTTCCAGCGCTCGGCCCGCTCGCCCCGATAGTCGCTGTCCCCGGCGAGAATCCAGATCACGTGGTGCGCTCCGTAACGCGCTACCATGTAGCGCGCCAGGACGATCACTTGATCATCGGGGAGAGATGTGCCGGGATTCAAATCGAGCGTCCGCTGGTTCCAATGCGCCGCCCAGATGAGCACCGGCGCCGCCACCAGACCCAGATCGTTCAGAGCGTCAATGCGCTCGTCCATCCACTGGTAAAACACCGGGTCAATCCAAATCTTCTCCCGACCGAGGTAGGCAAGCCGCAGATCAGCGTTTCCGGCGGCCGCGAGCCACTGCGTGGTGACGAATTGGACGGCGGTGAATCCCTTGCCGGCGCGGTCTCGCAGATAGTTCTGCCAGCTCCGGGCATCCGACTTGAGAGCTCCGTTCCAGGCGGTGTCGGACAACCAGAAGAAGGGCGTGCCATCTGCGTGGACCAGATAGCGACGGTCGTCCGCCACCCGAATAGCTCCGTGCCGGTAGAGTGGATTCGTTCCCGTGTACGGGACCGAGATGAATTCGCCCGCCTGATGGTTCAGTCCAGCGTCTGCTTCGCGTGAGCAGCGGGTGCGGTAGGTCCATTTCCCCGTCTCGTCGGGGGAGAAGCGGACCTTCCAAGTCTTCCCGCCATCCCAGAAGGCCAGAACGGTTTGTTTGTTGCCGCGGGCGGAGGTGAATTCGACCTCCAACTGCACGTCCTGAACAGGGTTCTCATATTCCGCCGCGCTGGTGAACTGTGCCTCGAAGCGCGCCCATTGCGGGACACCTGGGGCCGCGGCGGCTGGAGCGCTCAGCGCCAGTAACCCCGCGCCGACCAGAACAAGGCTCTTGAGACTCATGGCGGGCAGCCTCCGGCTAGCTCGAAGTTTGCTGAGCGTTTTGTATCAGTTGCGGCACTCCGGGACAAGCCCTCTTTTGTCGCAGCCAGCCCGAAGCCCAGAGTTTCAAAGACTTGCGCCGGCGGATCGTTCACGAGATGCGCTCTATAGGCTACAGGTAAAATTTA
>JBEKCQ010000249.1:0-3381 GCA_050014795.1 Terriglobia bacterium | reverse complement strand
GGGCCTATGCTGCGGTAAGCGACAGCGATGCCAGGGCCGAGGCTGACCGGTGGATTCAAGGCGCCGTGAAGGTGGTCGAACCTTCTCGAGAAGACATCGTGAAGTCCTGCAAGCTGGCGCTGGCGTTCGAACGAATGCTGGAGGAAGAAGACGCCACCGTGCTGACCGTGGATTGCTACGGCACCATGTGGGACCGAACCATCAAGCTTCCGGCCTACCCCTGCCTCGGATTTGCCCGGCTGAACAACCTGGGGTGGGGTGGCATCTGTGAATCGGATCTGCATTCGGCCATGACCCACATCATATTCCAAGGTCTGGCAGGAGTTCCGGGCTTCATCAGCGATCCGACCATGGATGAGTCGAAGAATGGCATCATTCTGGCGCACTGCATGGGCACGCCCAAGATGGACGGTCCGGACAAGCCAGCGGCCCCTTACACGATACGCACGGTGATGGAACGCCAGGAAGGCGTGGTCCCCCAGGCGTGGATGCGCGTGGGCCAGAAAGTGACGCAGGCGACGTTGGTGGGAACTGACCGCTTGCTGTACTTTACGGGCGAAGTCATCGATGCTCCTGACCTGGACCGCGGCTGCCGCACGAAAATCACGGTGAGACTGGACGGGGATGCCGAGAAGCTGTGGAAGAATTGGTCGAGCGGCTTGCACCGGGTGACGGCTTACGGCGATCTCACCAAGGACTTGGCGCGCTTCTGCCGGTTCGAGAAAGTCACGATGGTGAATGAGGCGGTGTGAAGAAGTCAGGAGTCAGAAGTCAGAAGACAGGACTCAGCCAATAGGGGGTGGGTTTGGCGGAATGTACCGGGAGCGCGAATTTCTTACCTCTCGGCTGCGTTTGAAGAAATGTGGTATGAACCACACGGTGATGAGGGCAAAGCCGAACAGGCCGAACCCTAGCGCGTCTATCAGCTCACCCTCTTCTGACATCAATTTCACCACAGCGGCTCCGGCCAGAATTCCGCCCCCGATAAAGCCCAAGACAGTGGTGGGGAAGAAATGCTCGAACTTTTCGCGCCAACTCATCTCCGCCCACTCTCTTGATCCGTCCTGGACTTGACGCAAACACCACGGGCAGTCACGCGTTCCCGGACCTAGGAGATAGGGACTGAGCGATTCCCGAAATACGCAGCCGCAACCTGGGCAGTTGAACTTGTACCACCTTATGATCACAAGATCACCCCAGATTCAAAGCGCGCAGCTGCTGCACCGCTCTTTGCGAGGCGATGTCATTCCGCTTTTGGAGGTCGCGGCACGCGCTTTGCGGTCGTGGTCCGTTCGATCACGAAGGTCAGCTCGGTGCCCTGGGGCAGGATGACGCCTTTGTGCTTCTTGAGAAGAGTGTGAATGAGACCGGCGGCAGCGCCGATGCCCGCGCCATATAGAGCGCCTGAGCCTCCGGCTCCGATCGCCCCGACCGCCGCCCCCGTGCCGGCGCCGACGCCGCTTTCGATGGCGCCGCCTTTCGTGCTCTTACCGGAGCCCTTGATGGTCCCCTCCTCGTCTTTCACCCTGGCGCCCTCAGCGCCCTGAGCATCTTGCAGCCCGGCCACGAGTGAGAACTTCACGTCCCCTGGGGTGGTAATGGTCTCCGCCACCAGACGCATTTCTCCCACGCCTTTGACGCGCCCCGCGTCCTTCACGTAGGCCACGCGGCCTTCCAGAACGCTGCCCGCCGGGACCACCTCCTCGCCTTCGTAAATGATGGGCTCCACCACTCTCCCGGAGAACGGGTCGCCATCCCGGTTGGTGCGCGTACTCAGGGTGGTCATCAAGCGCACCTGGAGGGTGCTGCCCGCCGGCAAGGTGAGGGTGTCCTCGTCGGCCGAGATGGCCAGGGCAGGGAAAAGCGCTGCCACCGCGAGAATGCCCCCCACAAGCCAGACCTGTTTTCTCATGGAACACTACTCCTTACACTTTCCCATTCGCACGCCCCGCCAAATGCGCGGAGCGCGCACCACCGACCGCGCTGAGGCATCGCCGCTCCAGCCGCGGCGCCGTGCAGCCGCTACTAGGTCCAATCTACCCCGTCTCCCAGGTCCTGGCAAGCGCCTTCACTTCCCATTGGATTCTCCCGCCCGGGCTCCGGTTGCACGGGCAAGCCGTCTACCCCACCATGGTAAGGAAGCTGGGGGAGGACTTGCCGGAACTGCTCACCTTCATCCAATTCCCTCGGCACCTGTGGCGCAGGCTGCGCACCACCAATGTCACTGCAAGGTGCTTTGTGGAAGTGCGGCGTCGCACCCGACCCATGGTCTGCTTCGTCGGTGCCGCCAGCGGCGACCGCATCATTTTCTCGATCTTCCACCGCTGCAACGAACAATGGTGGAACCGCACCCTCCGCCTTTTTACTCAAACAGCTTGACATCACCCCCGCGCATTTTTCTCTTGACTTTTGAGGACAAGTGTGATAGACTACGGTATCTGAATGTGGGAGCACTGGGCATGCTGACGCCGGGCGCGGAGTGGCAATCGAGGAGAGCGGACGCAGCGCGGAAGCAAGCAGTTGGCACGCGGGAGCGCTGAAAATGCCCCGCAAATCCGCTGTGCCTATAAATACGGATATGCGACAGCGGAGCTGGTATGTGCTAGAAAATGAGCCAGTTACGTTTTCCACAGACGGACCGAAGCTGGTATGTTATTGAAAACAAAGAATGGCCATTTTCGCGAAGCGAAGCTGGTATGTGCCCTTTCTTCTATCACATACCAGCTTTGGCAAAAAAGCGAAGCTGAACTCAAAACTGAAGATGGACGATGGTCGCTTTTCGGTTGGCTATGTTGATAGCTTAGGTAGAGCTTTTCCGGCGCCTCCCGTGGCAGGGCGTGGAGGCCGCGGGCGGCGCGAGGTATGCGGCGGGGCATCGCGATTCCGAGGGCCGGCTTTCGCAAGCGCTCGTGCTGTCAGGGCAAGATTGACCGGGGGTAGTGGGTCGTCTATACTGGCGCCTCTGGGTCTTATGCCGAACCTCTTGCGGGAGATTACCGATTCTGCCGTGGCGCTGGCCAAGGGTTTCTCCGTCACGTTCAAGACCATGCTGCGACCCACGGTGACGGAGAACTATCCGGACGAACCCGTCCATTTCGAGGACCGCTATCGCGGCCTGCACGTTCTGCGGCGCGACGAGAACGGGCTGGAAAAATGCGTGGCCTGTTTTCTGTGCGCGGCGGCTTGCCCCTCGAACTGCATCTACATCGAGGCCACGGAGAACACCGCCAAGGACCGCATCAGCGCTGCCGAGCGCTACGCCAAGGTTTACAACATCGACTACAACCGCTGCATCTTCTGCGGCTACTGCGTCGAGGCCTGCCCCTGCGACGCCATCACTCACGGCCACGGATTTGAAATCTCGGCCTATGATACCAACAC
>JBEKCQ010000248.1:0-3588 GCA_050014795.1 Terriglobia bacterium | reverse complement strand
CTCACCGGGAGCAGCGCAGGGCCGACGTGCTCGCCGGCCAAGCCGGGCCGTTGCGTGGATGGGGCGGAGAGGAATTCTTCCAGCACGGCGAGGTTGCGGTCACTCAAGTCTGGTCCACCGTAAGCCACCCCCACCTTGTCCTCAAACTGCTTCGCCGGATCGAACAGGCGATTGGCGTAGATGAGGAAATCAGCCCGGCCTCCAGCATCTGGAGCTGAAAGCTGTCCTCGAAAAGCGTGTTGAACATCTTCAGGCCCACTGAGACCTTCCCGGGTGCGGCGCGGTGAATCAGACGCGGGACCGTGGTTAGCCATTCCAGGATTTTCTCCTGCTGGGCCGCTCGCTCTGAGCCCGCCAGCGTCGGGCTGAAGTCCTTTTCGAGCGGCATCGGCTGGCTGGCATGATGCCGGTTCCAGACTTCGACCAGCGCGCCTGTGGTGAAGGTGTATTCCTCCTCTTTCCAGGAACTCTCCTTCGGCGTGGGGAGATGATACTTGACCGAAGGCGCCACAGGCATGCCAACGGCGTCGGCTACGCTCAACGCCTCGTCGAAGAGATTCAGGTAGGCCTGGAAGGTATCAAACCAGCCGCGGCCCTTCCAGGTAACCGTCCAGCCTTCCACGCCGCTACGGCCACGAATGCGCTCGACTAGCATCCGCGTCTCCGGGATGGCCCACTCCCCCATCGTTTGCTCGCCCGCGCGGTCCTGGGCGATGACCGTCTTCAACACCACAAACCCCAGGCCGGCCTCCGCGTCCTTCTCCACCTGATGGCGGGCGAGCGAAAGCTGGCCGGAAGCTTTGCCGAAGGGGTTCTTTAACTTCAGCCCTCCGTAGTCGCTGCCCAGGTCGATCCCGTAAGTGTCGCGGATGTAAGGCTCGAGCGGGCGTGGCAGTCCGCCGCGGAATTTCTCGAAATCCTCGACAAGCCGGCGTACGTTCTGCGCGCTCACGCGCGGCTTGCTCCGAAGCCGGATTCTAGGCGGGAGGTATTCCCACATGGCGGGTCAGATGGTAGCCGCGCCGGATTTATTTTTCAATTCGCGGAAGGGCTGCATCCCGTGCCCCTACACCTCACCGAGAGCGCGCAGGGTGTTCCCCAATTCGATGAATTCGCTTTCCGGCAGTGCCGGCCCCCAAGGGTCGTGGGCGGAGTCGCGGCTGACGACCCCCTGGTGGGCCAGCGCCCAGAGCATCCGCCGGATGTAACCTTCCATGGGAGGAATGAATGTCACCTGCGAGAGGAGGTCCACCTTACGGGAGAGTTCCAGGAACTCCGTGGCGTGCCCGTCGAAGTAGGCTTTCAGCAGGTGGTGCTGTGAAGTAGTGCAGGCCGCTCCCATGCCGATCAGCGCGGCTTGCGCGCCACACATCAGGCTGTAACCCAGGAAACGGTCTTCGCCGGTGATGATGAGTTTCTGTGGGAACTCGTGTGTCATGAGGTTCGCAATTTCCTGAAAGGTCACCACGCTGTCGAGCGTGGCGAGCTTGATGCCCACGACCTCAGGCAAGGCAAAGAGCTCGCGCAGGTGCTCCGCGGAATAAGGAAACCCTCCGGCCGCTTCGTAAAGATAGAACAAGAACTGGGGCGCGCCGGCTGAAGCCATTTCCTTGTGGTAAGTGAGGAGCAAATCCCGGTTATTGGCCACATGGTGAAACAGCCGGGGCGGGTGAACCAGTAAGGCGTGGGCACCGTGGTCCAGCGCGTCATGGGCCATCTCCAAAGCAGAGGCAATGTAGGCGGAGAAGTCTTCCGCGTGTTGGGGTGAACCGCCTACCCCGGCCACGACGACTTTGTCGGCGCCTAGTCCCTGGGCCCAACTTTGCAGGATCTCGATTCGCTGCTCGCGAGTCAAAAGCAGGCCGCGGCCCGTGTGCGCCCATACGGCCACCCCGGCTGCGGGCTGCTTGGCCATCCAGGCCACGTAGCGTGCTTGCGCTGCGGCGTCGATCTGGCCGCTCGCCGTAAACGGGACCGGCACGGCGGGAATCAGGCCGTGCCGGATCCGATGCTGGACCTCACCTGTCGTCAAGCGACTCATGGCAGAAACTCCTCCAGCCGGATTCGGCAGCGCGCTACTTTCTCCAAGTCCACGGTGTAACCCATCCCTGGCCCCTGGGGCAGGTGAATCAGGCCTCGCGGCGAGACCTCGATGGGTGGCGCGATAATATCATCCACGTACCACCGAGCGGAAGCTTCTACGTCCGTGGGAAGCACGAAGTTCGGCAACGTGCCGAGGTGTAAGCCCTGGGCTGAGGCAATTCCCAACTCCGGCATGGTGCCGAGCCAGCAGGGGATGCCGGCGGCCTGCGCAGCGTCGTGCGCCTGGCGTGCCAGCCAGAGCCCGCCCATCCGCTGCACCTTGATGTTCAGGATGCGCGCGCTCTTCAGTCGCACGATGGCTTGAATCGCCGCGAGGCTTTCGGCGGATTCGTCCAGGCAGAGGGGCGTCCGCAAGCGGCGTTGTAGCTCTGCCTGCTCCTCAAGCGCCGCGCGCGCCAAAGGCTGCTCGATCATCATCAAGCTGAACCGGTCGAGTTCCGCGAAGATGGGCCAGTCTTCGAGCCGGTAGGCGGCGTTCGCGTCCACCATCAGGGGAATATCTCCGAAGCGTTCGCGAATCGCTCGTACCAGTTCTACGTCGCAGTCCGGCTCAATCTTGATTTTGATGCGGCGGTAGCCCTCAGCCAGAAAACGCTCCACGCGGTCGAGGAGTTCCGCAAGGGTGGGCATCAGGCCGATGGCCGCGCCTGAGGGGATGGCGCGTTGTTCGCCGCCCAGCGCCGTCCACAGCGGCTGTGAACGCTCGTTCGCCCAGAGGTCCCAGACCGCGCCTTCCAGTCCGGCCTTGGCAAAAGGCTCGCCCGGAAAATCGGCGAGGCGGTCAGAACACCGCCGTGGGTCGAGTTCAGGTTCGGCGAGGAAGCTGGGTACAAGCCGACTCCGGAGGAATTCCCAAGTACTTTCCGGGGTCTCAGCGGAGTAGAACACGCCCGCCATGGGCGAAGCCTCGCCCCAGCCCGCCGCGCCGTGCGCTTCAAGCTCAATCAGGATGGCGTCTTTGACCGAAACCTCTCCGCTCGAGATTCGGAAAGGCTCGTGGAGCGGTACTTGGACCCAATGCAGTCGGAGGGCGGAGAGGTGCATATCGAAGACGGAGTTTATCCGACTTTTGCGCTCCTGCGAAAGTAAACGCAGAGGGCGGGACCGGAGCAGCGAGTGTGGCGGTCGAGCATTGACGTGGCGCGCGGGGGGATGTGACAATAAGTACGCGGGCGAGGCAAAAGCTTTCCCAAGCCATTAGCGTGTCTGACGAGGAGGCAACCAGATGGATCGTCGAGATTTCCTGAAGAAGGGCACAGTAGCGGCAGGTCTGGCAGCGTCGCAGAAGGTCCTCGAACCGTTGGCCCGGGGTGGCGGGGCGGTCACCGCGCCGTTTCCCAAGCGTCGGCTCGGCAAGACCGGGGTCGAGCTTTCCATCATCGCCCTGGGCGGGATTGTCGTGACCGACACCGAGCAGTCGTTTGCCAACAACATCGTGGCCGAGGCCTTCGACCGTGGCATCAACTACTTCGATGTCGCGCCCAC
>JBEKCQ010000247.1:0-3461 GCA_050014795.1 Terriglobia bacterium | reverse complement strand
CAAGAATAGGCAATTGGAGCGCCCATCCCCTGCTTTCTTGACGCGAATAGACAAGATTACTCAATCGCTAGGGGATTCCGAGGCCGCCAACGACAGTCGGTCATGCCATCTCCGCTCGAAGGGCCTAAGGACAATTAGGCGAGTTCTTGGCAAAAACGACAAGGTGTCCATGCAGGCCTCAAAGGGCAGCCATTCCGGGATTGCAGCCGGTGATGCGGGACTCCAAATCGGCAAGTTGGGTATTATCTCTGACCGACAACTGCTAAGTGCCATTCTGCACCCCAAGGGCAACTGAGTCACGCTTTGATCTTCGTCAAGGCTGGCGCCGTCCGTCGTCTTGACTGGAGGCCAACTGCGACTGCACGACGGCTTCCGGCGGGATGCACGACGCCCGAATCGTGCGGATTATGGTTTTCCTGTTGATTTGCGCTCTCGGCTATAGTAAAGCGTAAACCCCTATGTAAGCCCTTCCTTGACAAGGACTCCAAGAGGGGCAAATGTTACTCCAAGTTGGGATCTTCACCTGCCTCCACCCAGAAGCCATAAAGGCGAAAGGATTTCACGATGATCAGAAGAGAATTCATGGGAAAACACGCTCGTCGGTATTGCGGCAACTCAACTCCCCTCGGCGACCACGGCGGGCCCCCAGAGCGTTTCTGATTCCTTGCCTCGCGCTCACTGGCTCGACAACGGCATCATCGATGCTGGGGGAAACCACGAGCCGTACATCTTTGTCGTGCGAAGAGGGGCACAGCGCCGTGACGCATATGAACAGCAACAGCGCAACCAGAGTGAAGCCCTCATCCGGCGGTTAAGGGAGCAGGGGGTCGAGGTTTCTCACACTCATCTCTACGAGGGATTTGGGATGTCCGCGGAGAAAAGCGGGATGGAAGACACCAAACGCGCTGCTGAAATTGCCCACTGCTACGGATTGAAGGCCGGGGAGGCTTCGGAATTGAGCTTTGTTATCCCTTCTATCCACACCTATGCCATTGCGGTTTTAGGGTACTGATCTGCGGATGAGGTTGGGGATAGAATTGCCGCGCATGCCGGGAAAAGCAGGGCTGGGGCAAACCTCCTGCTTCAGCAGGGCGAAAGTATTTCATGGAAATCATAGGAGTGCAAAATGGATGGCGAACAGGATGTAACGCGGCGCGATTTTCTGAAATCGGCTGCGGCGACTGCGGGCGCGTGGGCGTTGGCCCCCGTTGGCAGCCCGGCGATGCTGGCCAACCCCAGCCCCGGGGACGTGGTGCGCTATGGCATGATCGGCACCGGAACACACGGGTGTACTCTGCTGAGATTCCTCGCGACCATACCCGAGGGGCGATGCGTTGCCACCTGCGATGTTTACCCCCCCAACCTCAAGAAGGGGATCGAAACCATCGGCTCCAATCCACAGCCTTACGACGATTATCGGAAACTTCTCGAACGCAAAGACATCGACGCGGTGCTGATCTCGACACCGCTCAATCTGCACGCGCCGATGACCCTCGCTGCCCTGGACGCTGGAAAACACGTTTTTGTGGAAGAAAGCATGTTCTTCCAGGAAGCGGAGGGTGAACAGATCCGCAAGGCGACCGAGGCGCACCCCCGGCAGGTTTTGCAGGTGGGCTTGCAGCGGCGTTCGAGCGCTCTTTACCGGGTGGCCATGCAAATGGTCCGCAAAGGTGCGATAGGCAGGGCCCTGTTAGTGCGGACGCAGTGGAATCTCAACAACAGCTGGCGGCGTCCGGTACCTGACGCCAAGGACGAGCGACTCATTAATTGGCGGTTGTACCGTGAGTACTCCGGAGGGCTGATGGCGGAGCTGGCCTCGCATCAGATTGACGTGGCGAACTGGGCCATCGGCGCCGAGCCGCTTTCCGTCGTCGCGACGGGCGGCATCGACGTCTGGAAGGATGGACGTGAGACCGGCGACAACGCGCAGGCCATTTTTGAATACCCCGGCGGGGAGAAATTGATGCTAACCGCCCTTCTTTTCAACTCCCACTTCGGCTTCGACGAGCAGATATTGGGAGACCAGGGAACGATCGTAATCACCCTCGGCAAGGGATTATATTTCCACGAGAAGGTCCCTAAAGTTACCACCGGCTTCCTAAAGGAGAGTTGGCGGGCCGGCGCCACGGTGGTCGCAGCCGACACGCTGAAAGGAGTTCCCATTTTTCCTGAGAGGGTCTCCGACTCAGACCCCTTCCTGGACCGCGAGGTAAAGTACGCGAAGCGTTGGCTCGCCTCAATGGGGATCTACGAATATGAGGAGCTCCACGATCCTTGGTACAGCGAAATGGCAAACTTCTTCGCCAGCATTCGCGAAGGGAAGCCCGTGGCGGCATCCTTGGATCTGGGCATTTCGGCGGCGCGCGGGGTCATCTACGCGAATCGCGCCATCCACACAGGGCAGAAAGTTTTATGGCCGAAGGGGTAGATTAAGGAATTCCGAACACGGCCTGCGTCGGCAGGTGTTTATCCCTTGGGAGCGGACCCGAACCGCTTTTCTGCCTCGGTCCAATTCACGTTGGTTTCGCCAATAGCCACGTACCTCTATCAAGTTACCCTTCCCGTCGTAGCTGTATTCACCCCTCTGCGTCCGACCGTCTGGGCTGTAGTCTAAGGACTCGGTGATGTTGCCTGCGCGATTGTAGGTTTCGGTTGTCGAGGAAACCTCTTTTTCTACCAAGGCTCCGAATTGCTCCGTAAGAGTCACATACCGCGTCTTGACTGTCCTCACAGGGCCGCGCAGTCCCCGTCTCACTGAATCCGGGGTGACCCAAAACCCGAAAACTGGTCCAGGAAGAATTAGAGTAATCTTCGTCAGCCCCTCATACCCTGTGCTTCCAGCAGAGTCAGGCTGAGACGAGCGACCGGGAATTGGCAGTAAGAAAGAAGAACAGCAGCAAGGGAAAGAGCCTTACAATCAGCACGGGCATGTCCTTTGACATGCCGGTCGAAATGGGACCGGCAGAAACTCACACCACGAACTGGTTTCGCGCTGGCGAGTGCCGCCAGTTCTGGTTTCCCAAACACGCCTGGGAGAGTTCGTGGAGGTAAATGAGGAGGGGTTGAGATGAAACACGGCAAAACACCCCGTCTGCTGGCAGGCGCACTGGCGCTTTCTTTAGTTGCTCTCGCTGTTCAGACCGGATGCGCGCGGAATACGCGCTGGCAGAAGGCCAGCGCTGCAGGCCAGAAGGCTCTCCAGGAGGGTCGCTACGCCGAGGCGCAATTGCATTTGACGGCTGCCCTCAAGGATGCGGAAGGGTTCGGAGAGCAGGCCCCGCGCCCGGCCACGAGCCTCAGCAACCTGGCGGCGCTTTATCGCGCCCACGGCAAGTACGCCCAGGCCAAGCCGCTCTAGAAGCGTTCACTGGCAATTCTGGAGAAGGTTCTCGGCCCGGAGCATCCCGATGAGTCGGCTGAAAGCAAAAACCCGCAAACCTGCTGGGCATGCACGCCAGGGA
>JBEKCQ010000246.1:0-4309 GCA_050014795.1 Terriglobia bacterium | reverse complement strand
TTTCGACCAAGTGAAGCAACCGAGCAAGGGCCGCAGACCTCAAGAACTGGTCCGCGCTACCTTACTACCGCCCGGTGGGCTGGCGCAGACCCTTCGGGTCTGCGAGATTTGTGTGAGATGCGGCTGCGGTGCGCAGACCTGAAACGCAAGGTCTGCGCCAGCCCGCGCTGCCCGACGCCAGATCACTTCTCTACATGCACATCCGTAAGCTGGAAGGTTTCGTTGGGGAGGGCCTTGACTGTCATTCGCCCTTGTAGGTCGAAGGCCACATTAGCTAAAAGGACCAACACGCCCTTCCCTTTCCCGTCTTCGTTGATATCCAGTCCAACGCACGTGTAAGTGTGGGGGATGTGCGGCAGCGAAAACGAGCTCCCGGACAAGTTGCCGAACCTGCTGGGCACCTTCCCTGCGATGATCAACTTCCTCACAGGCCCTTCTGTGCCGGAGATAATGAAAACGAGAGGCGTCGTGACCCCCTGCCCGATTCTGAAATAGCCCTTGTCGGTCTTGTTGAATGCCTTCTCCAGAGCGTCATCCCCTCCGCTGCGGAAGATTTGAGCAAGGTCCTGCGCCTCTTGGTCGCTGGAATATTCCTGGATGACCACCTCCACGCTGTCAAACATTTGATCGAAGTTTCTGGACATGGCCTGGAAGAGCCCGTCCTTGCCACTCTCGGACGGGACAATTCTTGCTACAAGGCGCTCCTGAATGGGTTTTTTGGGCTTTTTCCCCCCGAAGCTCGACTCTACCCCAGGTACCAAAAACGTGAGGCACAGCAGTCCGGCAATGGCCAGCCTTCTCATAGATCCCCCCCTTCATGGCTTCATACATCGTCCCCTTGCGGCGCGCCAATCGAGCGATTGTCTCATTGAGTGATCGGGCGATTGAAGAACGGGTGTCAGGTGCCGGGTGTCAGAGAGAGGGACGAGACGGGGTTCCCGTCCTGACTGGTAATCGGAGAAAAAAGCTTGACAAGCCCCGCAACATATGTATAATAGCGCATGTGAGAATATATGGACCGCGATGCCGAATTGTTCCAAAGCGTGGCTGACCCGACCCGCCTCCGCCTGCTGAACCTCTTGCTGCAGGCAGGGGAGATTTGTGTCTGCGAAATGGTGGATGCGCTGGATGTTCCTCAGTACAACATCTCGCGGCACCTACACGTGCTTGCCAGCGCGGGGTGGCTGGAGGACCGCCGGCTGGGCAAATGGATCTACTACCGGATCTCGGAAAAGCTCAAGCCCCACCAGCGCAGTATGCTGCGGGCCATCGAGCAACTACGCGGGGAAAGGTCAGACTTCCAGGAAGACGAGAGGCGTGCCGGTCGGCGCCTGAAACTGCGCCGGGGCGGCCTTTGCTGTGTCGGCCTGGTCTCCAGAATAGGCGCGGCCCTCTCACACAAGAACAAGCCGGACGCCGCCAAGGTGTAGGCACACCCGGCGGAGGCAAGCGGAAAAGGAGGAACAATCAAGATGTCTCGACAGATTCCAGAAGCCGATGCGAAGACGATCAAGAAGGCTGTAGAGGAGAGGTACGCCGCCATCGCCCGCGGCGAGCTGAAGAGTTGTTGCGACCGGACGAGCGCGCCAGCCGAGGGGCTCTACAACATCGCCGCCATGGCCCAGAGCTACAGTCCCACCGAACTGGCTGCGTTGCCCGAAGGCGCGAACCTGGGGCTCGGCTGCGGTGACCCGACCTCCGACGCCGATCTGCAAGCCGGACAAACCGTGCTCGACCTGGGCAGTGGCGCGGGCGTGGACTGCTTTCTGGCGGCGCGGCGGGTCGGGCCGCAGGGTTACGTCATCGGGGTGGACATGACCGATGCCATGCTGGCCAAGGCGCGGGCCAATGCGGCGCGCGGCGGGTTCACCAACGTCGAATTCCGCAAAGGCGAGATCGAGAACCTGCCCGTTGAATCCGGCACCGTGGACCGCATCATTTCGAACTGCGTCATCAACCTGGCGCCGGACAAGCCGAAGGTCTTTGCCGAAGCTTATCGGGTCTTGAAGCCCGGCGGCGCGATCACCGTCTCGGACATCGTCTCCTTTGGCGAGATCCCCGACTCCGTGCGCACCGACTTGCAGCTATGGGCCGGCTGTACCGCTGGGGCGATGGACAAGCAAGACTACCTGGGCGTGATTCGGGGCACAGGATTCACAGAAGTCTCAGTGATCAAAGAAGTGGTGTACGACTACCTGCGCGGGCCCGACCACGGTTTTGCGAGCCTCACCGTGCGGGCAGTGAAGTAGTTACCAACTCGAGGCGAACCGGACTCTCCCGCCCGAGCACGGGGACGAGTCCGGCACTCCCATCCGTCAAGAACGCCCTACCTCGAGGCGAGAGCCAGTAGGGCCCGCAACCCTCGGCAGGCCCTATCGACCCGGAGCCGGGCTGAGCCTGGAGGCCGTTTCCCGAGTCGTCTCGCTCTGGATAACCAGATCCCGGGTCAACTGGTAATTGAGCTGGGTGCCGGTGGGCAGGGTAAGTTCTTTTCCCCGCCGCCGGAGCGTATCGACGAGGGCCGCTCCCCCACCGATGGCCCCGCCAACTACCGCACCGTGAAAGCCGCCGAAGATCGTGCCCAGGAAGCCGCCGCCACCCATCCCGACGCCGATCTCCTGCAGGTCTTTGAGTCGCGAGCGAGGTCCCTTCACATTCCCTTCCTCGCCCTCCACCCTGGCATCCTCAGCCCCGTAGGTGTTCACCAGAACGGCATTCACGGCGAGGCTGCGACCGTCAGGGAAATTGACCTTTTCCGCGTCCAGCCGCATTTCGCCGACGCCCTTGATGCGACCGGGGCGTGCCAGCCACGCAATGTGGCCCTCCACGGTCGAGCCCACCGGGATGACGTGTTTGCCGTCAATCACCAGGGGTTCGCTCACGGTGGCGACGAAGGAATCGCCCTGAAAATTGAGCTTGGTGCTGAGAGTTTGGAGGAGCCGACAATGCACTGTAGTGCCGGCGGGGACGGCGAAGCTTTCCGCCCGTGCCACTGACACGCACCAGACGGTGAGCAGAATGCACAACAAAGCGCGCTTGACCATAGTACCTCCTAAGGTCGTCTCATGACCGGACCCTGGCGCTTTGTCCAGCTTGACTTGTCAGACGTGGATGGGAGTCCGCGATTCTTCTGCAGACTCCCACAGAATTTGGCGAGCCGTAATGAAACCGGGTTAGCGCGCCCCCTCCGAGCGCGAGGCCACCTGCACGGCGCCTCTGGGGGTACTGATGTACCCTGCTACCCTAGTGGATTCTACCTTATTCACCACCAGTTCGTAAAATCTTTTTGAGCCCCGGAGGTAGAAAAAGATAGGCTCGTTCACAGTCCGGTCTTTCTTCTCGACCTCCATATCATCCGCGAGCAGGGCCATATTGAACCGATGCCGCTTGACGTTGGTCTTCTTCAGAACCAGACCTACGCCGGCGACATGTTGCGGCTGGGTCTTGTCGAGGACGAATTCGAAGTAGTCGCGCTCGCCCATCTTGCGCAAGGTCTCGATGTCGTCGTGGTTGCGGGCGATCAGAGTTCCCAGCTCGCTGCGCGCCATGCCGAGATCCGCGCGTGTCGCGTCCAGGACTTTCTTGGTGTTGTCCAGATCGGTCCGTGTAGCGGAAACATCCTGGGAAAGCGCGCCCACCTGCTGCTGGTCCGCCTTCTGGGCGATTTCCGATTTCAGCTTGTCGGCCTGCTGCCGCTGCTCAGCTTGCAGTTGCTCGACCAGGGAGCGGGAACGGCGCAGTTCCTTGCCCGTCGAACCCACACGCTTCGAGGCCGCTGCGAGATCCTGCCGCACCGCTTCCAGTTGCTGGGCGTTGGAGTTCTGCAAGGCTGCCATCTGGCTGGAGTAGCGCTGCTCCAGTTGGGTGCTCAAGGCCTGCTGCGCGGCGGCCTGCTGCGCCTCCAAAGAGGTGCGGACCGCGTTAATGCGGGCGAGTGTGTAGATCTCCCCGATCACCAGCGCCGCGAGAATAACGAAAACCAGTCCGAACTTCAGGCCCAGACCGGAGCCCTCCGGTGGATTCATAGGGAGCACTTTCTGCTCGGAAACTTCATCAATTGCCATGGTTGCTTCTCCTTCTGGGGGCCTTGCCCGGCGGGCATGCCAGCCGGCTTGGCACTTCCCCTCCCCACACCAAAGCACGGGACGTGCCAGCGTCTCTTTTTCTTAATCTCTTGAGAATAAAGAGGATGGGCGACGGTCGCAATGGGGTCGCAGCCGTCGGCGGAGCAGTTCTTGCTCGCGGGATGTAAAAACTGCCTCGCGCGGCACCGCGGCGACAGCCGCTTTGGAGTGCGCTGGCTCTGCCA
>JBEKCQ010000245.1:0-3555 GCA_050014795.1 Terriglobia bacterium | reverse complement strand
ATCCCGGCATGGGATTTAACTATGGCGTTCATGGTACTTATAAAGATTTCGGACTCAGGGATTTCACTGCCAGAGGCATGGTTGCTCCAGATTCTCCACTGCATTAGAGAAGGATTCCCTGCTTATATCGCGGCTGGCGCATACCTACCGAGCTGGGGGAGGTAGGCGATCAGATGGTGACCCCGGTTGCCTCAATGTTCATGTTGCGTGCGGGACAGCGCGCGCTCCATCTCCGGCACGTGCCTGAGGTAGCGCGGACCTGATTTGTAGGTCCGCGATTCGTTCAAGGATCCCCACACAAGAGCCGCACAGGTAAAGAACACGCCTGCGCTACGCTTGCTACAGTGCGAGGGCGACGGCGAGGACGCCGCCGCCGATGAGCGGCAGAGCCCAACGATTACTTCTGAGTCGGCGACAATACGGGAGTTGAGCGACTTCCCTCTACCCTACGGTGTTACCCAGGATCTATATTGGTCGGCGGCCGTTTTCCGTGAAGCCAACTTTTGATTCCCAATCCATTTTGTGTGCGCCCAGCACCCATGATGTGCACTGGAGCCCTTGGGGAAATCTCGGTCTCCTGCCGGGGCCACTTCACGGTCGGTCGAGTTTTTGGCAGGGACAGGGGCGCGCCGCCTCGCCTCTATTGGAGCGGAGAGTCTGCGCTGCGAACCTCTCGCGACCGCCGCCCGCGTGTTCGGCGGCGCTTTTGGTAGGGGGCTCTCTGGGCTCGCGCTTCTGTGGCGATCGCGAATCTTACTTCAGAATGAAGGAAGCTGTCTCTTCAGCCGTTTCAGTTCCCTGGTTCACCACAAAGCGCAAGGTGAAGTCGCCCGGCTCAAGACGGGCGAGGGGAACTGTCGCGACGAGCTGGATGCGACCGTCTTTGTCCGGCTGGCCGAGTTGCGCCGGGGCCCTACCCAGAACCTGACCAGCCCGCCTGAATTCCATGATCAATTGGGGAGCCTCCAGGGCGTTCTTGTCGGGGTAGATGACCATATAGAAAGGAAGAGCTTCCGTGCCCACCTTGCTAATCACGGGGTTGAGCGTCGGAGAAATTACCTTGGTCCCGACTACCAGCGGGTCCGTCTCCTGACTCGACGCCTCTCTGTCTCTCATGTTCCGTACAAAGGTAACGCTGCTCAAAGCGAGGGTGGTGGCTGCCGGAGGCATCGTCAGGCTACTCTTGCGGGCACTGATCTTGTTACCACGACCATCGAGCACCGCGGTCTCGACCGCGTAGGGCCCGGGTGGCAGTTCGAAGTGTTCGGTATAAATGAAGTGGCTCGCCTTGAAGCCATCCAGTTTCTCGGCGGGCACGTTGAAGGCTCTCTCGTTCTGGAACTTCTTCACAACCTCGCCGTGTCCATCCTTCAAGAGAGCCACGTAGGACAAGCGGCCGGAAGACTGGCCCGTGCCCTGCTTCTCTAAGGTGACAGCGGCGAGCGGGATATCCATAACCAACTCGCAGACAGGCTCGCCTTGCCGGCCGCGGAAATGCATGGCCGTTGCCTCATAACTAAACGCCTTGGGCAGCTCAGGCGAGTCCAGGGCGGTTAGGAGGGGAACCTCGAAGGCGCGAAGCACGCTCCCTTTAGCCACGGCCGGCGGAAGAGCAATGTATCCGGACCTCGATTGGACACGCAGGTCGCTGGAAGCCAACTTGATGGTGATCTTGCGGAAAGACCCATCGTAAGTCTTGATTTCCGGATTGTAGCTAATCTCGTAGTAGGTCTGGATGTCTTCAGCGAGTTTGTGGAGTGGGCTTTGGAGATCGTTCGTGTTGGCGATCATGGCCCCTCCGGTGGATGCGGCGAGTTCTTCCAAGGCGGTTTGAGGGTTAGCCCGGGTGCTTTCGATGCCCGTATCTATGACGTGAATCTCGTCGGGTGTGGTCCATTGATCGCCGGGATTCATTGCCTGGTGCTGGGCGGTTTGGCCGGCTCGATTCAGCATGTTGATGGCACCTTGATTTGTGCTCGTGGCCATCAGACCATGGGCGTCAACCGTGTAAAAACTCACATTCGACCGATTGGCGATGCTGATGATCCGCTTGAACGGTTCGTCGAATTCCTTCGGTTTGACGAAGCCTCCGGAGAAATAGAGGACCGTTTTCCTTCCCGGCAGCCGGTACTGCTCCGTGACCACGCCCAGCAACGCGTAAATCGTGGTCCGGGCAACCTGCATGTTGTCGTAGCGCTCTTCCTTTCTTATCATGGCAAGTAATATCTGGTCCATGATCGCCCCAGGAGATGGCCCGCTGCTTTCATTCGGTGCGAGTCTGTGCTCGAGCTGCGTTCGAACCAGCTCGGTATCCGTGGCGAAATTAGCGACGTCGCTCCGAGTAGCGCGGTCGATCGCCTGGCGAAGGAGTGTCGTATCGTTGGTGAACGCCTGAAGCACCTCGAGTTTGAAATCAATGACCATGATGGCCATGTAGACGTTCTGCGGGAGCTCGCCTTTCAGGAGGTCTACGGCCGCATCATGAGCGAGCCGCCGGGAGTTGTTGTCCGTGCAACGGAAGATCATCGTCACCAGACGAATCTGGCGCAGGGGATCGAGTTGGGTCCGCGTGCTGCCAGTGCCGCTGGTGCCGATAGCTTCTCCACCCTGGACGAGGCGAAACGAGGTGATCTTCTTCGGCTCGCCGTTATCGAAGATCTGAAAATCTTCCGGCTTGAGGTTGTCGACCCGATGGCCTTTCTTGTCGCGGACCACCACGTCCAGCAGCACTTCCTCCGCGGCGGCCTTGATAGTGGGCCTCGATGCGGAAGGAGTCTGGGGCTGCTGCGCATAAACGGCCAGACCCAGGGACGCCGCGACAAACGCTGCCAACGACCCCACAACACATGAAATCCTTGACATGACTTCTCCCCGTCCCATTATACCCCCATGGCCGCGCCATCGCTGCGCTCCGACCCGCGCTTCCAGGATCTCCTGCGCCGCATGAACCTCCCACCGTAAGGTCGCCCGTGGCGGCAAGGCGGGGCTGGGGCTGTATTTCTGCAAGATTAAGGTGAAAGTGGGGGGGGAGCATCGGGTGTGAGTCGCGCCCCGGCGGAGGCGCGCGCTTCTGGTTTCGCCTCCCCCGCGCCTAGCGAAGCGGGTAGCGCGGACCTGATTTGCAGGTCCGCGGCTCGTTCTAGGTAGCCACGGCATGATCTTTATGCCGTGGGTTCGTAAGAGGATAGCGCAGAGTTCGGTTTTTCAAACTCTGCAGTTCTTTCGATCAGAAGTGCCGCAGAGTTTCTGAGACGCGAAACTCTGCGCTACCTTGCTGCGGATGCTTTCCAGGTGCGGCGCGATTTACTCACGATGGCAGAGGGGACAGGGGGTCGCCTCTGCGGGCTGCCGAGGACACCCCACCTACCAGCGGAAATCCTCTACCAGCATGATGTGGCTGGTATCTTGGTCCACCTGCGCGAAGAGAATCCAGCGGCCATCCGGGGATAGCGCGACGTCCCCGCCCCGCTTTTCCGGTTTGAGGATCTGAGTTACTCTGTGAGTGGCAAAGCTGAAGAATTCGACGGCCTCCGTGTCGTCGTTGTAGAAATAGAT
>JBEKCQ010000244.1:0-4218 GCA_050014795.1 Terriglobia bacterium | reverse complement strand
GCCGTCCGGCCCGCCGCTCCTGCACCCGCAGCTTCCCTTCCCGACTTTAGTAAGTGGGGAGAAGTCGAGCGCCAACCCATGCGGGCGGTGCGCCGCAAGACCGCGGAACATCTGAGCTACGCTTGGTCCACGATTCCCCATGTGACGCACTTCGACAAAGCGGACATCACGGAACTAGAGCAAACGCGAAAACGCTACGCAAGCAAGGCCGAGGCCGGGGGCATGAAACTGACCCTGACCGCTATCGCCGTAAAAGTCGTGGCTGCGGCGCTGAAGATGTTCCCGCAATTCGCCTCGAGCCTCGACATGCCGCGAGAGGAGCTGATCTACAAGAAGTACTGCCACATCGGTGTGGCTGTCGATACCGATCGCGGTTTGCTGGTTCCCGTCATCCGGGACGCCGATAGGAAGAGCATCCTGCAACTCTCCGCCGAGCTGGCCCAACTGGCAGAAAGGGCACGGAACCGGAAAATCACGCCCGAAGACATGGAGGGCGGTGTCTTCACAATTTCGAATCTGGGAGGCATCGGCGGCACGCATTTCTCCCCCATCGTGAACTGGCCGGAAGTGGCCATTCTCGGCATCTCGCGCGCCCGCATGGAGCCGGTATTCCTGAACGGCATGTTTCAGCCGCGCCTGATGCTTCCCCTTTCTCTTGCGCGCTTCCTGCGCTGGGTGGCGGAAGCACTCGAGCAGCCCTCTCTGCTGCCCCTGGAGGGGTAAGAAGGCAATCCCGGACGGCATCTGTCGAGTAGCGGCGGGCCGGGAGTGGGAATTGTCCGGACCTGCACAGGGGAACTGATTGCCAAAGGCGTGCTGCCTCTTCTGAACGCTCGGCCGCAATCAGGTTGGCAAGGCCGCAATCGTTGCCTGGCGGATGCCACGCTGGCCTCTGGACTGCAAATTTGCGATTGCGCACGAACCGGTGGGGTATACAATGCGGTGGTCCAGGAGGCCAATATGGAAATCAGTGTTCCTATGTCCTCCGACCTGTCGGCACAACCACCGGGGCACTTCAAGAACCGTCGTCGATGGCTGATTGCCTTTGGTGCAGTCCAGATTCTGATTGCATGCTTTTTCCTGCTTATCGTGGCATACACGATGGTGGAATTCGTCGCTTCGATGCTCCCGAACCGGCCCGCGGGTGCCCCGGAACCAGGCCCGGCGGACCTCGTGGCGTTTCTGATTTGCGGTGGCCTCGCTGTACCGTTTCTCATACTCGGTGTGGGTTCCATCAAGTGCAAGAACTGGGCTCGAATCGCATCGCAGATTGTCAGCGGCCTCTGGTTGTTCATAGGGGTGGTCTTGAGTCTTATCCTCATCTTCGCCTTGCCCAGGGTTATGGAGCCACACGACCAGCTTCAGCGCGGACAACTCCGCCTTGTGACCATGGTGACGGGTTTCACCATGGTTGTCATGCCAGCAACGTTGCTGGTGTTTTATTCCCTTAAGAGCGTCCGAGCGACCTGCCGGGCGAGCGGGCTGGTGCAGACCTCAACAATGGCAACGCCAGAGCAAGCAGCGGGGTAGCCCACTACTCTGCGGTTCACTCCTGTGGTTACTTTGCATCGCTGTGCCTTTGGGGCTGTACGACATAGTACACTCTGCGGATTTATGAGGGGACGAGGCGCTACGGCATCCCGCTGGAAGTGAATGCCCACGCCCTTGGCCGCCACGCGGGCCAGCGGACGGTACACCTCGTAGCATGGGAGTACTCGTCCCGCCCTGGGGAGCGGGGCGCAGCGAACGTGGGGGCGGCTCGCGAACCGCCCCTGGCGGGCGCATCTCGACGCGTAGCGGGAGCGGACTGCGAATTCTGGAGCAGCCCCGGATGGGCTTGGTAGCGCTACCGGGAATCGAACCCGGGTTTTGAGATTGAGAATCTCACGTCCTAACCCCTAGACGATAGCGCCATCGAGCTCTCTTAACCTTTCTAGCATCCACTTCCAGAAGTTGTCAAGGTCGGGAAAGGCAGGAGACAGGAGTCGGAAGTCAGGAGTCAGAAGCCAACTCGCAATCACCCAATTCGCGACAGCACCGTGCCCGGGCCGAACTAGAACTTCGTGAGCGATGAAAAGCTGAAGTCGCGCACTTTCATAGCGGGGACGACCATTTCGAACGATTCTTCACCAGCGGTCCGCTGGGGCGGGCTCATCATTTCCACTTGGCCGAGCATCTCGATAACGCTCTGGTTGAACCGCAGATTCCTCACGCCATGCTGCACCTTGCCGTCTTCCACCCAGAAGGTACCGTCGCGTGTCATGCCCGTGAGAATTTTCTGGTAGGGATCGACCTCGCGGATGTACCACAGCCGCGTGACCAGTAGGCCGCGCTCGGTCGAAGCCACCATCTCATCGAGGCTTGACTTCCCACCCTCCATGACGATATTCACGGGCGCTTCGCCGATCTCGTTGGGGAGAGGAAACCCGTGCCCGGTAGGCTTGGCGCCGATTTTATGGGCAGTCTGCCGGGCGTAAACGACGCGCTTGACGACGCCTTTCTCGACCAGAATCACGCGCTGCCGCGGCATTCCCTCACCGTCAAACGGCGCGCCCGCCTGCAAGGGGTGATAGACATCGTCGCGGACGTTGATGTTCGGGCCGAAAAGCTGCTGGCCCACGCGCCCGGTGAGGCAGCTTCGTTGCTCGTGAACCGCCAGTCCGCCGAAGTCGGAAAATAGATACCCGAGCAGATCCAATACTGCGGACGGCTCCAGGATGACGGTGTACTTCCCCGGCGCGACCTCCCGCGGCTCGCGGCTTTCGAGGGCCTTGCTCGCCGCGCGCTCGGCCAGCGCGTCCGGGTCAAGCTCCCGGGAGTTCGGCGAAGTCTTCTTCGCCCAGCCCGAGCTGGACTGGCCCAGCATGGTTACCGAAAGCTCCGATATGGTCTCCTCATGAAAGGCAGCGAGTCCGCGCGAATTGAAAAGCCCGGCGGCAAAGGCCCCGCTCGAGAAGACTCCGGCTGCAGTCAGGCCATCCTTCTCCGCGCGCGCGATGACGCGCCGCGCAGTTTCCGCTCGGGCTCGCGGCGTGAGTTTTGCGGTCTCCCTATGGAAGCGGTGGACCGCCCGGAAAGTCTGCGGCCCGGGCATGGGCAAGACGTCGGGGTCCGGGGGCTGGAGACGCGCCAGCGCGAGCGCCGCCTCGCAGGTCTGGCGGATGGCGGCCTCGTCGAACTTGTTGGTGCTGGCGCGCGCCATGCGCCTATCCACGACGGCGCGCACCGAAAGCGATCCGCCTTCCTCGGCCACATTCTGATGAATGATGTTGTTGGCGAAGCGCGTCAGCGCATAGGCGGTGGAGCTGATGATGGCTTCCGTCTCGTCCGCCGTCGAATACTTGAGGACCTGCTCGAAAATCTCTTCCGCGCGTTGACGGGTCAAAATCATCGTGTGATCGATTCGTCGGTCCACCGAGCCATCTCCAAGAAGCCGATCGCCGGATGGGCCGATGGCCAGATGGCTCAATCGCTGTACGCGACTCCTACTTGCACCTTGCGAAAGCGCGCCGGCGAGGCGCCATGCCCGGTGCCCATGATCTGCATGGGCTGGCCTTTCCCGCAGTTCGGGGTTCCCCAAAGGACCCACGACTCCGGCCCGCAGATGGCATCGCAGGAATTCCAGAACTCCGTCGTGATGCCGGCGTAGGTGGGGTTCTTCAGCATCCGCGCGATTTTCCCGCCCTTGATCTCCCAGCCAATCTCCGTCCCGAACTGGAAGTTGTATCGCCGGTCATCGATGGACCAACTCCGGTTGGTCTCCATGTAGATCCCGTCATCGGTGGAGGCGATGAGTTCTGCGAGCGTTCCCTGCCCGGCGAGCAGGCTCACATTGGTCATGCGAATCAGGGGGATGCGGTTCCAGCTCTCGGCGCGCATGGCGCCGCTGGAGTGCGCTTGGCCAACGGCCGCCGCAGTCTCGCGCGAGGTCAGGTAGCCCACAAAGAGGCCATCCTTGATAATCGGCGTACACTGCGCGGGAACGCCCTCGTCGTCGAAGGCAAATGTGCCGAGGCCGGGTCCGTGGGCGGGTGTCGCGTCCGCCACCACATTGACGATCTCCGAGGCGTACTTGAGCTGGCCCAGCTTTTCGAGAGTCAGGAAGCTCATCCCCGCGAAGTTGGCCTCGGCCCCCAGCACCCGGTCGAGTTCAATGGGATGGCCGATGGATTCGTGAATTTGCAGGCCGAGTTGCGCGCTGCCCAGGATGATGTCTTT
>JBEKCQ010000243.1:0-4216 GCA_050014795.1 Terriglobia bacterium | reverse complement strand
CGAGCTGAAGCCCGAGGCAGTGTATTTCGGTCCGGAGAACGGGAAACGGACGGGGTTCATCTTCGTGGACATTAAGGAGCCCTCGCAGATACCCGCCGTCGTGGAGCCGTTCTTCCTGGCTCTCAATGCTCAGGTGGAGTTGTGCCCGGTGATGAAGCCGGAAGACCTGCAAAAAGCCGTGCCGAGCATCGAGAAGGCCGCCAAGGACTACGCGTAATCCGCCTTCGGCCCGCACCCTCGCCCCGCCCAGGGCGGCCAGCGTTCGCCCTTCGGGAAGAAGCTAGCCACGGCACGGAATTTGTGCCGTGGGCTTCTTCCGGGCCACAAGGCTACGAACCCACGGCATGAAGAACATGCCGTGGCTACCACCGTAGCGCCGCGGGTGGCACAGACATCGTGGTTTGATGTCTGCGAAGGGTTCCCATGCTGTCACCCCGAGGCCGTCGGCGCGCGAAATGTCATCCTGAGCGAAGCGAAGGATCTCGGTAGTTGCTTTGTGGCGTGTCACCCTGAGTGCAACGAAGGGTCTCGGCAGTTCTTTGGGCGAATGCGGGGATTCTTTGCGGAGTTTGCCGTGGCCGTAATGAAAAGGATCCTTCGCTACGCTCAGGATGACAAGCGAAGGGCGCTCAGGATGACAAGCGCAGGGGCTCAGGATGACAATCATTCTCTTCCGTACCAGTCTTGACTCAAGTCTCGCCAGGCGGCATTAGCCGCAACAATCAAGGCCACCTTCTTTGCCCGCAGCCATCCTTTGATTTGTTTCTCCCGTCGGATGGCCGCGCGGATATCCCCAAAAGTCTCGTAACAGACCAAGCGGTCGATGTTGCATTCCCGCGTGAACCCGGGCAGCAGCTTGCGCTTGTGTTGGAGCACTTGTCGTTCCAGATTGCTGGTCACGCCCGTGTAGAGCGTGCGGGTCTTGTTGGTCATGATGTAAATGTAGTAGGTTTTCACGGCCACCCATCTCTCCGGGTAAGACGGCATTCTCCCACATTGTCATCCTGAGCGTAGCGAAGGATCTCGGCATTTCCTCGGTTGAATTCTGGGATTCTTCGCTTCGCTCAGAATGACAAGACAGGGGCAAATGCGGGGATTCTTCGGGGAGACTGCCCGGAGCGAAATGAAAACGGTCCTTCGCTGCGCTAATGAAAAGGATCCTTCGCTACGCTCAGGATGACAAGTAGGTGGGCTCAGAATGACAGGCGGGTAGCGCAGTCCCCCACCCGCCGGGCGGCGCTAGCCCGCACTATTCCCTTGACATCTGGGCCTAGATGTGTTAGTGTAACAATGTAGGCCAACCCCCGCAGGAAAAGCCGCGCCCTTTGTCCGCCGGAGGTGTCTCCATGGGAAAGAAGCATTCCTCTCTCAGCCGCCGGAAACGCGCCGCGTGTCTCAGGAACCTCCGCAAGGCCTGGAAAGCTCCGCGGCGGAAGGCGTACGAGCTGACCCCAGCGCGCCTGGAAGCCTGCCGCGCCAATTCTCGTAAGGCTGCGGAGGCTAATCACCTCCGCTACCAAGCGACGCGGCGCCGCCGGGCCGCCAGCCTGGCGAATGCGGTCAAGGCGAGGGAGGCCAACCGCCAGAACTTCCGCTTTACAGAGGCCCGCCGGGCGGCTTCCGCCCTCACTATCCGCCAGGCCCAGGCCGCGGAACGCACACCCGAATCCTATGCGCGCTCGCGGTTCAACCATCTGAAACACGGGCTCGACGTCCGCACGCTGGAGGAAACCCTCAAACAGCTCGGCGACGATCCGAAGGAATACGCGGCGCACTGCCGGCGGTTCGAGAGGGTCTTCGCTCCGGAGAATCCCGCGGAGCAGAAAGTGGTGCGGTTGCTGGCGGCGGTGGTTTGGCGGCGTCTGCGGCTTTTTCAGGCGCAGGTCCGCTGGGAGACGGACAGGCTCAAATACTTCTTCACGCATGCGCCGGCGATCCAGCCGCTCGATCCCGAACTTACCCGCCTGCGCGCGCACGGCTTGATGGGCTTGCTGCTCGACCGCGAACGGCTCAACCGCCACGATCGGCTGCTGACTGTGGCCATGGAGCGCGAACTGCGCGTGCTGCTCCGCTTGCGCACCGGCAGCGACGCGCAATTCAAATTCTTCTCGCACGAGACCTCTGCGGAAGAAAAACGGATCAAGGAGCTGGAACGCGAGGTCCGGACGTACGATCGCCTGGCCTCCGGCGACCCGGAAGCGTGGAAAGTGGTCGAGAAGATCATGCCGAGGTGGGTTAGGAGCTAGGGGTTGGGGGTTAGGGGGTTAGGGGATTAGGGATTGGGGATTAGGGATTCGGCAGCCACGATGAATTCGCCGTTTGAATTCGTCGTGGGCTCTTTACCCGTGAAAGAGAGAACGCCCACGCTGAGGGAAAGCGCTCAGCGTGGCTACCGCATCGCGGGACCCCTCCCGGGCTCAAGCCATAAACCGCGCCTGGTCCTGTGCCCTCACATTCAATCAAAAATCCAAAATCGCCAATCAGCAAGGTGCGCGTTTCTTGCCAATCCAGCGCCTGGGCCGTACAATGAATGAATGGGGCCGGAATCGTAGCCGGCGCCGAGGGACATGGGGAATTTCGTACAAACGGTTTTAGGCAAGATCATCGGCACCCAGAACGAGCGCGAGTTGAAGCGGCTCAGCGCGCGCCTGGGGGAGATCAACGCGCTCGAGCCGGAGATGCAGCAACTCCCCGACGCGGAATTCCCTCTCCGCACCGAACGCCTGAAGCAACGCCTGGCTGACGGCGAACCCCTGGACAACCTGCTCCCCGAGGCCTTCGCGCTTTGCCGCGAGGCGGGGCGGCGCACGCTCAACATGCGCCACTTTGACGTGCAACTGATCGGCGGCATGGTGCTGCACGAGGGCAAGATCGCCGAAATGAAGACCGGCGAAGGCAAGACGCTGGTGGCCACGCTGCCCGTGTACTTGAACGCGCTCGAAGGCAAGGGCGTGCACGTGGTGACGGTGAACGATTACCTGGCCCAGCGCGACGCCGCCTGGATGGGGCCCATCTATCGTCTGCTGGGCCTGTCCGTGGGGGTGATTGTCCACGACCTGGACGACGCCGAGCGGCAGCAGGCCTATCAGTGCGACGTCACTTACGGCACCAACAACGAATTCGGCTTCGACTACCTGCGCGACAACATGAAGTTCGAGTTGGCGGACTGCGTGCAGCGCGTCCACCAGTACGCCATCGTGGACGAAGTGGACTCGATCCTGATTGACGAGGCGCGCACCCCGCTTATCATTTCGGGCGCGTCGGAAGAATCCACGGAGAAGTATTACCGCATTGACCAGATCATCCCGCGGATGCAGGAGAAAACCGACTACGAGATCGATGAGAAGCACCGCCAGGTCAGCCTGACCGAATCGGGCGTGGCCAAGGCCGAAAAGGCCCTGGGGCTGGAGAACCTCTACGACCCGACCAACGTCGACTACATCCACCACGTCTACCAGGCCCTGCGCGCCCACACGCTCTACAAGCTCGACCGCGACTACGTGGTGAAAGAGGGCGAGGTCATCATCGTCGATGAGTTCACCGGCCGCTTGATGCCCGGGCGGCGCTGGTCGGATGGCCTGCACCAGGCCGTGGAAGCGAAGGAAGGCGTCAAGATCGAGCAGGAAAATCAGACCCTGGCCACCATCACCTTCCAGAACTACTTCCGCATGTACAAGAAGTTGGCAGGCATGACCGGCACGGCGGAGACCGAGGCGGCGGAATTTGAGAAGATCTACAACCTGGAAGTGGTCGTCATCCCCACCAACCAGACGCTTATCCGCCACGAGCATCCGGACGTGGTCTATCGCACGGAGCGCGAGAAGTTCAACGCGGTGATCGAGGAGATCAAGGAATATCACGTGCGCGGCCAGCCGGTGCTGGTGGGGACGATCGCCATCGAGAAGTCGGAGCGGCTGAGCGCGCAACTGCGCAAGTCCGGCCTCCTGCCCACACAGTTGCAGGAACTCGCCCGGGCCGCGGGACTCGAAGGGCCGAAGCTCGGGAAGTGGGCGGCGCTACTCGCGACGCGCCACGCCGCAGCCATGGAGTGGCTCATCCGCGCCGGGGTAACAGCCTCTGCGGTGAAGAAGCTCCTGGGCGAGGGCCGCTACCAGGGCGTGCTTTCCGGCTCGGACGGCAAGCGGAGCGAATTCCTCCAGGCGGTGCTGAAGGAAGGCCACAAAACTTACGCGCGCCGGGAACTGCCCGCGGCCGA
>JBEKCQ010000242.1:0-3626 GCA_050014795.1 Terriglobia bacterium | reverse complement strand
TAGCCCGCCCCCCGGGCCAGGAACTTCACCTGCGGGTCGGTCTGCCCTTGATTCAGCTCGAAGCTCAGGGGCAGACGGGCGTACGAGGCCCATTGCACCGCCGAGGAACTCGCCTCGGGTCGGCTTGCCACTCCGCCCGCTGCCTCTGCTTTCAGCGCTGGGGCGCAGAGTCCCATCAGACACAAAAGCACCAGCGGGGGTATTCGTCTCTTTCCGATATTCGCCTTGTGGCCAGGCCAAGTGTTGGTGCTCATCCAACCCACGACAGTCCCTCCTCCGAGAATTCAAAGCTTCAAATGCTGGTGCCTGGCTGGGCCGTGTTCGCAGCCCCTGTAAATTGTCCGAGCCAGCGGCTCGAGATCATCCCTGCTGGATTATCCGGAGCCAACAGAAAGGTTGACGGTTGTTGTTCGCAAGACACTATTGTTATTCCCTAGCGTCCCAATGATCCCAATGGTGTAGTTCCCCGACGGAGTCCCGGTGGTCGCCGGTGTGATTTTGAGGCCGGTGGTGGTGGGTCCGCAGCCGAAACCGAGCGCCACGACAGCCAGCATCATGCCCAGAGCCGCAAGGCGAAGACTCATTCGCAGGCGTGCCCATCCGCCTCCGCCGCGCTTCCGACTGGAGGCTGCGTTGGCTGCAAGCAGAGCAAGCGCCAGCGCAAGCCAGGATGCCCAAAGTGCTACGCCGGACCTTGGTCCGAGCCGCCGGGTCGGGGTCGGAGGAGGACTCAGTCGCGACCCCGACTCCTGTGAGGTTGTTTCGACGGTCACCGTCGCCGTAACTGCTGAACCATTCAACCAGACAGCGGAAGGCGACCATGCGCAATCCGTATTCTGCGGCAGATTGCTGCAACTGAGCAGCACGACCCCGTCGAAGCCGTTGGAGGGCGTCACGGTGATTGTGTAGGACGCGGACTGTCCGGCACTGATCGTGCGTAACGTCGGAGAAGAGTCGAGCTTAAAATCACTGAAGAAGATTGTCAGTGCTACCGTCGCTGTCTGGCCACCACTCGTTCCGATGGCCGTGAAGTTCAGAGGATTGGGGCTGGTGGCGGAAAGACCGCTCACCGTCAAGGTGCTGCTCTCACCCGCCTTGATCGTTGCCGGGTCAAATGCACAAGCCCCGCTCGAACAGGAGAGGACGATACTATCGGTAAAGGAGCTTGCGCCGGACGCATAAACGGTGAAAGTGGGCGTCGTGCTGGATGCCTTGCCGATCTGGATGACCGTGGATCGGGGGTTGGCCGAGAGCGAAAAGAGGGCATTCCCCATTCCCGCAAGCACGACCGTCCGCGCACTGCCTGCCGCGTTGCTCTCGACGGTTAGCGTGCCCGTGCGCTTGCCGCTGGCAGTGGGAGTAAACGTGATGCTGACAGTGCAACCATCTCCTACATTCAGCGCACTGGGTAAGGAACCGCACGTGTTCGTCTCCACAAAGTCACCGGTGATGCTAATGTTGGAGAGAGTGATCGAAACCTGGCCCGTGTTCATTATGTACACGACCTGGGCCGGGCTGCTCTCACCAATGGTCTCGTAAGGGAAATTGAGGCTTGAAGGCGTGACCGTAAGAGCGCTGACCGAGGACGTAACTCCGGTACCCGTGACGGTGATCTGGTGAGGACTACCCGCAGCATTGTCGGTGATGGTGACTTGGTCTGTCCGCGTCCCGGGCGTCGTGGGGGTGAAGGTGATTTGGATGCTGCAAGTTCCACTGCTCGCTGGCACTGTGGTGCCACAGTTATTGGTCTGCGCAAAGTCGCCAGTGGCCGATATGCTATTGATGCTCAGGTGAGCACTCCCCGCGTTGATCAGCGTCACCTTAGTCGGGTCGCTCGACTCATTGAGGGCCTGGTTTCCAAAGTTGACTTCTTGCGGGCTCAGGGCTACTCCGGGCCGGTCAGCATCGTCGATTTTCGCCACGAAAGCGTTACTCAATGAGGCACTGCCCGCGAACTCTCCCTGCGATGCCCCCGCAATAACGGGGAAGTTCCCGGAAGTTGTGCTGCCGGCTAGATAGGCCTCGCCGGAGGAACCGGCCGCGATGGCCCAGGCGGACTCTGACCCGCTTCCCCCAAGGTAAGTGGAATAGACCAACTCCCCGGACGACCTGAGCTTGAGCGCGAACGCGTCCGTGCAAGGACCCCCTCCGCAAGAGCTCGCACCGAAAATCCCAAGGATCTTTTGAAACGGATTAAAGGTGGGGAAGTCGGCCGACCGGGTGAAACCCGTGACGTAGGCATTGCCGAGAGAGTCCACCGCCACGGCATCCCCTTGGTCGATGTCGCTTCCCCCCAGGAACGTCGAATACACCAATCCCCAGCCTCCCGGGTTGAGTTTCGCCACGAAGACATCTCCTTGGCCATGGTTGTAAAGCTGCGAGGCGTTTGACGTGGTGGGGAAATCCGTCGAAAAGGTGTCGCCGGTAATGTAGACGCTTCCAACGGCGTCTACGGCCATGCCGAGGGCCCTGTCTTGCCCGCTCCCTCCGAGGTAAGTGGAGTATATCAGGGCTGTGCCGGCGGCATTTATTTCTGTGACAAAGACGTCCGCACCTCCGGCGCTCGAGCCCTGAAAGGCATTCTGAGTCGGAAAGTCGGATGAATAGGTGTATCCGGCCACGTACACATTGCCTGTCCCGTCCACGGCAATGGCCTGTCCCAAATCCGCGCTGGAGCCACCCAAGTACGTTGAATAGATGAGGCTCGTGCCGGACGGCGAGACTTTGGCCACAAACGCGTCAGAGGCGCCGACATTTCCTATCTGCAGGAAATTAACAACTGGAAAATCAGTCGATCCTGTTGACCCAGTCAGGTAGGCGTTTCCGGACGAATCCACGGCCACGGCCTGAGCAAAGTCGGGGGCGCTGCCACCGATATACGACGCGTAGATTAGGGTGGATCCGTCAGCGCTGAGCTTGGCGACAAACCCGTCGCCATCTCCTGCGTAGGTGGGTTGGAAGGCACCCGTGGTGGTCGGGAAATAGGAGGAGTAGGTGAAGCCTGCGATGTACGCGTTCCCTGCGGAATCGATGGCAATACTCGTCCCGGTGTCTTGCCCCTCTCCTCCCAGGTAAGTGGAATAGATTAGGCCTCTGCCGGTGGGATTCAACTTGGCAACAAAAATGTCGCCAATGCCGTGGTTCGTCGTTTGTACAGCGGACGTAAGGGGGAAGTCTCTGGAGCCCGTTGTTCCCACCACGTAAGCGCTGCCCGAGGCATCGACGGCGATGCCGTAGGCCACATCGCCGCCCGTCCCTCCCAGGTACGTCGAGTAACTCAACACCGGATCGATAATCAGGGGACGCCGCCGGTCGTACGCCGCCACCTCTAGCCCCACTGCTCCCTTCCCCCGCAGTACATACCGTGCCCCCACCGGGCGTCGGAGCCCTCCCTCGGTCTGGTAGGCTTCCGGCCGATGAAAGCAAACTTCGCCTGCATCGGTCGCGATCACCAAGTCCCCCTTCGGGTCAATGCGGAGGCGCCCGCGCTGAACGCCCTCCGCCCCTACGATCTCCAACCCAATCGCCCTCGCCTCCGCCCCCGGCGCCACGATAAAGTCATATTCCAGTTGCCCCTGGCGCCCGTAATACACCAGGTCTATCCCGCGATACACCCCGCGGTAGCG
>JBEKCQ010000241.1:0-4837 GCA_050014795.1 Terriglobia bacterium | reverse complement strand
CACCGACGACGCTCAGGTGGATGGGCACATCGTTCCCATCGCCTCGAAAATCTACGGCAACGTGGCGGAAGTGCTGGTGACGGACAATCAGCAAGTCCAGGCCGGGCAGGTACTGGTCCGTATCGATCCGCGGGACTATCAGGCCAGAGTTGACCAGGCGCGAGCCGCGTTGGCGCTGGCCGAGAGCCAGGCGCGCGCGGCCGGCATCGGTGTCCCGCTGACTCAAGAAACCACCGACAGTGGCACGGCCGCCGCCGTGGCCCAGTTGCAGGCGGCTGAGGCCGAATACGAACGGGCCAAGATCGTATACGAAAAGGACGCGCGGGCCGAACTGGCCTATGCGCGGGCCAACGTGGACGCGCGGCAGGCCGCCTCGGAGCGGGCCCAAGCGGATTTGGAGCGCATGAAACCTCTCCTCGCCAAAGCGGAGATTTCTCAGCAGCAGTTCGACGCCTACCGCGCGGGGGCACGTGTGGCGGAGAGCGAGCTGAAGGCCGCGCAAGAAAAAGGGAAGGCCGCAGAGAAGGCCGGAGAAATCTCCCGCGCCGCCATGGAATCGGCCGGAGCGCGTGTGGCGCAGGCCCGCGCCTCCCTGGCGCAGGCCCAGGCCAGCCGCAGGCAAGTAGGCATACGCACCGCTGACGCTACGTCCGCTCTCGCCGCAGTCCAACAGGCCAGAGCCAACCTCGCGGCAGCCGAACTGCAACTTGGCTACACCACGCTCGTGGCCCCTTCCGACGGCGTAGTGACCAAGAAGAGCGTGGAGGTGGGCCAGATCGTTCAGCCCGGTCAGGGGCTGCTGGTGCTGGTTCCCCTTCACGACATCTGGGTGACCGCCAACTTCAAGGAGGCGCCACCGGAGCGCGCCTGAGCCTCTTGCCGCCGGAAAACGCCACCGGGAACTATGTGAAGGTTGTGCAGCGGATTCCGGTCAAGATCGTGCTCGACCCCGTGCCTGACGGGAAAGCCGTTTTTCGGCCCGGGATGAATGTCGAGGCGACCATCATTACGAAGTGACAAGTGAAAAGTGACCAGTGACGAGTGAGACGATTGGGTGATTGAGTCGATCGAGGAAAGAGGCTTCGACCGCCCATGGGCCTGATGACCTGAGGCTCTTGCCCTTTGACCGTGATGGCTGATAGCTGAGGGCTGAAATCTTCCTTCTGAAACCCACCCGTGGGCGATAGCCTTCGCGGTGATGCTGGCCACCTTCATGGAGGTGCTTGACTCCAGCGTGGCCAACGTCTCCTTGCCGCACATCGCCGGCGACCTGTCGGCGGGCGTGGACGAGAGCACCTGGGTTTTGACCTCCTATTTGGTTTCCAACGCCATCGTGTTGCCGCTCACCGGCTGGTTCTCGTCGCTGTTTGGCCGGAAGCGCTTCTACATGACCTGCGTGGCGATCTTCACCGTCAGCTCCTTCCTTTGCGGGGTGTCGCACAGCCTCGGGATGCTCGTTTTCTTCCGCGTCCTCCAGGGTGCAGGCGGTGGGGCGCTGCAACCCATCTCGCAAGCCATCCTGGTGGAAAGCTTCCCCCGCGAGAAGCGCGGGATGGCCATGGCCACGTATGGCATGGGGGTGATATTCGCGCCCATCATCGGCCCCACGCTCGGCGGCTGGATTACCGACACCTACTCCTGGCACTGGATTTTCTTGATCAACATTCCGGTGGGGATTCTTTCCCTCGTGCTGACTTCCCTGCTGGTCTTCGATCCGCCGTATCTGGTCCGGAAGAGCCTGAAGCAAGGACTGAAGATCGACTACATCGGGCTGGGATTGCTGAGCGTGGGCCTGGGCTTCCTCCAGGTGATGCTTGACAAAGGGCAGCGCGCAGACTGGTTCGAGTCGGACTTCATCGTTTGGTGCTCCGTCCTCGCTGCCCTCGGGCTGGTGGGAGTGTTGTTATGGGAATTGTCGCGCCAGGATCCCATCATCGATTTCCGCATGTTGAAGGAGCGCAATTTCTTCCTGGCCACCTTCACCATGTTCATGTTGGGTTTTGTGCTTTACGGCAGCACCATGTTGTTGCCCATCTTCTTGCAGACCTTGTTGGGTTACACCGCGATGCTGAGTGGACTGGTGCTTTCTCCCGGCGGGTTTGTGGTCCTGCTGATGCTGCCGCTGGTGGGCCGGCTGCTTTCCCGATTCGAAGCCCGCTGGCTGGTGGTGTATGGCCTGCTGGTGACTTCGCTTTCGCTGCTGCACATGGCCAACTTCAATCTCACCATCGATTTCCGCACGGCGATGATGGCCAGAATCTTCCAGTCCGCCGGCATGGCCTTCCTCTTTGTGCCCATCAACGTCATGGCCTTCTACTTTATCCCCAAAGAGAAAATCAACAGTGCCACAGGACTCATGAACCTGGCGCGCAATATCGGGGGCAGCGTCGGCATCGCCAACGTCACCACCCTGCTCGCCCGGCGCGCGCAGTTCCATCAAACCGTCCTGGTCAGCCACCTGACGCCATTTGATTCGACCTACCGCGCGGCCGAATCGGGCGCCAGCCAGCTCCTGGTGCAGCACGGCGCGAACGCCACGCAGGCCTTGAGCCAGGCCCAGGGCTTGCTCTATGGAGAACTGCAACGCCAGGCCACCATGCTGGCCTTCCTCGATGCTTTCTGGCTCCTCGGCCTCACCTTCCTCGCCCTCATCCCCCTCATGTTCCTGATGAAAAAAGCCCCGCCGCACAAAGGGCCATCCGTCGCCACAGACTGACGGTGCGGCGGGTTTACCCCGCCACTGTTCTGCCCTCGAATCGCGCCGCTGCGGAAGGCCACGGTTCTAACTGTCGGTGGGCGCAGAGCTGAAATGAACGGTCCACGCCCGCCAGCGTGATGTGGGGCCGCCGCTTACGCAGACAAACACGGTGAACGCGAAGCTTGCATTCGGGTGGCTCTTGGACAGAGACTAAGCGGGCGGAGGCACGGTTTTCCATGCGGCTACAGTCCAATCACAGTTCCGCGTTGACGGCACAGAACCGATCTGCAAGAAGCCGCAAACGGTCCTTACTTCGCATTTCATTCCTAGCTCTCATGCTGCCGCTACTTTCCTGCTTGATCCTGACCGGATGCGGCGGCGCCCCAAGCCCGCCTCCGGGGGGCGTACCGGGGACGTTCACGCTCACCCTCTCGACGTCATCCCTGGCGCTCTACCCCGGCGCCACGCAGTCGCTCCAGGTCCAGGCCGTGCCGCACAACGGCTTCCAAGGTCAGGTCTCCGTCGCCTTTTCTGGCCTGCCCTCCGGCATCACCCTCTCGCCGAGTTCACTCCGTCTTTCGGCCGGTAATTCCGGGACCGTGGTCTTTACCGCCGCGTTGAATGCGGCGACAGAACACTTCACTCCCGATAACATAGGCAACGACAGCGTTTCGTTCCCGATTACCGTCCAGGGGACCTCTGGCTCGCTTCGGAGCGCGACTCCCCTCACCCTGGTGGTCAGCCTCCAGAACCCGTCCTTTGTGCCCACGGTCGTGGATCTCCCCGTGGTCCACATCACCACGCAGGGCGGCGCACCCATCGATTCTACAGAGACCTACGTGAGTGGCACCCTCGTCATTTCCACGGACATCGCCGGCGCGAACCAGCTCTACAACGGCACGATGCAGATCAAGGGGCGCGGACATTCCACCTGGTGGATGCCGAAGAAGCCGTACCGAATCAAACTCGATACCAAGGCCAGTTTGCTGGGTATGCCCTCTGACAAGGACTGGAACCTGCTCGCTAACTACAACGACAAGACTCTGATGCGCAACGCCATAGCCTTCGAGTTGAGCCGGCGCCTCGGCCTGCCCTGGACGCCGCGGGGCGCTTTCGTGGAAGTCTTCCTGAACGGCCGGTATGATGGAAACTATCAGCTCACCGAAAAGATCAAGACCGGCACGAGCCGCGTCAATATCACGCGCATGGCGGATACTGATACCTCCGGCGACGCCCTGACCGGCGGCTATCTCATGGAGATCGATGAGCGGCTCGATGGGGCTTTCTGGTTCAGAACCAACCGGAACCTCCCCATCGTTATCCAGGACCCCGACCCCGCCGTGACCGAGCAGTACAACTACATCAGCAGCTACGTCACGCAGGCGGAGGACGCGCTCTTCGCCAGTTCCTTTACGGATCCCACTCTGGGGTGGCCCGCCTACTTTGACCCGAGCACCTTCATCAACTGGTATCTGGTGGATGAATTCACCGCCAGCCAGGATTCCATCTTCTTCAGCAGTTGCTGGCTCTACAAAGACCGCTTGAATCCCCTGCTCTATATGGGGCCGGTGTGGGACTTCGACATCAGCATGGGCAACGTCAATTACAGTACTGCCGTGAACCCGACGGGCTGGTGGGTCCAGAACGGACCCTGGTACAGCCGCTTCTTCCAGGACCCCAGTTTTGCCGCCCAGACGGCCGCGCGCTGGAACGAAGTCAAAGCAACGCAGCTTGATACCATGCTCGCCTACGTGGACCAGACCGCGCTCGCGCTCGAGCAATCACAACAGAACAACTTCCAGCGCTGGCCAATTCTGGGCGAGTTGGTTTGGCCCAACTCCGAGTGTGCCGGTTCCTATCAGGGCGAGGTCGACTTCCTGAAGTCGTGGCTGACGCAACGCCTCGCCTGGATGGGTTCCCAGTTCAATCCTGGCGCAGCCGGTGCCTCCGCCCGCGCCACTTCCCGCCCGTAGCGGCGGTCTTTAGACCGCCACCATGACGATCTTCTCCGCCCCGCCGGTTCTAGCACGTACGCCCCTCGCTGCTGAATTCTGCTGAATTGTGAATTCTACTCACCATTGGCAACCGGCAACTGGGAACGGGCAACTGACTGAGGAAAAGCCTACGGTCAGAATCCGT
>JBEKCQ010000240.1:0-3700 GCA_050014795.1 Terriglobia bacterium | reverse complement strand
CGCAATAGCGATTGGCGGCGGCCGGTGCCGGACCCGAAGTTCGAACGCCTGCTCAACTGGCGCATGTACCGCGAATATTCCGGCGGGTTGATGGCGGAGCTTGCTTCCCATCAGATCGACGTGGCCAATTGGGCCATCGGCGCTGAGCCGGTTTCCGTCGTCGGCACGGGTGGGATTGACTACTGGAAAGATGGGCGCGAGACCTGCGACAACGTTCAGGTCATCTTCGAATACCCTGGCGGCCAGAAGCTGGTCTTCACCTCCATCCTTTCCAACGCTCACTACGGCTACCAGGAAGAGATTATGGGCGACCAGGGCACGCTGGAAATCACCATCGGCAAAGGAATGTACTACCGGGAGAACGTGGCGAAGGCTTCGACCGGCGCGGCGAAAGAGAACTGGTGGGCGGGCGCGACCGTCAGCGAACAGGCGGCGCAGAAGGGCATTCCCATCTTCCCCGAGAAAGGTAACGGGCCGGAGGGATTCCTCGACCGCGAATGGCGCTACGCCAAGCGCTGGCTGGCTTCCATGGGGATTTCTGAATACGAGGAGCCGCACGATCCCTGGTGGAGTGAAATGGTGAACTACTTCGCGAGCATTCGCGAGGGGAAGCCCGTGGTGGCGCCGCTCGAGTTGGGCGAGGCCGATGCTCTGGCCGTGATCTACGGGAACCGCGCGGTGGACACGGGGCAGAAAGTGTTCTGGCCGAAGAAACAGGGCTAGCCCAGGCGAGAGCCGCGGGATTTTCGTGACAGCTCGTTCTCGCTGAAATGCCCTCCGCCGAGTATCCCAGTGGCCCGGCACCCAAGATGAGATCTTGTCCTACCCGTCCAAGACCCCTGAAATCAGTCATTTGGGTTAGGCTCTGGCTCCCGCTGTTGATGGCTACTTTCGCCGCAGCCCCTCTCCCGGCGGAGGAGTTGGCGGTCCGCTACGAAGCCTCCCACCAGGCCATGGGCACGGTGTTTACCGTAGTAGCCTACGGTCTCGACGCCCGCACCCTCGCCCAGGTAGTCAACGAAGCCTTCGAGGAAATCGACCGGCTCGACGCGCAGATGAGCAACTACCGGCCGGAGAGCGAGCTCGAGGGTATCAACCGCCGCGCTGCTCGCGAGGCCATCATGGTTGAGCCGAAGCTTTTCCAGTTGATCCGCGACTCGCTCCGTTACAGCGAAGAGACGGGCGGGGCGTTTGATATCACCGTCGGCCCGCTGATGAAGGCCTGGGGATTTTTCCGCGGGCAGGGTCGTGTGCCGAGCCGATCAGAACTCTCCGAGGTTCTGAGGCGGGTCGGCTACCGCCACGTGAAGTTGGACCCGTCCACGCGCGCGCTCCGCTTCGACGCCGAGGGAGTGGAACTCGATCTCGGCGGCATTGCCAAGGGTTACGCGGTGGATGAGGCGGTGGAGATTCTCCGCGCGAATGGCGTGACCAGTGCTCTGGTTTCCAGCGGCACGAGCAGCCTCTACGCCCTGGGAGCGCCGCCCGAAGAACGCGGCTGGAAGGTCACCCTGCGCGATCCTTACGAGGCCGAGAAGGTGGGCGACGTGGTTTATCTCAAGAACTATTCGCTCTCGGCCTCGGGAAACTACGAGAAGTTTTTCAAGCTCGGCGGCAAAACCTATTGCCACATCCTCGACCCGCGCGATGGCCGGCCGGTCGCAAACATGCTCGCCACGGCGGTCCTCGCCCCGCGCGCCGTCGAGAGTGACGCGCTCTCGACGGCTTTCTTCGTGCTGGGCCCAGTGCGCAGCCGCAAGTACCTCTCGACCCACCCGAGCCTCGCGGCTCTCTTCTATCAGCCAACGGCCGAGAAGGGCCGCTTCAGGCGGGTCCTCCTTCGGTCAGCTTCGTTCAGCCCACCCCCCGAAGCCCGGGCCGAGTTCGCGCCGTAGGAGATACGTCAAGTGCGGGAACAAGGCGAAGCGTATCGTATTCGAGAACAAAGCCGGTAGCGGGGTTAAGGTCACAATCCGAATCGCACACCCCGACGCGTCGGGGTGTGCGCCACCCGCGTAGCGCCGCCGTCTCGGCGGCAGGGCAAAAGCAGGATGCCGGCGCTACACTGGTGCAACTGACCACTTGCCAGTTTCCAATTTCGATTTTCCAGTTTCCAACTACGGTTCATTTACTTCCCGCTAGGTGCTGGCCAGGAACCTGGTCTATGCGGTGGAAGGCAAGGGCGTCGTGGCGGAGGTTTCATTGCCGCCCAAGTAGTACAATGCTTCCGAGCAGGACGCCGATGAAGTGCAGTGCCCGACTGATCTTGCTGTTTCTTGTGGTTCTCTTGCCCGGCAGCTGGCTGGGGGCCCAGACAGCGCCGACGGCGCAAGTCCCGCCCCTCGCAGAACAGCCCTACCGGCAAGGGATGGTTGCCCTCCAGAAAGGCGACCTGCGAACCGCCATTCGCAAGTTTCGCCTGGCGGTGAAGTATGCCCCCAAGTCCCCGGCCGCCCACAATTCGCTCGGCTACGCTTACCTGCAAGACGGCCAGGTGAATTTCGCGGTGACAGAATTCCGCAAGGCCATCGCACTGGGACCGACCTTCACAGAGGCCTATCTGAACATGGCCCGGGCGCTCGAGCGGCGCCAGGACCTCGACGGCGCCATCCAGTTCTACCAGTACGCGCTGCGCCAGCGGCCCGACTGGGCCGACGCGCATTACGAATTGGCGCTGGCGCTCCGGGCCAAGGGCCGTCACGCGGAAGCGTCCGCGGAGTTTGAGAAGGCCCGCGAACTTGACCCCCGCTTGTGACCCCCACGCGACTGACCCCGAGAATCCGTGGCCAGCGGGTTCTCCTTGCCAGAGTGGAAATCCTGCAAAAAGTCGTGCAAGCACTTTTCGCTGGTGTCCCGAAATCATTTCATGCTATTGTCCCCTAGGCACTTAGCTTGGCTAAGCGCTTTCATAAAGCGCCAGAAAGGCTGGAGGCCTTCCTGCCATGAAACTTGAAGATGTCGCGAAGCGAGCCCGGGTCTCCATTGCCACTGTCTCGCGCGTGGTGAACAACGTTGGTCCCGTGAAGAACGCCACGCGCGCCCGCGTGCTGAGAGCCATTCAAGAGCTCAAGTATCATCCCAACATCCATGCCCGGACGCTGGCGGGCGGCAAGAGCCGCACGCTGGGGATGATCGCCTCCAATCTCGAAAACCCATTCTTCCTCGATATCTTCCGCGCCCTGGAGTCCGACGCGCACCGCCGCGGCTACGAAGTGCTGGTGGCGAACACGGACTACCAACCGCGCCGACTGGTCTCCAGTGTCCACCTGATGATGGGTCGGCGCTTGGCGGGGTTGGCAGTGATCGTCTCTGAGATGGAGCCTTCGCTCATTCAAGAATTGACCGAGAGCAACTTGCCCATCGTCTTCTACGACGTGGGGACGCCCGCGCGGAACATCAGCAACATCAAGGTAAGATACGAAAAGGGCATTCAGCGAGTCGCGGAGTACCTGCACTCTGTGGGGCACCGGCGCATGGCCTTTGTAGGTCACCACACCAGCCTGGAGCCTTTGCTTGACCGCAAGAAGTCGTTTCTGGACACGATGAAGCGTTACGCCGGAGAAGTCGAGTTTGCCACCGTGGCGGATCGCGACGGCCCGGCCGGCGGGCAGCAGGCCACTCGCCAGCTCCTCGCATCGGGTTTCAAGCCGACAGCGATTATCTGCGTGAACGACTTCATGGCGTTGGGCGTCATGAAAGA
>JBEKCQ010000239.1:0-3706 GCA_050014795.1 Terriglobia bacterium | reverse complement strand
TTCACATCCACCTTGCCCACGATATTCGTGCCGCAATCGCAAACGTAAACGCCTATCTTTGCTCCGTTTTTCCCGTTACCGTTCATAGCCGTGTCCTCTCCGCTTAGGTTGACTGCTTCCGGATTGTACGGGTCGTGATAGGTCACCCGGTAGGGCAGCTTGTGCGTTACCTTCAGCCGCCCGCCGAGGCGCGCAATCCATCGTCTCGCCCGTCGGGCAGGAGCCGCTGCACGCGCCACACTGGATGCAGGTGCGGAACACCTCCGGGGCGCTGGCAATTTCGGGGAAGAGGACTCCTGGTTTTTCGGGAATGGATTGGGGCTGAGGTGCGCCCATGCGGCATCTCCTGCACCGTTCGTTGGTCTGGCTCAGCCCTCCTCAGGCGACCGCAGGTTCGCGCGCCGCATGACCTTTCTCTCCCACCTCCCAGTTTAGAGGCACCAGGAGTTTCTCCAGGCCAAGGGCCTTGTCCGAAAGGCCCAAAGCCATGCCGATCAGTTGCGTGAAGTAAGGAACCGGAATGGTAACGTCGTCGCCGTAGCGGCTCTTGATCTTGCTCTGGTGCGCTTCCAGGTTGAGCTGGCAGAGCGGGCAAACGGTGACCAGAACGTCGGCATTGTTGCGCTTGGCCTGGTGGAGGATGATGTAAGCCAGACGATGCCCAACTTCCTCGACGGTCCCGGTTAACGCCCCCCCGCAGCATCTGGCCTTCAAATCGAAGTCCACCAGGTTGGCGCCCAGCGCCGGGACGACCGCGTCAAAGGCTTCGAGGCTCATGCCTTCGCTTAAGGCATAAGGCCGGGCAATGAGGCAACCGTAGTAGGGCGCCACGTTCCAGCCCCGCAGCGGCCGCTTAACTTTCGCCTTCAGGCCTTTCACGCCCACGTCGCGCAGGATGATCTCCAGAGGGTGGAGGATCTGGACCTTGCCCTCATAGTGAAGCCCAACGCTGGCAAGCGCTGCATCGATCTTGGCCCGTAGCTCCCTGTAGTGCGCCAGGTAGTCTTGGGTTTTCTTCAGGATCATGTAGCAGGCCGTACAGGGGGCTACCACCTCCGGGCCGACTTGCTCGGCCATGGCCAGATTTCTCGCCCCCAGGGCAATGGCCTGATGCTCATCCACCGAAATGTAGGTGGTCGCCCCGCAGCAGTTCCAGTCTTTCAGCTCACGGAGCTCCAGCCCCAGCGCACCAAAGACGGCGTAGAGCGAATCCTGGCAATGGCGCGCGAAGCCATGCATGCAACAGCCGGGGAAGTAGGTGTAAGGCATGGTTGAGACCCTCTCTCCCAGTGGCTCAGATTTCCGTTCCCAGCCTGTCCCTGTCGGGCCACAAACCGACGCCCCATCGTCAGGCCGCCCGAGCCTCTGGCCGGGCCGCCGCGGCGTCGCTAGCTTCAACAGACTCGAGAATCCGGTGCAGGTCGGCGTTGGCGGGCTTGGGGATCCGGCTGGCCGTGAGACACATTCGGCCACGGCGCCACAACCGCAGGCCGAGCGGCCAGGAGGTCAACAGTTTCAAAGGGGCAGTCTTCAGCAACACCCTCAGGACCAGCCAGAATTCGTTGTTGCGGCCTGTCCCTTTCAGCATCTTCATGAATTCTTTGGCCAGCACCGGAACAGGAAAGCGGCGGGGATAAATCCCCTCGCGAATGGCGACCCGCTTCAGCGCGTACATCACGTCGGTGACCTTGATCCCCGCCGGGCAACGCACCGTGCACTCGTAGCAGGAAGCACACAACCAGATGGCAAAGCTGGTGACTACCTCCTGCTTGAAGCCTTCCCGAAGCATCCCGATCAAGCGCCGCGGGGTGTAGTCCATGTACACGGAAACGGGGCAAGCGCTGCCGCATGTTCCGCATTGCAGGCAGGAGAAGATCTTCTCGCCTCCGGGCGTAGCGGCAACCTCAGCCGCGAGGTCGCGTTTCAGTTCTTTTTCGTACTTGACCTTCTGGAAAAAAGTGGGACGCGCCATCCCTTCGCCTCCCCTCTCTCGCGGGTACGAGTCGTGAGTTGCAGGGTTCTGTGAGCGCGCCGCAGACCTGGAGCAGAATCGGACATCTTGCCCCAGGCACTGAGACACTTGCTCGCTTCAGGCGGGGAGCACGATGCGGGCCATCGGCCTAGCTGTATCAAGTGAAGAACCTCGGCAAAAAAGGCCCCTGATCACATTTCGGCTCAGCAGGGTCAGCCCACAGGTTTTGAGTACTTTTGTACTCTCCGCCGGTCAGGAGTTGATGAGAGATGCGACACAGGCCCGGGTCTCGTGTTGTGTTTCGCGGCGGGCTCAGGACGCACCCCCAGATGGGGTCTCTCGACAGGGGTAGATGAACATGAGTGCGCCGCAGAAAGAGGGACCTTGGCGCTGCGTGAAATCACTCCGGCTAGCGTCAGACTTCGGGGAGATCGCCCATTCGCGGTAGGCAATGCTGGAATAAGCCTTGGTGAGCCGTCACGGGTTTGCTGCGTAACGGGCGTACGCCGCGGCAACCTTGGCCTCTGTGGCGTCGCCGTCGTGAATGAATATGCGATACCGGAAGGTTAGCGACCCGCCGGCGGGGATGGTAATGCTTCCATCGCGCTTAGGATCGTTGTAGAAATCGTGTTCCCCGAAGGGATTCACCGCAAACAAGCCGTACTCGCGGGCATGCCAATAGGTGGGGTGCTTGGGGTTGGAAGGATGGTCGAAGATGGCGATGCCCAGCTTCTTGCCCTCCACGGTGCCGGAATAGTCCACCCAATTGGCGCGCTTGCCCCAAATCTGCGCTTCGCCGACGCCGCCCTCGGAATTGAGCATCCGCCCGTTGGGCTTTTCCAGGGCCTTGACGACGCGGATGGCAAACGTTCCTTCCTTCGTGTCGCCCATCTTGACAGGCGTGCCCAGGGCTTTCGTGGTGAACTCGCAGTCGATGATTCGTGTTGAGGCATCGCCTCGAAAGACGTAAGCCTGCGTCTCCTGGGCCATCACCTTCCCGTCCGGACCCACGAGGTCGAAGAGCACTCGGATGGTGCCGGAGTCAGGCCCGTTCTTCATTTCTTCGAGCTTATTGAATACCGTCCGACCGTTCGGCAAGCGTCCCGCCGCAAAGTACTGCTTGCCCCCCACTTGAACGGGAACTTTCTCTTCGAATTCTGCTTCGCTCCAGAAGTCCACGCCGTTTACGTCGCCGTGAGCATAGTACATGGCGCGGTGGTGCGGGTGGTCCCTGCTCTCGCCGGGAATGTCCTTGCGCATGGGGAAGCCGCGCGTCACCACGGTCCCCTGAGCACTGCGCAGCGGGTGGAGATACGGCTTCGGGGCTTGGGGCCCGAAGTAATACGTAGTAAAGGGCTTACCGCCGATCAGCACTTCAACCTGGTCACCGCTGCGCTTGATTTCCACCGATTTCTGTCCGTTTCCGGACAGTGGGAGCAGGGGCAGCAGCAGGCAGGCGAGCAGACATGGTTTCGTCATGATTCCACCTCAAAACTCCTTACCGGCACCCACTGCGTGGGCACCCGGTTCATGCGCGCAACACCTCATAGGATTCTACTGCCTTTTGGCGCGTGGCGGCCAGGGCCGATAGCGCTTGTGACCCAAGCCAGCCTGTCCTCACGGCTTCCACCAAGCGGTGCGCGCGGAGAAACCCGTAGGGCGCAGCAAGTCCACGCGGATGCGCTTAGGAGCCTTCTCCTCGAAATCCACCTCCTGAATGATCCCTTCCCCCGG
>JBEKCQ010000238.1:0-3735 GCA_050014795.1 Terriglobia bacterium | reverse complement strand
TCCATTTCCTCGTCGGGATCGGTGTAGGCTTTCATCCAGTCACCGGCGATGTCGTACTCGATCATGCCGCCGCCCCACACCGCGAAATAGACCTTGCCCTGGTCCGGCGCGGGCGCCACGCCATAGCCCCACGGCTCATGGAAGGGGGCGTTGAATTCGCTCCAGCTTCTCCATTCGCCGGTGTTGGTGTCCAGGCGGCTGATGCCGGCCGTGGTCGCCACCCAGACCCAGTGGTCCTGGACGGCGATGCCATAGATGATGTCGTTCAGCAGTCCGCTGGTGAGGTTGGTGTAATTTTTGAACACGCCGCCCGAGAGACGGCTGAGCCCGCCGAAGGTGCCAATCCAGAGGTCGCCGGTCTTCTTATCGACGGCGATGCCCATCACCGCGCGGTGCACCAGGCCATCTTCGGGCTTATAGACTTTCTTGATTTTGCCCTTCTCGACCAGCACCAGACCGTCTTCGGTCCCGGCCCAGACCCGCTCGCCGTCCACCGCCACCGAGAACACCTTGGCGTCCGGCATGCCGTTGGCCGTGGTGAAGTTCTCCCACTTCGTGTAGAGCGGGGGATTCTGGGCGCCCGCCGTGGCCGCGGCAGCCGTCAGGATGATTGCAGTCAGCAGAGTTCGTTTCATGGTGCTGCGTGTCATCGTTTGGCCTCGAAAATCGAAAAACGAAAAGCGAAAAGCACTAATCCAAAATCGAAAATCAAAAATCCAAAATCAGAAATCCAAAATCTAAAATCCAAAATCCCAAATCGTCACAGCGTTTTCAGATACTCGATCATGTCGTTCAACTGCTCCTTGCGCATGTCCGAGGTCACGCCGTGCTTGTCCTGGTTGTTGTAAACCGTCCAGATCTCCACCAGCGTCAAGGCCATCCCGTTGTGAAGATAAGGAGCATCCTCATAGACGCGGTCGAGTTGCGGCGTGTCGAACAGCGCGATCGTGTCGTACTTCGTGTTCGATCCCACGGTCGTGCTGATCTTGTTGGTGTAATGCGTGTCCGCGGGGTGGCACGTCTCGCAGCGGTTCTCAATGGGAATGAGTCGGCCGTCGTTGGTTCGCGTGCGGTAAAACATCGCTTTCCCGCGCTCCTGCGCGTCAGTCAACTGCCCGTCGGGCGACAGGTGGCGGTTGGGCGCGAGCGGGATGGCACGCAGGAAGGCCACCAGGCCTTGGAGTTCTTCGGTGTCGAAGCCCTCCGACCGGAAGAGGAATTTGGCAATGCGCGGCCCGCACTGGCTGATGAGGTCCGGGTTGTGGCCGTTCCACTTGTAGGGAGCAGTCTCCGCAATGCCGCGCAACGTGCGGTTGGCGACGCGGTCACGCCCCAGTTGCGGCGTTTCCAGGTTCCAGGCGAGGCCGTCGAGGTGGTCCTCGGGATGGCAGGTCGCACAAGAGAATTGGCCCTGGAAACAATATCGGGCGTTGTGGAAAAGCCGCTCGCCCCGCCGCAATACCGAGACCTCCTTCGGCCCGCCCAGGTCAATCGTCGAGGCGACTTTCAGCGGCGCGAGATCCACTACGGTCAGGCTGTCGGCCAGGCGGTTGGCGATATAGGCCCGGCGGCCATCCGGCGAGATGGCTACGCCGCGCGGATCGTCTCCGGTGGGGAGGCGGCGGATCACGAATTCGCGCGCCGAATCCAGGCGGTTGGCAAGCTCCGCCGCCGGGACGCGCGCGAGGCGCCGGGCCAGCCGCGCGGTGTCCACGATCTGTACGACGTCCGCTCCCGAAGCCGTCACCAGGGCGTAACGGCCATCCGGAGTGAAGGCCGCGCCGTAGCCGTCGGCGTAGTAGGAGTCGATGTCATCCAGCAGCACCTGGGTAACGCTCGAGCGCTCTTCTTCCACGGTCGCGTCCGCTCCCGGGCGAACCACCGCCATGCCATGGGTCAGTACCCAACCCTGTTCCACGCGAATGAGCGGAGCCAGGTTCTTCGGCCGCATGAAGGGCACCAGCAGATAGCCGCCCAGTTTGGCCGGCGCCTCGGCGATCTGGCGGAGCTCGATGACGCCGGGGATCAGGATGCGCTCGGCGACCGTCTGCCGGGCGGCGTCAATGACCGTCAGCTCGGAAACCGGCGGCTCGTCGTAAGGTCTCAGGTGCGGCATTACATTCGACACATACACCCGGCGCCCGTCGCGGGAGAGCGTCACGTGCCGCGGGTAGCGCTCGGTGGCGAAGCGCTTCAGCTCGCGTCCCGTCCCGAGGTCCAGCAGGGAAACGCTGCTGCCGATGCTGTTGGCGACGTAGAGAAACTTGCCGCTACGATCGGTGGTAAGACCAACAGGCCCCCAGCCTGCTTTCAGCGTCCGCCGGACCTGGAACGAAGCGGCATCAATCTCACTGACGGTGTCGCTCCATTCGTTGGAGACGTAGAGCGTCTTGCCGTTCGGCGCGAGCGCAATGCCCTTGGGCTTGTGACCGACCTTCACTTGAGCCACGACGCGGCCGCTGCGGACGTCCACCGCGAGGACGGAATCGTTCCCTTCGCAGACCACGTAAAGCCTTTGGCCGTCAGGGGAGAACTGCAACTCCAGCGGGTTCAGGTATCCAGGTTCCGCAGCCTGCGCAGGCGCAATGCCTTGGGGCCCCACAGTTGCCGCGCGAGGCGCCGAAAGCCGAAACGCTCCTACGAGCGCGAAGGCCAGGAACGTCATCGCCACGACCGGCCGTGTTGGCCTCGGCGCGCTCACTGTTTCCCTCCCACCGTCGAGGACGGGCCTGCGGGCGGTTCCGTCACCGTCAAGATCTGATCCGCCTTCACATGCTCGAGGATCTGCACCGTGCCGCTCGACCAGGTGATGGTGAGCTTGTCCACCTCCGCATGCGGCCCGAGACCGAAATGCGGCCGCGGATCGCCCTGGGAGAGGTAGCCGTTTTCCGAGACTGCCTCGATATACTGGTGCGAGTCGCCCGCCACCGCTTCCAGGCGCGTCCCGAAGCCGTCCCGGTTACTCTTCGTGCCCACAAGTCTGATTGTCAGCCAGTGATTACGTTGCCCCACAGGCGGAGGATTGTTGTGGAGCAGGATGCCTTTGCCGCCCAAGACCATGATGAAAGCGTCGATGTATCCGTCGTTGTCATAATCGGCGAAGCAAGCGCCCCGGCCGACCTTCTTGAATTTGAAATAGCTGCCGAGCTGGGCGGAGACGTCGGTGAAGGTGCTGTTGCCATTGTTGCGCAGCACGGAGTCCTCCATGGGGATGAGCCAGTGCAGGCCTCCGTTCACCACGAAGATATCCTTCCAGCCGTCGTTGTCGAAATCAAAGAAGCCGTCGCCCCAGGCCACGTATTGGCCGGACACCGACGCCACTCCCGTTTCCACCGTGGTGTCGAGCCAGAAAGCCTCGTTCCCGGGGTTGTGGAACAACCGGTGGTAACGCATGTCGGAGACGAACAGGTCCTGCCAGCCGTCATTGTCGTAGTCACCGAAGATGGGGTTCATGGCGGAGGTGGCTTCACCGTTCGCTCCGAAGGCGGTGTTCACGTCGGGAGCGACGTTCTTGAACGTCCCGTCGTGGTTATTGTGGTACAGGTAGCTTTCCATGGTGTCGTTGGCGACGTACACGTCGGGCCAGCCGTCGTTGTCGTAATCGCCCGTGGTGACGCCCATGGCGCGCCCGGCGGGGTTGGCAATCCCGGCCTTCTGGGAAACGTCACTGAAAGTGCCGTCGCCGTTGTTGTGGAAGAGGCGGTCCGCCGTGCCCTCGTAATCGAGCGGGCCAGG
>JBEKCQ010000237.1:0-9606 GCA_050014795.1 Terriglobia bacterium | reverse complement strand
TCTTTCTTTCCCAGACGACGTCGAATAGTGCGGGGATTGATTTGAAGCAACTGAGCGGCGCGCAGCCTGTTGCCACGCGAATACTGCAGCACCGTCCGAATCACCGCGTCGGTAATCTCACGCATGGCAGAGCCAAGAGTGAAGGTCAGCGTGAATGTGGGCTGCATCTCGGTCGGGGAATCTGCTTTGATGGTGGCCACGGGCTTGGGATTGGAACCGACATCCCTCGCCTCGGCCGGGCCGCGTGCTCCGGAAAACGTTCTCATGCTATGCTCCTTTCTTGGTACGAACATGGGTACCTGCCGTTTTGTCAGCATTTTTGGTTCCCACGTCGGATACCCTCAACTCGTTGAAAAATCAGGTCGAAGCCCTCTCCGTGCGGGCTTCTTGGCAGGGACAAATTGAGTTGCTTCGCGCATAATCGTGCGCCTTTTTCCCCAACCTCGGCGAGTTTGACGGCCACAGTAAGTTCGGATTCAGAGGTTTCTTAACTGCTTTCTTGCTTCTTTTCAAAGGATTAGGTAGAGCGGACATAATTGCCATGCTGGCATTTTAGATGCCGATAGGCTAACCTTGGGGTGGTGAACCTCCTGGTTCGCCGAAGAGGGCAGTAGCAGAAAATGGGCAAGCAGCAATCAATTCTGAACCGCTTCCTGCAGTTCTTCAGCTCCACGAAGTGCGGACTAATCCTTCTCGGCCTGGTCGGCACTGCGGTGGTGCTGGGTACCATCATCCTCCAGCGGCCCATGGCACGCGAAGGCCAGATCGAGCAGATCTACGCTCCGCCGACGATCCGGCTCCTGAACTTTCTCGGCCTTTTTGATGTCTTCCATGCGTGGTGGTTCATCCTTTTGCTGGGGTTTCTGGGGGCCAACATCGCATTGGCCTCGCTGGAGCGTTTTCCGCAAGCGTGGCGCTATTTCTCGCGTCCCCATCGGGTTGCGGACGAGTGGTTTGTGCGCAAGCTGCCGTTCGTGCGCGAGATCCCCCTGGGCTCGGCGCAGCCTGAGGAGGTGCTTCGCCGCGCCGCCCAGAAGCTCGCCAGCCTGAGCCACCGCGCGCATCCCGAGGCGCTTAAGAAGGGAACGCTCTACGTTGAGAAGCATCGTTTGGCGCGCCTGGCGCCCTACGTGGTGCACCTGAGCCTGCTCGTCATTTTCTCCGGAGCCATCGTGGATGGCACCTGGGGGTATCGGGGCTATATCAGCCTGGGGCCTGGCATGCGGAGCCAGCAGGTGGAGTCGCTTTCCTCCGACGGCGCGCCGCGCCTGCTGCCTTTCACGCTCCGCTGTGACGGCGCCGGCATGGAGAAGTATCCCGACGGCTCGCCCCGCCAGTACTGGTCCCGCCTGGTGATTGAGGAGAACGGGCGCGAAGTTTTTCGCAAGCAGATTTTTGTGAACGACCCTCTCACCTACAAGGGCGTCCGCTTCTTCCAAGCCAACTACGGGCCCAGCGGCGAGCCCACCAAGCTGGTGATCGAAGCGAGTTGGCCCGGCGCGAAGCGGGCGCCGCAAACCTTCACGCTGCGGCCCGGCGAGGTTGCGAGCCTGGGAGATTCCGGCACTAAGGTCGAACTGGCGGATTTCGTTCCGGACTTCGTCCTCGAAGGCAGCCAGTTGAGCACGCGCTCGAGCGATCCCAACAATCCCGCGGTTCGGCTGACGGTCACCCAGCCCGGCGCACCGCCTTCCTCGGTGTGGTTCTTTCCCAAGTTCCCCCAAATGAATTTCCCGAGCGACGTGGGAATTACCTTCCAACTCCGCGACGTGGAGATGGGATACACCACGGGGCTCCAGGTGGCGAAGCAGCCGGGGAAGGAGCTGATTTGGGGCGGCTGCCTGCTTTTGACCGCCGGCCTTGTCTTGGCACTCTACATGGTGCACATCCGCATCTGGGGGGTAGTGGGGCGCGACGCCAAGGGGCGGCCGGTTCTGCTGCTCGGTGGGCAGCCTAGCAAGTACCGCGAGAGTTTTGAAACACGCTTCAGCGCGCTGGCCGATGCGGTGGAAGACGCTCTGCGCGCGCCCGCGAGCGCCGTGGCGCAACTCGAACACATCTCAGTCTGACCGACATTTTCCGGCAGCGGTCCTTGATCTCTGTCGCAGCGCCGCCCTCCAGGGCGGCACTCCTGAAGGAAGGTTGTTATGGCGAAGGCTGTCAGCAATCATGTTGAAGATCACCGACCCATCCCGGGCGAGGCCACTCGTGGCCGGGCCAGCACAGCCTCCTGGATTCTGCTGGCAGTCGGCATGTCCGTCGCCACCGTGCTGGCGATTTCGCTTCCCCGGTTGATTGGGTCAGCAGGATGGATGACGGGCGAGAAGTTCCTGTACGTTGCCCTGATCGCGTACCTCGGGGCCTCAGCGCTCTACATCGCTTCTCTGGCAGTTCGGGAAGACCGGCTGGTGGCTGGGGCCGCGGCCCTCACGCGCGGCGCGTTCCTGGTGCATACCACCGCCATTGTGGTTCGTTGGGTCGCTTCCGGCCACGCGCCTTTCTCCAACATCTATGAAATGGTATTGATGTTCTCCTGGGGCGTGGTGCTGTTCCAACTGGTGGGCGAGTGGAAGCTGGGGATGAGGTACTTCGGCGCGGTCACCATCCCGGTCGCTGCGCTGGCCCTGGTTCTGATGCAGGTTCTGCCGGGGGAAATACGGCCGCTCGTGCCGGCTCTGCAAAGCACCTGGTTGCAGATTCACGTTACCCTGGCGATCCTGAGTTATGCGGGCTTCACGCTCTCTTTTGCGGCGGCGCTTCTCTATTTCGTCAAGGATGGGACAAGCCCTCGGGCCTTCCTCAATTGGACGGCGGGCCTGGTGACGGGCATCTACGGTGTGATCGTGTTTACCTCCGTTGACCGGGGCCTGGATTTCCTGCTGCCCGCCTGGGACGTCGCCGCCGGGGAAAAGATTATGCTCGGGCCGAAGCAGGCCTTGATGGTAGCCATTCCGGGGCTAGGCTGGCCGTTTGTGGTGGTGATGGCGCTGACGGCAACCGCGCTGGCCCTCAGTCTGGTCGGCACCTTTTCCGAGACGCCCGCCGCTGCCCTCTGGGCCCGGCGCTGCTTCCTCGCCTCCCTCGTGGGGCAGGTGGTCGCGCTGCTTCTGCTGGCGGTGAAGATCGAATCCGGACCGTACTTCGTGCCGCAACTCAGCCCCTTCCTGCTGGCCGGCGTGGTGTGCGCGCTGTTCATGTCGCTGGCTTGGGAAGTTCTGCGGTGGAAACACGAACCTATCGTCGAGTACCTGCCGCACCGCGACACGCTGGATGATTTGATCTACAAGACGGTCGCCATTTCGTTTCCCCTGCTGACGCTGATGATCATCGCCGGCGCCTACTGGGCCAACCGCACTTGGGGTTCGTACTGGAGCTGGGATCCGAAAGAAGACTGGGCCCTGATTACGTGGCTGACCTATGCCGGCTATCTCCACATGCGGCTGACGCGCGGCTGGCGCGGGCGCCGAGCCGCCACCATGGCCATCATCGGCTTCGCCATCGTCATGTTCACCTTTTTCGGCGTGACTTACCTTTTGCCCGGCCTGCACGCCTACGCGTGATGGTGCGGCGAGTTTAGCTCGCCACAACACGTGATGTAGCAGCGAGTCTAGCTCGCTACTTGGCGGCATAAAGCCGCCTCTGCATCTTCCAGAAATCGCACCAGCCGGCGAAAAAGCCCTCGGGCATTCTGCCCACGGGGCAAACTGTGCTAAAATTGATTCTTAAGAGTGCCATCGAAGGATTGCGTCTCAACCTTTGTCCTGGACGCTGCTAAAACGCGTTTTCCGGTTTCCTCCCACCTTTCGTGAGAACCTGGTGGTTCTCGTGATTTCCCTGGTTGGAACTGTCGGTTTCATTGTCTACGAGTCCTACCAAAAAGGGTTAACGCTTCGGTATGGGCTGGCGATGGCCTTGTTGGCGGCGCTTTCGGCGGCCACCGGGATGTTGATCTACCAGGAGCGGAAGGCGTGGACGTTGCTGCGAGACCTGCGGGCTGCCCTTGCCCGGATCGCACCTGCCTACGTCAAGCTCACCGCCGGACAGCATGCCGCGACCGGCACGGAAGGCTTGGAGAGGGAAGTCCGCACGCTCACGGAGCGCTGGACAGAATTCTGCCAGCACTGCCAGCGGGTGCACGACGCGGAGATGGTGCAGGCCGAGCACCTGGCCACCCTGGGGGAGTTGGCCGCCGGCGTGGCGCACGAAATCCGCAACCCGCTGGCGGGCATTGCCGGCGCCATTGAAATCATCACCAAAGAATTTCCCAAGGACCATCCCGACCGCGAGGTCCTGGAGGACCTGCGCCAGGAAGTGCGGCGCATCGAGAAGACCCTGAACGATCTGCTGGTGTATGCCCGCCCCAAGCCACCGCAGTTCGGGCGGGCGGACCTCAAAGAGACCGTCGCGCGCACCCTGCAACTGGCGCGCCAGCAAGCGGGGAACAAGAAGGTGGACTTTTCCATTCAGATTCCCTCCACGTTGCCTCCTTTCCTCGCGGACTCGGAACAGCTCCACCAGGTTCTGCTGAACCTGGTTCTGAACGGCATCCAGGCGATCGAATTGGACGGCAAGATCACCATCGGGGCGTCGACGGTCGATGCCGACGGGCCGACGCGGCCGGGCTACGTGGAGATTTCCGTGGCCGATACGGGAGCGGGCATTCCTCCCGAGCACCTGGAACGCATTTTCCGGCCCTTTTACACTACCAAGCGCGGGGGGACCGGTCTGGGGCTTTCGCTCTGCCGGCGCATTATTGCCGCCCACGGCGGGGCGTTGAACGTGGAAAGCCAATTGAAGGAAGGCAGCCGCTTCACCATTCGCCTTCCTCTGCGCGAGACTTTCGAGGAAGCCAGAGAACTCCATGTCAAATGAGAAAGTCCTGATTGTTGACGACGAAAAACTCATCCGCTGGTCGGTGCGCCGGCAGCTCGAGGAGTGGGGCTACGTGGCGCTGGAAGCGGAGAGTGGCACGGGCGGGCTGGCGCAAATCCGGGCTGAAGCGCCCGACCTCATCGTGCTCGACGTCCGCCTCCCGGACCTGAGCGGCATCGAAGTCCTGCGCGAGATCAAGCAGAACAACCTCGCGATTCCGGTCATCATGATTACGGCCGATCCCCAGCTCGACGACATCAAGACAGCCATCAAGCTGGGCGCGCTCGATTTCGTCAAGAAACCCCTCGACTTCGATGAGTTTCAAATCACCGTCTCGAACGCCATTGACCACCTGCAACTCCGCTCCGAGCGCGACAGCCTGCGCGAAGAGGTCAAGCGCCGCTCCGGCTACCACGAGATCGTGGCCCGCTCGGCGCGCATGGTGGAACTGCTGAACTTCGTCCGCAAGGTGGCCGCCAGCGAAGCCTCCACCGTCCTCATCCAGGGAGAAAGCGGCACGGGCAAAGATCTGGTTGCCAAGGCCATTCACTACGACAGCACCCGCGCCAACAAGCCCTTTGTGGCCATCAACTGCTCGGCCATTCCCGAGACTTTGATGGAAGCCGAGCTCTTCGGCCACGAGCGCGGCGCCTTCACCGACGCGAAGGCCCAGAAAAAAGGCCTCTTCGAAATCGCGGACGGCGGCACGCTCTTCCTGGACGAAATCGGCGAGATGTCCACCTACCTCCAGGCGAAACTCCTCCGGGTGCTGGAAGACCAGACCATCCGGCGCATCGGGGGCGTGAAAGACATCGGCGTGGACGTGCGCGTCATCGCGGCCTCCAATCGCGACCTGGAACAGGGCGTGCGCGAAGGCACGTTTCGCCAGGACTTGTTCTACCGGCTCAGCATCATCCCCATTTTCATCCCTCCCTTGCGCCACCGGAAAGAAGATGTCCTGCCCCTGGTGGATTTTTTCATTGAACGCTACAACTTTCGGTTTCGGAAAAGCCTCAAGGGAATCACTCAGGAGGCGCGAGACCTGCTGGTCCGCCACGACTGGCCGGGCAACGTGCGCGAGTTGAAGAACGCCATCGAGCGCGCCATGATCCTGGAGGAGGCCGACTATATCCGTCCCACCTATCTCCCCATCCAGGTCACCGGGCAGACGCCGGGTTACGAAAGCACCCTCCCCACCACGGTCCCGGAAAACCCCGTTGTCATTCCGTCAGCCGTGGCGACTCCGACGCTGGCCTCTTGGCGGGCCCTCGCTTCCGGCCGGATGATCCCGGTGCTGGAGTTGCCGCGGGAAGGGACTTCGCTTGAAGAAGTGGAACGAGAATTGGTTGGCTTAGCCCTGAGACAAACCGGCGGGAATCAGACGCATGCCGCGAAACTCCTCGATATCTCCCGCGACGCGCTTCGCTACAAGATGAAGAAGTTCGGCTTCGACTCGGAGGCGGAGACGTAAACCGTACCGCCGCCGTCCCGGCGGCCCTGTAGCGGCGGCCTTCAGGCCGCCATTTTGAATGCCTTGACGTGGCCGCCTGAAGGCGGCCTCTACGCCGCCACTTTGAATCTCCGCGTCGGACACGTAGCGGCGGCCTTCAGGCCGCCACTTTGAATGCCTTGCCATGGCCGCCTAAAGGCGGCCTCTACGGGCCCTGTAGCGGCGACGTCCTCGTCGTCGCACTTATTCCTCGTACTTCAACACCGTGTACACGTCGTACCGCGAGATTTTCTCCCGGCCCTTGAGGAATTCCAATTCAATCAGGAATCCGAGGCCCGCGACGCGCCCGCCGAGCAATTCCACAAGCTGCGCCACAGCGGCCGCGGTGCCGCCCGTGGCGAGCAGGTGTTTCCGCGGGCAGCTTCTTGGGCTTGCGCACGGGCACGAAGCCCGCGTTCAGGCGATAAGCCACCATGGGCGCGAAAATGAAGCCTCGCGCCTCGATGCCCACCACGCGGTCGATCTTGCGACCGGCGTAGTGCTCCGCCAGCGCGTCCACGGCGCGGCGCAGCCCCACGGGATCTTTCAGCAAGGTCGTGATGTCGTAAAACAGAATACCCGGCTTGGGAAAGTCCGGCACTTCACGAATCAGGCGCTTCAGTTCTTCCACTCGGCCTCCAGACCATCTGTTGATCGGCTCATCGGTTCATCGTAACCGGCAAGTCGTTCTTCGATGGCCCGATGATTCGATGGCCCGATGGCTCGATTTCCTCTCACCACATTCCCTCAATAACAAACCGCGTGTATCCGCTGTGCACCGCCGCCTCTGATTCCTCGATGCTGGTCACGCGGGCGCTGCGCGGCCCTTCGGCCAGATGGCGCTTCAATTCTTCCAGCGAAGCCTCATTGCCAATCGCGTAAACCTCCACCGTGTCGTCCCACAGGTTCTTGACATAGCCGCAGATGCCGAGCTGGTTCGCCACGCGCTCCGCAAAGAAACGGTAGCCCACCGCCTGCACCCGCCCGGAAATCACGTACTTCTTTGCGACCTTCGCCATTCTCGTGGTTGTAGCGCAGAGTCGTTCTTTAACTCTGCGGCTCTTACTCGGCGGCCCCAGACCGCCGCACCAGGTTATTCCGCAATGCGTGCCGGATTATAGCGGAGCACGGCGATAGAGAACAACTCCCGGGATAGACAGGGCGGGGAACGCAGACCCAGAGGATTCGCGCCATCCAGGGAGTTTGTTTGGCGGGGCTAAGCGTGCTGCGGCCCGCGCAGGACCCGCGCCGGCAGCATGATCACGGCGCGCAGGAGTCCCAGGACTCCGCTCACCGCAATCCCGAGGATGCGGAACGGCAGCAGCAGTACCCATATGATGGGGTAAAGCACCAGCGCCAGCAACGCCAGCGGCCAGCAAAGCACCAGCAGGATGCACCACAGCAGGAATTTGACCATCGAGGTTACCTCAATGCCTTTCTACATCTTAATGGCAATTCACTCGATTCCGGAAGTGGCTTTACTATGTTCAACGGTTATTACGACTTTCCCTTGCGCATGTCCTTCTTCAAGATAACGGAGAGCTTCAGCCACGTCGCTTAACGGGTAACGTCTATCTATGACGGGTACAACTTTTCCGCCTTCAAGAAGATCTTTCAGAAGAACCAAATCCTTCTGGTTTATCTTCGCAAGAAAGCAACACATCTTCTTGCGCCCCATCAGTGACAGTAATGGTCCGAGTAACATAGCTTGGAGCATTTGAACCCCGCCACCTCCGGCCATGACATAAATTCCGTCCTGACTCAGCGCACGCCTATAATCGAAAATCGAATGATAAGCGTTCGCAGCTAGAATCAGATCGTAACGCTGCCCGCTCTGCGTGAAATCTTCTCGCGTGTAATCAATGACATGGTCTGCGCCAATCGCTCGCGCCGTGTCCACATTCCTCGTGCTGCACACGGCCGTGACTTCAGCCCCGAACGATTTGGCGATCTGGACCGCAAATGTACCCACACCACCTGACGCGCCATCAACCAGAACCTTGTGGCCTCGCTGGATCCGTCCCTTATCACGAAGGCCCTGAAGGGCAGTGATTGCCGCCAGGGGTACGGCTGCTGCGTCCTCAAACGATATGTTGGCCGGCTTCAGCGCCAATCTATCTTCAATCGCACACACATACTCAGCAAAGCCTCCCCCGCCTTTTGCCCCGAACACCTCGTCGCCTGGCTGAAACTGCTTTACGTGTCTGCCAACCGCTTCAACTCGACCTGCGATATCGCAGCCGGGGAGCTTGCGTTTTGGTGTGAGCAGTCCCCCCATCATTGGGCGGGCGATCAACGGTTTACCTCTCATGAGGTGCCAGTCAGCTGGATTTACGGATGCTGCATGGATTTTTATCAAGACTTCATCGTCCGCGGGCGTAGGTTTTGCTACCTCCGTGAACTGCAACACATCCGGTGGTCCGTATTGTGTGCATACAATCGCTTTCATCCGGAATCTCCGCTTTCAAGTTTCGACCGATCGATAACCTACACCCCACCGCCTCTATATGCCACTCGCAGTAGCGGCTTTTTCGGCGCTGAGCGCCTCAGCGGCCCGGAAGCCACCTGTTTTGTTCTCCTGAGGCCTTCCGCAGCCCGCACGGGTAAGTTCCCTCCGCGACGTTTGCGGCCTGACTGCCTTTACGCTGCCATTGCGCCCGCGCCTGGTGGCGAGACGCTCTGCAGCTTGTCGTTTCGGTCGACGACGGCAAGCCTTCGGTAAGCCCAGACAGCGGCCGGGGCGCATAAGACGGTCGCAACCACCGCCAGTGGCAACAGCCAGTCGCGTTGGCTACTCACGGGCGCGGCTTGCGACGATTGCCACCACCACGCGACACCTGAGATGGCGTCGCCCAGCGCGTGGAGCACAACTCCCGGCAAGATCGAATCCGTCAGGTAGGCCAGCGCTCCCAGAAGGGTCGCGGCGACCAGGATGAGAAGAAAGGCTTTCGCAGCCTTCATGCAAACAACTCCTGCGCGCGACGGAGTCGGGCCACGACTTGGACCCCGTAGGGACACTGGACCGTGCAGTGTTCGCAATCGGCGCAGCGCACCGCTGTGACTTCGGGCCCGAGCTGCAAGAACTCCTCGCGGCCCAAGGCAAACTGGCCGTAGCCTTCGGCATAAGTCAGGAATCGAAGCACGTCCGGAACAGGGACGCCCCTCTCGCAAACGCCACCGCAGGCGCCGCACATCCGGCAGTACTTCGGGCCGATGGCGACGAGTTGCGCGGTCAGCCACTTCTC
>JBEKCQ010000236.1:0-3854 GCA_050014795.1 Terriglobia bacterium | reverse complement strand
GGCGTCCAGCGTGATACGCACCCCGCCGGATTGCGGGTCCGGCGCCACCTCACTGATGTGGCGAATGCGGAGATCGTTCAGGTCGGCGCCTGCGAGCGAGGCCTCCGTTCCTCTGGGAGTGATGGGTTCCAGGCTCTTGGCTCGAGGACGAAGCGTCCAGCCCAGGCCGAAGCCGAGCAGCACCAGCGTCAGAACGGCCGCCAGGCGCGGCGCGGGCGCGGCGCCGAAGTTCCACATCCAACCCCGCAGCAGGCCGCGCCAGCCCAGTTGCTCGCGGTCGAGCGCGTCGTCGAGTGCCTGCCGGCTCCGCACCAGCAGTTCCGGCGTAGGCTCCGGCTGCGGACACTCGCTGAGCACGCGATGCAGACGCCGCCCTTGCTCGACTTTGGCCCGGCAGCCCTCGCACCCCGCGACGTGCCCTTCCAATGCCGTGCGCTCCTCGGCCGTCAGTTCGTCGTACAGGTAAAGCGAAATCGTTTTTTCCAGATCGTCACAGTTCATGGGCATCTCTCCTGCCCTACCTTCCTAGACCAGATCGCGCAACTCCTCGCGCAGTTTCTGCACGGCGCGAAACAGGGAATTCTTGGCCGCTTCCTCGCTGGTTCCGCACAACTCGCCGATGGCCCGCAGTCTCATTCCTTGACAGTGCTTGAGCTCGAAAACCACCCGCTCGCGGGGGCTCAGGCGGCTGAGGGCTTCTTCCAGGCGGCGGCTGATTTCCCGAGCTTGCAGCGCGCGTTCCGGATTCAGCCCCGGCCGGTCATCTGCCAGGGTCTCGGCGTAATCCAGTTCTCCCTCCGCGGTCTCCCTGGCGGGCACTTCGCTGCGGGTCTTTTGCTGGCGGAGATGGTCGAAGCAAACGTTCGTCACCACGCGATAGAGCCAGGTGGAAAACCGCGCTTCCAGTCGGAACTGCCCGAGAGACCGGTAAACCTTCAAGAAAACCTCCTGGTAGAGGTCCTGAGCTTCCACTTCCGACCTCACCATACGGAGCGTCATGCGCAGCACTTCCTGGTCGTAGCGGCGCACGAGGGCGTCGAAGGCAGCGCGGTCGCCGCGTTGCGCGCGGCGAATCAGGCCTCGCTCTGCCTCAGCCTCGCCCTGGCGCGAGATTTCGGTCTTGCCGACCAGTCCCAAGCAGGCGCCATCCACCACAGAATCGGCTCGTGCTCCTTTCAGTTTACTTAGACGGAAGGGAGAAGAAAAGGTGAGCCGGGCCGATTGTTAAAATCGGTTTCCTGCACCGTCCCTTCCGATCTGCGGTTTTTTTGGTTTCGACTGCCCCAGCTCTCGCTCCGCGGCCCCCGCGCGTTGACTTGCTTTCGGGTGCGCCCTAAGATGGCGGCACGCGGGGGCCCCTCTTCGTGATTGGCAAGACCATTTCCCACTACCGCATCATTGAAAAGCTCGGTGGCGGGGGCATGGGTGTCAAGCACAAGGCTACGCGAGATCATGGTCATCATGACTCCCGAGCAGTTGCCTTCCGGCTGTCTCCGGCTGGGGAAAACCCTCTAGGAGGACGGAAAAATGAGATCATCCCGTCAGACTTCCCCTCAGGGTGATCGTTGTCTGGGCCTTAGCAAAATGTCTTGGCTGCTTCCTTCGGTTTTGATCCTGGGAGCATCCCTGGTCTGGACCCTGCAGCCCGCACCGCAAGGTCCTCCCAAGACTCGCACGGATAGCGTTAAGGAAGTGATCCATGGGGTCGAGGTCGTAGACCCCTACCGCTGGCTCGAAGACCGAAAAAGCCCCGAGACGCAGGCGTGGATCGAGGCACAGAATAAATACACCCAATCGATCCTGGCTTCCTTGCCGGGGCGCGAGCGATTGAAGCAGCGTCTGACCGAACTCGAAAAGATCGACACGATCCGGCCGCCGATGGAACGCCACGGACGCTACTTCTTCTCCAAACGGCTCGCCAACCAGGAACTATTTGTGATTTACATGCGGGAAGGGCTGCAGGGCAACGACCAGGTGCTGATTGATCCCCATCCGATGAGCCCTGATCATACGACCAGTGTCGATCTGATTACGGTCTCGAAAGACGGCACGTTGATGGCCTATGCCGTGCGCCAGGGTGGAGAGGACGAGGTCGCAGTCCACCTGTTCAACGTGGTGACAAGAGAAGCCTTGCCGGATCGCCTGCCGAAAGCCATCTACCTCAGCTTTTCATTAAAGCCCGATAAGAGTGGCTTCTACTATTCGCGCCGCGAGCCCGATGGCCCACGCGCGTACTACCATGCCCTGGGAATGGATCCGGCCAACGATATCCAAATCTTCGGAAAGGGCTACGGCCCAGACAAATTCGTCCTGGCCGATCTCTCCGAGGATGGGCGTTACCTCATCATTCACGTGGTGCAGGGGTCCGCAGCAGATAAGACGGAAGTCTATTACCAGGACGTAGCCAGACAGGGTCCCATCCGGCCGGTGGTCAATGACCTTGCCGCGAGGTTCTTCGGCTCCGTGGGTGGTGATCAACTCTTCCTGCACACCAATTGGAACGCTCCAAAGAGCCGCATCCTGGCGGTGGATCTCCAGAATCCGGCGCGTGACCGCTGGCGCGAGGTGGTTCCGGAAAGTGATGCCCCTGTCACAGCGCTTTCCTTGGTGGGCGGCAAGCTGGTGGTCAATTACACTCGGAACATCAGTTCGCAACTGAAGATATTTGAGCCCGACGGAAAGCACATCCGTGACGTAACGCTTCCGGCCGTTGGCACTGCTTACCTTGACGGGCGCTGGGAGAGCTCGGAAGGCTTTTTGACCTTCAGTTCGTATCCCGTCCCCATGACGATCTACCGCTACGATATGGCCACTGGCAACCAAGAGGTATGGGCGCGCCTGAAAGTCCCCGTCGATAGTGACCGGCTTGAGGTGAAGCAGGTCTGGTACGAATCCAAGGACAAGACCAGGATTCCTATGTTCCTCGTGCACGCCAAAGGGATCCAGCTCGACGGCGCGCGTCCGACGTTGCTGACGGGCTACGGCGGGTTTAATGCCAGCTATACACCCTGGTTCACATCGACCGCGGTGCTCTGGGCTGAGCAAGGAGGTGTCTATGCCGTGGCGAATCTGCGCGGGGGCGGAGAATTTGGCGAGGCATGGCACAAGGCAGGAATGCTGGATAGGAAGCAAAACGTCTTCGATGATTTCATGGCCGCTGCCGAGTGGCTCATCCAGAACCGCTATACGAACCCTGCCAAGCTGGCCATCAGCGGCACCAGTAACGGCGGGCTGTTAATGGGTGCGGCACTTACCCAGCGCCCTGATCTCTTCGGGGCGGTGGCGTGCGGCTATCCCCTCCTCGACATGCTTCGCTTCCACAAGTTCCTGGAAGCCCCGTACTGGGTCTCCGAGTACGGCTCCTCGGACGACGCCGCCCAGTTCAAATACCTGTATGCCTATTCGCCGTACCACCGCGTGAAGCCAGGGACGAAATACCCTGCGACGCTTTTCTTCACCGGCGATTCAGACACGCGTGTCGATCCCCTCCACGCCCGCAAAATGGCAGCGTTGCTCCAGTCGGCGACTGCGTCAGGTCGGCCGGTCCTGCTCCGCTATGAAACCACATCGGGCCACTCCGGCGGACTGCCGCTGAGCAAGGAGCTCGATCAGATGACCGATGAGCAAGTCTTCCTGTTCTGGCAACTGGGCGTGCTGGTGTCTCGCCGCTGACCCTGCGCGCGGTGGATCAGTTCGCCAACTAGCCGTGCGCTCCGACCCGCGCTTCCAGGACCTCCTGCGCCGCATGAACTTTCCGCCGTAGGGCCGTGTAACTGTTGTTCAGCCCTTGCCTTCTTGCTACGATTCCCTTGTACATTCTCCCTTGATTATCTGGAGGCCTTGGGAATGGGAAT
>JBEKCQ010000235.1:0-4153 GCA_050014795.1 Terriglobia bacterium | reverse complement strand
GTGTCGGTGGGAACTGCCACAACTTTGCCAGCCAGGATCATCCGCGTCGAGTAGTCCAGAATGAACTCCAGCCGGGCTGGATCGATCTTGAGGATTTCCGCCATGGAATTGCCGGCCAGGGAGGTTCCCTGGGGCGCGAGGCTGACCGTAACACAAGCCTGGAGGCCGGTCAAGAAGCGGGCTTTGCTTTTCTGGCCCTTCTTGCCCCGCCGCCCGCCCCGGGACAGGTTGCGATAAGGCAAAAATGCGCTTGACTTGTGCAGACTAAGTAGGCAACAATCCTTATCATCCTGGCTACAGGTGTGTACTCATATTCTCACACGGAAATGGGGGTGTTGCACGGTTGGCTGAAGTAAGACTTCAGGAAGGCGAATCCTTAGAAAACGCGCTGCGTCGCTTCAAGCGAAAGGTTCAGCAGGAAGACATCATCAAGGAGATCAAGAAACACTCCTTCTACCTGAAACCCGGGGAAAAGCGCCGAGTCAAGGAAGCGTTGGCGCGCAAACGGAGCCGCAAGAAGGCTAGACACGAACAGGACTGAACCTGCTCCGCTCAGCTAAGGGTGGAAACGGGCCAAACGTGGCTCGTTTTCACCCTGCTGATCCGCGCCGCCGGTGAGGCCCCGTTCGAACAAGGGAGCCAGGCATGGAATACCAGGATAAGGCCCTCAAGTGTATCGACTGCGGGGCTGAGTTCGTCTTCACCGCCGGCGAACAACTCTTCTTCGCGGATAAAGGCTTCAAGAACGAACCCAAGCGCTGCAAGCCCTGCAAGGCCAAACGTAGCCACATGCTGACCGGCCAGGGCCGCCAACGCGTCGAAACCACCACCATGTGCTCCCAGTGCGGCAAGGAAACCACCGTACCCTTCAAGCCCACCCAGGGTCGCCCGGTCTACTGCCGGGAGTGCTTCCAGCAGCGGCGCGCGGCCTCTGCGGCGGCTTGATCCCCCTCTTCGCTTTCTGCCTCACGTGTTGATCCTGCGCCCTATGCCTGCCCGCACACCGTGACAGCGCTCTCGGAGCGCCGCTCCAGGGGTCTCCTGTTTTTCTCCTGACACCCCGAGACCATACGCTACAATGATAGCCTCAACAATGCGAAGAAATTCTTGCTGTGCCAACGTTTTCCCCCGATCGTCGCGTGCCGCTTGTCACGCGCAAGGGAAAGTCTCAGCCGCTCAAGAGGCGCAAGCGGTGAGTAGAAGGGGCTGAAGTGCAGGAACGAAGCGAAGCGTATCGTACTCGAAATCAAAGGAGCCCGTCCCTCGGCGTAGCCAACAAGAGGCTCGTGATTGGTGGCTGAAAATAAAGGAGTTGCAGTCATGAGGCGATGGCAAGTGATATCTTGCCCCCTCTCAGACCGTTGGCTCGGCCCCAGTTGACCTTCGATCTGAGATCCAACGCATGGGAAGTCCTGCCACGAGTCGGCACGAATTGAGTCTATCCTTACGCGACGGCCGCACCATGCCCTGTGATGGAGCCCTACGGGTTGGTTGACGGCAATTGGGGCTTCGACTATTCTCTACGCTGTTTTTCTCGGGATTAGGGGTTCGGGACTCAGGATTCGCCACAGCTTGCGAATCTGTAATCTCAGGCCTCATTAGAGAAGGTCCGCAACAACGATGCGACAGCGGAGAGAGTTTCTCAATGCGCTCGGTGGGGTGGTGGCGGTTACGCTCACGTCGTCCATGCAGTCGTTCGGGCGCGCCCGGGCTCTGAGCGTTCGAGCCACGGTGGCAGGCGCCGAAGGTCCTGACCGGCTTCCGGTGGAATGGTACAAGAAGAAGATTGCCCAGGTGCAGGCGGAACTGGAAAAGCGCAGGCTGGACGCACTGCTGCTTCTGAACGCCACGAACATCATCTATACCACCGGCTATTTTCACCTCACGACCGAGCGTCCACTCGCGGCGCTGATCCCGAAGTCCGGCGAGCCCGCGCTGTTCATTCCCGAACTGGAAGTGGACCAGGTGAAGCTCTGGTGGGTGAAAGACTACGAGTCGTATTTTGATTACCCCGGGCCAGTGAACCGCATCCGGTGGATCTTGGAACGCGTGGCGCGGCGGGGCTTGGCGCGAGGGCGCATCGGAGTCGAGGAGCCGACAGCCGGCAGACTGAAGCAGATGAAGCTCGGCGCGCCGCGGGCGCGCTTGGTCGTGGCGGATGACCTCATCGAGCACCTGCGCTGGATCAAGGACGAGGACGAGATCACCGTCATGCGCCGGGGGATGTACTTTGCCGAGTTTGGCGTACAGGCGGGACGGGATTTCGTGGCCCAGAACGGCCGGGTGACGGAAGACCAGATCCTCAAGGCGACCGCCGACGCGCTGGCCGATAAGATGTCCCAAGAGCTTAAGGACGTGGTGGGCGTTTCCATTTCCGCGCCGTTCGGAGGCTTGGTGCCGTTCGGCAAGCGCTCCGCGTTCCCACATGCCGTTCCGAGCAAGGACCGGTTGAACAAAGGCGACGCGCTGATTTTGAGCTACGGCGCGCAGGTGGGTGGATATAACGTGGAATGCGAGCGTTCATTCTCGGTAGGTCCTCCGAGCGACTACGCACGGAGGCTTTTCGAGGCCATGCTGGCCGCCTTCGACGCAGGGGCGCGGGCCATGAAGGAAGGCGCTGTCGCCGAGGACGTTGACCGGCAGGCGCTGGAGCAGATCCGCCGGGCGGGATTTGGTGCTTTTCTCCGGCACCGGGCCGGACACGGCATCGGGTTGGAGGGGCACGAATCCCCCTGGATTGCCGAGGGTGACAAGACGGTCCTGCGTGAGGGTATGACCTTCAGTTGCGAACCGGGGGTGTACGACCCCGCATTCGGCGGGTTTCGTCACTCCGATACCGTCGTGGTGCGGAAGGACCGCGGCGAGAGCTTGAATCGGTATCCCACCCGGCTGCCGGAGATGGTCATCGAGATCTGACGGTCGGACGTCGGCCAAGGGTACGAATGTCCAAGGTTCTCTCTGACACGCGACACCCAGCACCTGACATTGGATTTGAGTTGCGCGGTTTCGTTGACTTTCCGCCGTCCTTATTGTACTTTGAGAGTTGGGACCAGCATTACCTCCGCAGAATATGACGGTCGAGGCCAGCGTCGTCGAAGTCGTGCTTGAGAGCGATCTCAAGAACGTTGAGGTGGCCGAGGAAATTGCCCGTCGAATTTCGGACACCGCGGGCTTCGATGAGGACGACCAGCACAAGATTGATATGGCCGTGCACGAATCGGTGATCAACGCGATCTGGCACGGGAACAAGAACGACCCCAGCAAGCACGTTCGGTTGCGCTTTGAGATTTACAGTGACCGCCTAGAGATCCATGTCCGCGACCAGGGGAACGGCTACGACCCCAGCCGGTTGCCGGACCCTCTCGCGGAAGAGAATCTCCTCAACGTTTCCGGCCGGGGGATCTTTCTCATTCGCACGTTCATGGATGAGTACCGGGTGGAGAATATTGCGGGCGAGGGGACCGAAGTGATTCTGGTGAAGCGGTTGAACTCGAACAATCCAGCCCAATCAAGGAGGAACGGACCGTGAGCATGAAAGCCACATTACGCCAGGTTGATTCCATTACGGTCATTGACATGAGCGGACGAATCACCCTGGGTGAGGGATGCACCCAAATGCGGGAGTTGGTGCGCGAGCAGTTGGGTAAAGGCCGCAAGCAGTTGTTGCTCAACCTTGCGGACATCACCTACATCGATAGCTCGGGGATCGGCGAACTGGTGAGCGCCTTCACAAGGGTCTCCAACGACGGGGGCCAGTTGAAACTGCTGAACCTCACCAAGAAGGTCCTCACCTTCCGTTTGAGTTGTGCTCCTGCGGCAAAGTCCGACGACTCAACGTTGTTATCACCCGCCCCTCCGAGGGCGGGGGTGTGCGCCGAGGGCGGGAAAGACACGGCCGGCAGATTAGCCGACCGGAATGTTTGGCGTATTCTGGCAAATGGGTATAATGGGGACTCAGACCAGTATCCGGACGCTGCGTTCCTGACTGCGAAGGGCTCATGACCAAGAATCTCTACTTCTTCCGCCCATCGGCATTGAGCAAGCTGCTGCGCAAGTTGCCCGGCACCTACCGGCTGGTGCCTGTGGATCGTGACGTGGACCAGCCACTCTCCTGGGACCTGCCCGCGGTCCTCGTCGCCGACGGGAGCGAAGA
>JBEKCQ010000234.1:0-4054 GCA_050014795.1 Terriglobia bacterium | reverse complement strand
GGCCAAAAGCGAAACGCCTACGATCTCACCCGCTGTCTTCTCTTTCGGCATGCGGTCCTCACTCTATCCCGGAATTTCCGATATCAACTCTATCCCTGCGAAAACCCTACGCCTGCCACCCTCTCGCGTCAAGCAGGTGGCCACGACGAGCGTTCTTCCTCGTCGTGGGTTTCCTCGCGGCCTTCAGGCCCTGCCGCGAACAAGGTAGCGCAGACCTCTCGTTGAGGTCTGCGGCTCTTCCCAGGAACGAACCGCGGACCTACAAATCAGGTCCGCGCTACCTTGCTTCAGGCCCTGCCGCGAGCCTCAGCGGCTAAAGCCGGCAAGGGAGATTTTCACGCGTCGTTGCGGCACGACTAAAGTCGTGCCCTTCCTCAGGGCCTAAAGGCCAGGAGACGGAAGGGGGGATCACCTAACGGCACGACTCAAGTCATGCCCTTTCGCGGGTCAGCACGTACCGAAGTCCGTCAACCGACGGACTGCGGCTTTGGTGATGGGAAGAACCGTAGAGTTCGAAAAAGCCGAATTCTGCGCTACTTGCTTCCCCTGATCGCACACATCGCAAGGGGCGCGATGTGTGCGCCACCCGCGATGAATTAGGGGTCGAATGCTCGCACAGGCGCGATCCGACCTGCCATTCTCATAATTAAGGGACGGCGGCCGACCGCCGTCCCTGAAGGCCGCGCTCGTTCCTTCCGGTAATCATTTAGGACGGCTGGGAGGGGGTTCCGCCGGAGAGGCTATACATCCTCCCGTGTTAACCCATTTTCCGCCGACGCAGGTTTGCTTCTGCAATTTGTCTATGTCTGTCTCACAAGTAATGTAGTGGAGAGACCCGACCGTGCACCTGCGCCGGTCTATTGTCAATCGTTTCACGATGCGTACGCAAACGCCGGAATTCGTCCACTTTCCGTTTGTACACAATTGTTCTTGTAACCCGGGCTGCCCATCCTTGGTTTTACATCCCATCACGCGCTCATGTTCCACACACGGCTGAAGCGCCTGAGACGGTTTCGGTAGGGGCACCTGAGCGCCGCTCGGTGTTATCAGGCTGAAGGTGGCAATAGCAATCACGAACAAACAGCGTTGTATGAGTCTTTGCATGGGGAATCTCCTTTTCGGCTTCATTTGATCGGCATCCGTCATGCCGTCGGTACCGGCAGCAGCAAAATCGGGCCCACTATCGCGGGTGGCGCATACATCGCGCATTTGGCGATGCGTACGGGTATCTTTCTGGCCGTCACAGAGGTCGCGGCCAAGCAGGCAATCGCGACACGTGGCCCGCGCGCTTTACCGCCGCGTTACCTTGTTCCCGTATATACCTACTCGGAGGGGGATGCAAGGCACAAAAAGCAAATAGCGCATCTATAAGATTGTCGGCTCCGTAAAGCGAAATTCCTTTGTCGGCCCTGGTAGCAGGTAGCGCAGAGTTTCGCATCTCAGAAACTCTGCGGCTTTTGTGATGGGAAGGACCACAGAGTTTGAATAAGCCGAACTCGACGCTGCCCTGCTGAGTCCCAGAATCGCAGACCTAAAATGAAAGGTCTGCGCCAGCCCGCGGTCAGAATATTCACACGCCCATCTAGCTCCATGGACGTGACGAAGCGCCGCCGGAATGATGTCGTCGTGGCACCTTACCCTTTTCAAAGCGATCGTGTAGGTCCAAGAGGACTTTGAGAACGTGCTCCGCCAGTCCAGATGTTGTTAAGAATCCCGTGGCAGTTCCAGGCTCTTTCCAGCACCAACCATATGCTGGCTGATAATCGAAATGAAAATCTTTCTTTGAAACGGACTGCGGTTCCTCACCAGGGATGAACATCTGATGACCACGGTCCTTTGGGAGGATCAGTGGGCCATTGAACTCCTGAAGAACGATCCGGCATTCTGTCGCCGGATACGTCGGGTAGAGGTAGAAGTTCACGCTTACTAGCTGAGTGCGAAGGAGGTACACGTGACCATCGCTACCCTGCTCGACCTTGACCGAGGAGACATGTTCGTTTATTTGCTGAATCTTGCTGTCCAAGAGTTGCTGCAAATCCTGGTGTTCTTGTTGAGCGGCAGTCATCCCTTTTTCAGAAAGTAGTCTATCTCGCTCGGCACGTGTAAGACTCTCCTGATCTAACCCCTTTGCCCGATCCAGCGCAGTTTGGCTCTTCAAAATGCTGCCGAGTTTTTCGGCCCGGATTTTGATCGCTCCGAACAATTGTTCTAGGCCGTAGGCCGCGAAATTCAAACGAATCTCGGATTCGGGCAACCATACCGGCGGCGTACTGGCCTCATCCAACATGATGAATAACAGCCAGCCCCAACCTTCCTTCAAGAACCGATCCTTAATAGCGGCTTCTTCAATTCGAGTCCATGGTGTCTGTCCCCACCCATCACGATAAAGAACCACGACCAGGTTAGAGTTGGTAAGAAATGCTTCTCGAAAGGACTCCAAACCGTCTGTCCCGGCGAGTTCTTCCTGCCGCTTCGAATAGATAAAGACTTCCATACTCTCGGACAGTTTCGTTTGGATCTGCACCGCGAGACCTTCATCTCGATGGAGAAACGAAAGAGCTACGTCATATCGCAGAGTGCCGGTAGTCATTTGTGTTGCACCTTCGTGGAAGCGCTTATTACCAACCGCGGGTGGCGCAGACATCCCGTTCTTGGGGATGGGTGCGGTCCGATTGTGACCCTGGTTGCCTCAATGGTCAAGTCGCATACGCGGCAACGCGCACTCCGCGTTGGGCGCTGTCATTCTGAGGAGCGAAGCGACGAAAAATCTCGGCATTTCGGCAGGGCAGAATGCGGAGATCCTTCGCTCCGCTCAGGATGACAGCAGGGAGCAGGTAGCGCAAAGTTTCGCATCTCAGAAACTCTGCCCTGCACCGTCCGGTGCAGGACTCTGCGGCTTTCCTGATCTGATCGAACGAACCGCAGACTTCGAAGAAGCCGAAGTCTGCGCTACCTTGCTATGAGCGGCGAAAGAACAAAGCGCCGGTCACAGACCGGCGCTACAGAAGCGTCGGCGCCTGCCCTCGCGCCACCCGTGGCTTTCATAATGTGAGAATACGTGCTAGAACTCTCTTGCAGGAGCCAGAGAGCCGAGGGGAGGTGTCGTCATGGAAACCCGCAAACGCCATGCCCGCAAGGAAGACTACCGGATGCGGACCCACTTGATTCACGGAAACTTCGACAGCAAGAAGTGGGATTACAACCATCATGTGATTCCGCCGGTCTCGCATTCCACCGCGTTCCGGCTGAGCTCACTGCATCGCGGGGCGCAGGGTTTCGTGCAGTTCGCTTCCGCCGATGAGGCCCTGAGCGGTCATATCCCCATCTACATTTATGACCGCTTGGACGAGCCCACCCGCGCGATGCTGGAAGAGAATCTCGCTTACGGGGAAGGGGGAGAGATCTGTGTGACCTTCGCCAGCGGGATGGCGGCCATCAGTGCGGCTTTGGGCGTGACCCTTCGGCAGGGACAGGAGGTGCTGGCCCATCAGATTCTGTACGGGTGCACCTACAGCCTGATGACCAACTGGCTGCCGCGGTTTGGGATGCAGGCGCGCTTTGCGGACTTCCTGAAACTTGAGTCGTTGCCCGAGCTCGTGACGCCGGCGACGCGTGTCCTTTATTTCGAGACACCGCTCAACCCCACGATGGCGCTGATTGACATCGCGGGCATCCGCCGCATGGCAGACGAGGTCAACGCTCACCGCGACGAACGCGAGCGCCTGCTGGTGATCGTGGACAACACCTTTGCTACGCCTTTCTGCCAGCGGCCGCTCAATCTGGGCGCAGACATCGTGGTCGAGAGCATGACGAAAGACATTGGCGGGTTCGGGACCGATGGCGGCGGCGCCGTGATCGCTCCGGCTTATTGGTATAACCACCTGATGCTCTTCCGCAAGGATTTCGGCGGCGTGCTGGCGCCGCGCAGCGCCTGGGCGTTCCTGGTCTACGGCCTGCCGACGCTACCGGCGCGCATGGTCAATCAGCAGAAGACCGCGCTGCGCGTGGCGAAATTCCTGAGTGAGCACCCCAAGGTGGCGAGCGTGGGTTATCC
>JBEKCQ010000233.1:0-4030 GCA_050014795.1 Terriglobia bacterium | reverse complement strand
GGAGGCATTTTCGGGGGTGCCGTCGGCGTTCCGGGCGCGCCGCCGGGCGGAGGCGGGGCCGGTACAGCTGCGCCTTCGTCGGCGGCAGCTGTAACCCCGGCCGCGGTCAAGTGCGGCCAGTGCGGCTCGGAACTCAAACCTGGCGCCAAGTTCTGCCCCGAATGTGGCACGCCGGTACCGCGCGAGAGACATTGCACTAATTGTGGCGCCAAACTCATGCCCGCGGCCAAGTTCTGTCCCGAGTGCGGCACTAAGCAGGGCTGAATCAAGAGTTGTTCTCACCGACCCGATTCCTTTCGCATTGCGTGTAATAAGGGGGAACAATGCTGAAGGTGTTTGTGCGTCTCGGATTTCTTTTCCTCGTAGCGGCGAGCTGGGCGCTGGGCCAGCAGACACCTGCGCTTGTTGGTACATGGGCTGGAAAGGTGCAGGGTTACGGAATCGAAATGAAATTGGTGTTGAACGCCGACGGCGCCGCGGATTTCGAGGGTGTGGCTGGCCGCTGGCGCGTGCAGGGGACAAAGCTCCTCCTTACAGCGGTCGCGTGGCGGCCGGGAGGTGCGGTGCTGCCTCAAGCGCGCGGACCAGCTTCGATCTGGCGGATTTTCAAGTAGAGTCCGCTGATGGCGAGCACGATGAAGATGAGAGAGACCCCCAGGCCCTTGCGACGCACGTCGCGTTCCTTGAGCGCCCCCACGCCCGCCTGATATGCCTTCTGGGAGATCTCGACTCCTTGGTCGGTGAGCTTCTGCACCTCGGCAGCGTTGAAACTGTGGACGTTGACACGGGCCTTCACGAGCGATTCATGCGCGCTGGCCAATTCAACCTTGGGGCCTGAGACTTCCATGCCGGAGCGCTCCGCGGTCCCGATAATTTCCTCGGCCCGTCCCAGGAACGTTTCGAGCTTGGCAAGGTCCCCTGCTATCTTCTGCGCCCCAGCGTAACCCTTATCGCCCGCTGTGTGGCAGTTGACGCACACCGCCTTGGGGCCCACGCCAACCCAGTCGTCGGAGGGCTTGACGATCTCGTGATTGGAGTGGCACTGGACGCAACCGGGCAGACCCATCCGAGCAAAGGCAGGCTGGTGCGGGCTCTTCTCAAAAAGCTGCGCAAAGAAGACGTGGCAGGTGCCGCAGACGTTGGCGACGGAACTCACGCCCGGCGGCGTCGCACCGTGGTTGCCGTGGCACGTGGAGCAGGTGGGCGCGGCCGTATCGCCGTTGGCCAACACCTCCGCGTGGACGCTCCTGCGGTATTTCTCCACCTGATCGGTGGGGATATTGTAGCCCTTCATGTGAGCGGCGTCGGCGTGGCAGTGGGCGCAGGTCGAGGCGACGTTCATGGGATGCACAGGTGAGCGCGTGTCCGAAGCCGGCAGCATGTTGTGGACGCCGTGGCAATCCACACACGCGGCCACTTTCGTGTCGCCTTGCTTCAGGCGCTTGCCGTGGACGCTCGTCAGGTACTGACTCAACTGGTCCGCGCGCAACTTGGGATTGAAGCGGTGCAGGTAGGCAATGTCGGAGTGGCAACGAGCGCAGAAATCGGGGATTTGGGCCTTCTTCGGAGCGCCGCGAAAGCCTTTGGCCCGGCTCATGGCGGTCATCGAATCGTCCTTCGGATCGCCGCCGTGGCAGTCCGCACAACTGAGCCCCGCCTGATGATGTACGTCCGCCTCAAAGAGCTTGGCGGGTTCGGCTTGCTTCCCGTCGAGCGCCGCGTGACAGGTAATGCAGGAATCCCCGGGCGGAACGGCGAGGCCTGAGCTCTGAGCCCAGAGCAGCAGCGCGAACATGGGAATAACGGTCTTCATTAGTGCCCTCGCCTGCAGCAACGCTCTGCGCACGCCCGATACGGCGGCGGTCGCAGACCGCCGCACCAGTCACCGCAACGCCAGTGCGGACATCACCACGATGAATCCCAGGGCGAAAACGCCGAGCCCGGTGAAGAAGCGCGTTACCCGCCCGAAACCCGCGCGGTAGTCGAGGAACGGCACTACTACCCAGACTGTTGCCGCCAAGCCGAAGCCCAGCAGCCCAGCAAACTCACCTTCCAGGAAAAGGATTTTCGCTGGCAGCAACTTGAGCGTTTGAAACATAAAAAGGAAGTACCACTCGGGTCGAATGCCTGCCGGGGCGGAGGCAAAGGCGTCAGCCTTGGTGCCGAGCTCCCAGGGGAAGACCGCCGCGAGCGCTCCCAAGACGCCGAGGGCCGCGTACCAGCCGATGATGTCGCGCAGCAGAAAGTTGGGGAAGAAGGGCATCGAGCGTGCCGGTTGGCGCCCGTCAGCGATGGCCCGCTCGACACCCGGCGGCAGGCTCATTCCCAGGCGTTGCACCAAGAGCAGGTGCATCGCCAGCAGCACCGTGGCCAATCCGGGCAATACCGCCACGTGAAATCCGAAGAAGCGGGTGAGCGTTGCCCCGGTTACTTCCTCGCCGCCTCGCAGAAAAGTCAGGAACCACTTCCCAACAAACGGCACCGCCCCGGCCATCTCGGTCCCCACCTTGGTGGCGAAGAATGCCAGGGTGTTCCAGGGCAGCAGGTATCCGCTGAAGCCAAAGCCCATCACCACAAAGAGGAGGAGCATCCCGCTGATCCAGGTCAGTTCGCGCGGCTTGCGATAGGCTTTCAGGAAATAGCCGCTGAACATGTGGACGAAGGCCGTAAAGACCATCAGGTTGGCTGACCAACTGTGCACCGACCGAATCAGCCAACCAAAACGTACCTGAGTCACGATGTATTGCACGCTTTCAAAGGCATCCTCGGGAGTAGGCCGGTAATAGAGAAGCAGAAGGATGCCCGTCAAAACCTGGACGACGAACAAGAAGAGCGTCATGCCGCCGAAGTAATACCATACGGTCTGGCGATGAATGGGCACCGTCTTATGGCGCAGGAATTCCTCGATGGCGCCGGCGCCAAAGCGCTCGTCAAGCCAACGCAGGATTCGCTGGGACAGGCCATTCATAAGTTAAGCGCTGCGCGTAACCACAACGTCCTCACCCTGAATGTGGACCTGGAAGCTCTCCAGGGGACGGGGTGGTGGACCGCTGATGTTGCGGCCCGTAAGGTCATAGAGACCGTTGTGACACGCGCACCAGATTTGACGGAGGTCCTCGCGGTACTGCACCGTGCAGTTCAGGTGCGTGCAGACGGCGGAATAGGCCTTGAATTCGCCGTCCACGGTGCGCACCAGCAGGGCGGGCTTGGACCCGAACTTGAAGATCTTGCCGCTGTTGCGCTTGAGTTCGTTGACTTTGGCCGCCACGGCGGATCGGCTAAGCGATTCACCGACCAGCGGCGGGAGCATGTATCGAATGGCGGGATAAATGAACGAGGCGATGGAAGCCAGCACCCCGGTACCCAGGAGCAGGTTGATCCACCGGCGTCCCAAGCGGACACCTTGGGGTCGAGAAGACTCAGGTGTCTCCATCTCTCTCCTCGGGTGCGGCAGGTTCGAGACAGAGAGCCTCTGGGGGCTTCACCCGCTTCGCCGCACAGCAGTTGGATGCCTCGCTCATGGACTCGCCTCCGTGAAGCAAGCTGCCGAGGCCAAGCGGCTCTGGTCTCGCACAAGCTTTCAGGCTTCCGGGGCCAGCCCTATGCCTTCTTCTCCGGAGCCTTGTAGCCTTCCAGCGAATGATTGTGTTCCTTGTAATACTTGCCGGCGTCGGTTAGCTCTTTGGAGCCCATTTTGACGTGGCAGAAAGTGCAGGGCTTGCCTTCTTTTTTCGCGTACTCAGGCTTGGCCGTGGCAAGCGTCAGCAATGTCCCGCTAAGGATGGCAGCAGCCAACAGTATTTTAAACAGCCTCATCGAATTCCTCCTCGAGTCAATCTTACCTGCGAAACGCTGTTTTGTCCAACCGGCATCTGCCACTCCAGTCCGGGCCTGCCAGGGGGGAATACAGAACTCGAACGATTAAGTTCCTCCAGACAGTTCGTGGAGGATCTTGGGATCCGGGTCTTCCATGGCCAGCAGGTTGTGACAGGCGCTGCAATCCTGCGTGATCATGCGGCCGTCTTTGGAC
>JBEKCQ010000232.1:0-4091 GCA_050014795.1 Terriglobia bacterium | reverse complement strand
GACGCCCTCCGCCAGGGAATCTGGGAGGAGATGGAGCGCGATCCCGCCGTCTTCCTGCTGGGCGAAGACATCGGTGCGTACGGCGGCGCCTTCAAGGTCACGGCCGGAATGCTGGAGAAGTTCGGGCCGGAACGCGTGATTGATACGCCCATTTCCGAATCGGCGATTGTGGGCGCGGCGGTGGGCGCGGCCCTGATGGGTCTGCGGCCCGTGGCGGAGATGCAGTTTATAGACTTCATCTCCTGCGGCTTCAACCAGATCGTGAACATGGCAGCGAAGATTCACTATCGCTGGGGCCCGAAAGTGCCCATCGTGATTCGCGGGCCCTCCGGCGCAGGCGTGCACGGCGGGCCGTTTCATTCCCAGTCGAACGAGATGTGGTTCGTCCACACGCCGGGCTTGAAGGTCGTGGCTCCGGCGACAGCGTACGACGCCAAGGGACTTGTCAAGGCCGCGATCCGCGATGACAATCCCGTGATTTTCTTCGAGCACAAGTTCCTTTACCGGCGGATCAAGGAGGAGGTGCCGGAAGAAGACTACGTGGTGCCGCTGGGCCAGGCGGTGGTGCGGCGTGAGGGGACTGACATTGCGGTCATCACTTACGGCGCCATGGTGTGGACGGCCTTGGAGGCCGCGGAGCAACTCGAAAAAGAGGGGCTGTCTTTGGAGGTCGTTGACCTGCGGACGCTGTTGCCCTACGATGAGCAAACGGTGCTCGCCAGTGTGCGCAAGTGCAGCAAGGTAATTCTGCTGCACGAAGACACGCGCACCGGCGGCATGGCCGGCGAGCTCGCCGCCTTGATTGCGGAGAAGGCGTTCGAGGATCTGGACGGCCCCATCGTGCGCGTTACGGCGCCCGATACGCCGGTGCCTTACTCGCCGCCCCTGGAAGAGTATTTCTTGCCCAGCGCGCGGAAGGTGGTTGACGCGGCGCGAGAGCTGGCAGGGTACTGAAGAATCGAGCCATCGGGTCATCGAGCCATCGGGCCATCTGAACCACAAGCAGCACAGCTTAGTGGGTTCGTCGATGGCCCGATGATCCGATGGTCCGATGAATCAATCCGCCGAGGTTTCCATGCCCACCAAAGTCATCATGCCCCAGATGGGGGAAAGCGTTGCAGAGGGAACGGTCACGAAGTGGCTGAAGAAGGTGGGAGCGCGCGTGGAGCGCGACGAGCCCCTCTTCGAGATTTCCACCGACAAGGTGGACGCGGAAATCCCCTCGCCCGCCTCGGGTGTGCTCGCCAAGATTCTGGTGAAAGAGAACGAAACCGTCGCGGTGAACACGATAGTGGCTTGGATTGATGGCGAAGCCGAGGCGGAGGCTGTCGGTGCCGAAGGCGCTCCGGCAACCGCGGAAGCTCCGCTTCCTGCATTCCCCGTGCCTGCCGCGCTGCCCGCGTCGGCTGCCGCCCCGCCGCTCGGCCCCACGGTGGCTGGCAAGGTCCGTTCCTCGCCCCTGGTGCGGCGGATCGCCCGCGAGCACCACGTGGATCTCGCCGAGGTCAGAGGGACGGGGCTGGCCGGCCGGATCAGCAAGAAAGACGTCCTGGCTTATCTCGCGCACCCGGCCGCGGCAGGGCCCGCCGTCGCTGGCCCGCCGCCCTCGGCGGCCGCTGCGCCGCGGATGGTCTTTACTGGTCCCACCGAAGTCGTTCCCATGACGCCGATGCGCCGGCAAATCGCCGAGCACATGGTGGCCAGCAAGCACACCTCGGCCCACGTCAGCACGGTGTTCGAAGTGGAGATGACGAAGATTGTCGAAGTGATGGCGCGCCACGAGGAAGAGTTCGAGCGGCGGCAGGGCCTGAAGCTCACCTACACGCCGTTCTTCGTGCGCGCGGCCCTCGAGGCCATCAAGGAATTTCCCATCCTCAACTCGTCGGTAGAAGGCACCAACATCGTTTACCAACGGGACGTCAATATCGGCATCGCGGTGGCGCTCGAGACCGGTCTAATCGTGCCCGTCGTCAAGCGCGCGGACGAGAAGAATTTCCTGGCGATAGCGCGCGCGGTCAAAGACCTGGCCGACCGGGCACGCACCAAGCACCTGAGCGTGGACGACGTGCAGGGCGGCACATTCACCATCACCAATCCCGGCGTCTTCGGCGGCCTCTTTGGGACTCCGATTATCAATCAGCCCCAAGTGGCCATTCTCGGCGTGGGCGCGATTGAGAAGCGTCCCGTGATCCGCCACGACGCCGTCGCCATCCGACCGATGGTTTACCTGGTGCTCACCTTCGACCACCGCATCATCGACGGCGCGGTGGCCGATCAATTCATGAGCCGCATCAAATCATCGCTGGAAAACTGGGAAGAACCCGTGTTGTAGCGGCGGCCTTCAGACTGTGTGGGGAAACTGCCCGGTCGTGCGGCTCCGCCGCTGGGATGTGCGGAAAGGCTCAGCCTTTCCGGAGAGTGGGCCAAGAAAATCAAATAGTTCGAGGCTTTGCTGCGGAAGGCCGAAGGCCTTCCGCACAACGCGGCGGCACAGCCGCTCGTTGTCAGCCTGTCTTGACCCACACCCTTCAGCCTGGCACGTCTTGGTGGCAGGCGGAAGCCTGCTGCTGCGACCCCAGGCGACTTAGGGCGTCACGCTCGGCAGTCGGGTAATCAGGCCCTCCACATCCTCGATGCAGGCGTTCGGGTCCACGCCGTGTTGGCGGAGTTCCGGCAGCACGACCGTCAGGTTCATCGCGAAAAACCGCTTACCCTCCTCGCGCTTGCCCAGCACGGCATGACCGACGGCGATGGTCTGCAGGAGTTGAAGCGACCGCTGCCGCTCGTGGGACCACTTCTGGAGGTTCTGGCGGAGGACGCTTTCGAGATAGTCCACATGCTTGGTGGTCTGATCCGTGTACTGACCGTCGGCGTAGGCATAGACCGCCAGGACATCGGGGGCGTCGTCCTGCGTGCCGCAGACCGTCCGGTAGGGCCGGTGCGCGACCAGTTCCACGCTGGGGTCCTTGTCAACCTTGCGGACTTCCAAACCCTCGAAGGGCAGGCCGTCCAGGCTCCCAATGCGGCCGACGACCTTTACAGAGTCTTTTCCCAGTTCCACCACCGTAATCGTGGTGCAACAGTGGTCCCCTCCCGAGTACTGCCCCAGCACGATGTCCGGGTCGCCGGTGCCACTCAGGCTACGGGTGTAGTCGGCCCGAGCGCGGCTCCCGGTTCCCGGTAGCCCGTTGCGCCCCGCAAAATCGTAGAGAGCCGTCCAGGCGTCCTTGGACCCTTCCAGCGTGTCCAACTTGAAGACGGGTTTGCTCGCGCTGTCGTAAATGACGAAGCGGCCGGGCGCGAAGAGTGTGGGGGCCGGGCTGACGCGATATAGGCCCGCCCGATAGCTCCCCAGGCGAAAGGTTTTCACCTTCTCGTAGCCGCTGATTTCCGGGATCTGCCCGCGCAGGCCGGCGGTGGCGAGGATAAACTCCCCGGCCGAGGAGGCCACCTCCGTGAGGCTGGCCGGTTGCCACCGGTGCTGGATCGCCAGGAACGCCAACAGCACTGCGGCCGCTAGCGCAACCGAAATGACGCTTTCGCCCTTCTGCATGACGCCTCAGCCCTGACCTGCTCGGCGACTTGTACCAAGCGAAAGAAACATCGTCCAAGTCGCCAGACTTATTTAAGCACTTCTGGCGAGGAATGTCATGGCTTCGGGGAGCGACGGCGGGAAGGATTGACGAGGCCTTAAACAGCGTCACGCCGGAAAGATTCCAGCGTCCAGAAATCGTCAGCTTCGTTATGCCGCAAAATATATTGGTGGTTGTCGTCGGCCCGCACCTTGAAGCAGCGGTAGCCGATGCCGTACCACTGGTCGAGGATTTCCTTCACCTCGTAAGTCCGCGCGCTCGGCGTCTCCGGCGTGAAACGCAGCGGCCGCTCGTCCGCCCGGTAGCCGGCATAGCATTCAACCTTGAGGCGCAAGCTCATGCCTACCATCCTGAAAGGAATTGTAGCGCAGGTGCCGGTGCTAGCGGGCAAGTCGATCGGTAGCGGCGGGCTTCAGCCCGCCACTCGTGCTATCCATGATATGGCGACCTGAAGGTCGCCACTACATCGGCCCTTTGAGCTTGCTTCACGGGGAAGCC
>JBEKCQ010000231.1:0-4916 GCA_050014795.1 Terriglobia bacterium | reverse complement strand
GAAGAGGTGTTGCTGAACCTTGGCGATCTGTCTCTGAAGCTCAATCGCGTCGCCGAAGGAGTGCGCTACCAGACCCAGCTCATCGACCAGTACCTCAAGCGGAATGACAGCACGAAGGCCGTAGCTGCCTGCCGAAAGATCCTGAAGGTTGCGCCCAAGGACGTAAACACCCTGATGAAGCTGGGCGGCCTTCTGGAGAAGACGGGCAAAGGCAGCGAGGCCTTGGAAGTGTACCGGGAAGCCCTGGAACTGCATCGTACCGCGGGCGCCGGAGCGCAGGTTCTGGAGTGCCTGCAACGTATCGTCAAGCTGGATCCCGCCAATCTCGAGGCGCACATCCAACTCGCGGAACAAGCCGTCCGGGTGCGTCTGCCCAAGGTGGCGACCGCGGCGTTTCTGCAAGCTGCGGAACTGGCCCGGAAGGCGGGGCAGGACGACCGCTGGGCGGAACTGGTCGAGCGTGCCCACGAGTTGGATCCCGCCGATGAAGCTGCGTCCACCGCGGCGGCGGAACTTTTCCTCAAACGGGAGCGCGGCGCGGAAGTCGTGGCCCTGCTCGAACCGATTCTCCAGGGGAAGCCGGATGACCTCGTGGTTCTCGAGCTTCTCACGCGGGCGTACATGCAGACGGGCGACTGCGCCAAGGCCCAACCCCTGGCCTGGAAGCTCTATCAGGTGCGGCCGGAAACCCTCGACGTCGTGCTGAAACTCGTGGAAGCGCTTCTCCAGACGGGTGCGTCGGACCCGGCGCTGAAATTGATCGGGCAGCTCAAGGCCCGCCTTTTCAAAGAAGGCAAGCGGAACGAATTCCTGAAGATCTGGCCTCTACAATGAAATGAACCGGGATGATGGCCTGCGCCGGTCCCTCTCGCGTCTCTTCGGCCTATACCTCGCGGGCGAACAATACGATCAGGCCGCGGACACCTTGGAACGGATCATCGACGTGGACCCGTACGGCGCGGGGCACTACGATCGTTTGCTGACGCTGGAAGGGCACATCGACAAGATCTGGTACGACAACATCTCGGCACGGGTGCAGCCCCCGTCGACGGCGGGACGCGCGGCGGCTGCGGCGGCTGCCGGACCGGGCCAAGCGGCCGGCCCCGCCAAGGGCGAGGGATTGGATGATCTCATCATCGAAGGTGAGATGTACCATCAATATCAGCTCGAGTCGAAACTGAAGGAGACCCTGGCGAAAATCAACCGCCTCTACCCCGGCGCGGAGGAAAAGAGCCCGCGCTTGCGCGAGCTCTACAACGCCACCGGCTTTGTTCCCGCCGGGGCGCCTGCCCCTACCGCCCCGGCTGCGGCAGCCGAGCTCATCCCCACCGTCAGGGAGGCTCCGCAACCGCCAACTTCCCCCTCGCAGCAGTCGCTGGATGATCTCAAGCGGATTTCAGAGATCACTGCTCACATCTATCGGGAATCGACGCCGGAAGGAGTGATGCGGGTTGCGGTGAATGAGATCGGGCGCGCACTGAATGCCAGCCGGTGCTGGGGGGCCTTGGGTGCCGCTGACCGGCCGCCGGCCTTGACGGTGGAGTATTGCTCCCCGGCTACGCAGTCTTCAGACGTCACCGCGGCCTTGAGCCTGTTCGGCGTGCTGATGCGCCAGGCAACTACGAAGCCAGATGGCTGGATGATGGAGGACGTGACGCAGTTCCCCGTGCTGGTCCCCATCCTGCCCGTAATTCAGAAGCTCCGGGTCCAGTCGCTGTTTGCATTGCCGTTGATGGACAAGGACCAGCCGGCGGGCCTGCTCCTTGTCGAGCAGTGTGACCGGCGGCGGGCATGGACGCCGGGTGAAACCATCCTGCTCCAGGCCATCGCGACGCAGGTCGTTATTGCCGTGAACAACAGCAAACTGCGGCGGCTGGTGCGCTCCATCGCGGGGTCCGACCAGGCGACGGGCCTCCTGCCCCGCAGCGCTTACCTGGACAGCCTACTTTCAGAGGCCGGGCGGGCCAAGGAGACGTCGCAGCCTCTCTGCTTGTGTCTCCTGGAGCCTGAAAACGCCACAGCTCTCATCAAGACACTCGGTGACGCCGGGATGCAGCGCTACCTTCAGCAAGTGGCGAAGACCCTGCAAGCGAACCTGCGGCAAAACGACATTGCCATCCGGTATAGCCCCTGTGCCATGGCGGTAGTCTTTCCAGACACGGCATTGCCCCAGGGGGGTCTGGCAGTCGAGAAGTTGCGCCGCGTGATCGCCCAGGTGAACCTGGATGGCGCCAGTCCCCCGAATTTCTGTTGCGCCGTGTGCGAGGTCCCGCTCGGAGTACGTTTTGATGCGGTGGATGGCGTCACCGAGGTCATCAATCGTCTGGAGGCCGTGCTGGATCAAGCCCGCAAGGAGGGCGGCAAGCGGGTCCTGCTGTCAAAGTTCGAGGGCTGATTCCAGGCGATGGCGGCCCGCTCTCAACCTCCCATGAGCGACGAGATGGTGCCAGGCGAATCCTGGCATCCGGTGGTCGTTACCTGTGGGCGGACTGATCCCTTGAGACCCTCTTTTCCCCTCGTGATGTTCCTCGCTCTTGCCTTAAGGAGATAAGCCATGGAGATCCGCAAGGTCGGTGTGGTCGGCTGTGGTCTGATGGGTTCAGGGATTTCGCAAGCTGCGGCCGTAGCGGGCCTGCCTACAGTTGTTCTGGAAGTATCCCAGCAGTTGCTGGACAAGGGGCTTGCTTCGATCGACCGTTCCCTGTCCAAATTTATTGAAAAAGGTGAACTCTCGGACCAGCAGAAATCGCAGGCCGTTGCCCGCTTGCAGCCCACCTTAAGCTTGGACGATTTCGCCGACTGCGATCTGGTCATCGAAGCGATTGTCGAAAACCTCGAGCGCAAGAAGCAGCTCTTCTCGGAACTCGACCGGATTGTCAAGCCCGAAGCCATCTTAGCCAGCAACACGTCCTCCATCTCCATAACCGAATTGATGATGGCCACTCGGCGCCCCACGCGTTTTCTGGGACTGCATTTCTTCAATCCCGTTCCGTTGATGAAGCTGGCGGAAGTAGTGAAGACGGTGGTTACAGAGCCGGAAATCGTCGAACTGGGCCTGGGCTTTGCGCGCCGGTTGGGGAAGACGCCCATCCTGACCACCGACCGCGCCGGCTTCATCGTCAATCGCCTGCTCATCCCTTATCTGCTGGACGCCGTCCGCGCTTTCGAGGAGGGCTTTGGGACCATCGAAGATATCGACCAGGGAATGAAACTGGGGTGCAACCACCCGATGGGTCCGTTCACGCTGATGGACTTCGTCGGCATCGATACGACTTACTTCATCGCGGAAGTCCTGTTCAACGAATACCGGGAAACGCGTTTTGCTCCACCCCCGCTCTTGAAGCGGATGTTCCTGGCGGGGATGCACGGACGGAAAACCGGAAAAGGCTTCTACGATTACTCCGATCCGAAGAACCCGAAGGTGAACAAGCTGCTCTGATGGCGGGGTGCGGTTCCCTGGACGCCGACAAGGCGAGCCAGGCGCAAGACCTTGCGTCACGCGGGTGACTTTTCAAGCTGGGAGCTTCCCCATGGCCTACGAGACTTTGCTCCACGAGAAACGCGACGGCATCGGTTACGTGACGGTGAACCGGCCCGACAAGCTGAATGCCCTGAACCGCAAGGTGATGGACGAGCTGGGCGATTGTTTCCACGCCATCCAAAGCGATGACGAAGTTCGGGTGGTGATTCTGAGCGGGGCCGGGGGAAAGGCGTTCGTGGCCGGGGCGGATCTAAATGAGCTCTCTGCCTTGGGGCCGCTGGAAGGCAAGGACTACGCTCGTCGCGGCCAGGGGATATTTGACTTCATCGAAAACCTCGGAAAGCCAGTCATCGCCGCGGTGAACGGTTATGCTCTGGGGGGCGGCTGTGAACTGGCTGTGGCCTGCACGCTGCGCATCGCCTCGGAGAACGCGCGCTTTGGCCAGCCCGAAGTCAAGCTGGGCATCATCCCGGGCTACGCGGGGACACAGCGTCTGGCGCGTCTGGTGGGCAAGGGCCGCGCGTTGGAGATGATCCTGAGCGGGGACCCAGTAAGTGCGCAGGAAGCGTACCGCATCGGTTTGGTCAACCAGGTGGTGCCGGCAGCAGAGCTAACCGCCGCCGCCGAGGCTTTGGCGCGAAAGATTGCCGCGAACGCGCCGCTTGCTATCAGGTTTGCCCTGGAGGCGGTCCATCGCGGCCTGGAAATGACTCAGGAGCAGGGGCAGTTCCTGGAAGCGGCGCTGTTTGGACTCTGCTGTACCACCGCCGACATGAAAGAAGGAACACGAGCCTTCCTGGAAAAGCGGCCGGCAAAATTCGTGGGTAAGTAGCGGTCGGCTTTAGCCGGGCAATGCCGCCCTGAGGGCGGCGCTACATTTATGGGATCTAGAAGAAAGGCCCGCGAACTCGCAATGCAAATGCTCTTCCAGTGGGAACTGGGAGGACACAGTCCTGAGCACGTCATCGCCAGCTTTCTCCACGCGCAAAGGATCGATCCGGACGTGGAGGCTTTCGCGCGTTCTCTCTTCGAGGGTACGGTGGGTGAGGTTGAGGCCCTGGACCGCCGCGTGCGCGAGCAGGCCGAGCACTGGCGCCTGGAACGCATGGCCGCGGTGGACCGTAATCTCCTGCGCGTGGCGCTCTACGAACTGCTGCACTGCCCGGAAACCCCGCCAGCCGTGGTCATCAACGAAGCCCTGGAAATTGCCCGCCGCTTCTCTGGCAAGGACTCCGTGGAATTCATCAACGGTGTCCTCGACGCCATCCGCAAGACGTTGCCTGCGGCGCACCCCATCCCGTAGCAGTCGGTCACAGTACTTGACGCTGGGAGTGTCTTCCATGGAAGGGACTGCCGCGGGCTATCGGGCTGACGAAGCCTGCTTCTTGGCGAACGCCACCATCTCGTCGAGCAAGGCCTTCACCTGCTCGCGCGA
>JBEKCQ010000230.1:0-4119 GCA_050014795.1 Terriglobia bacterium | reverse complement strand
GTGTCCTGGCAGATGGGGCCTTCGCCCTCGTACGCCATGTCGATGTTCTGGCCGATGATGGCCAGCGCCTGACCGGCCTGCGTCGCAGGCTCTTCGGTTCTCAGCGCCAGGCCCATGGCTTGACGAACGTCCGGCGGCAGATTAGTGGATGTTTCAATGATGAGTTCCAACATACTTTCGCGGAAGAATTCCATGACGACCTCCAGGTAGGGGCGCTAGCGGCGCCGTGGCGCCGCGACGACTTCAGCGAGCTCTTTCGCGGGGGGCGAGCCTCCACGACGAATCGGCAGACCCGTTCATTGTCTGACCCTTCCCACAAGGCGGCAGATTATACCGCCGAACGTTCGAAGCCAGCGCACGGATGCTTACCGTCCCAGACGCCGAGCGTAGGCCTCGGCATGGACCGCCTTCGCCGCCTCCACCATTTCCGCGTAAGGCGTGTCGGTCATGCTGACGAACCCGACGTTGTAGTTCTCCCCGTCATAGGTGCGGCCCGTCAGCGGCTCATCGACATACTCGAACCAGGCGCAGCCCACAAAAGCCGGAAGGTCAACCACGCTGTGCAGGTAGTCGCGGTACATCGCGGCGCGCGCCTTCTGGTCGGGAACGGAAACGAGTCCCGTGTGAAACATCCCTCGATCCAGCGCCCCGAAGTGGAACTCCCCGATGATGACGGGTTTGTTGAGAGCGTTGGTAAACTCCCATTCTTTTCGATCGACGTGCGACCTGTAGATGTTGAAGCTCACCACGTCGCAATATTCCGCTGAGGCAGCCACGGCCTCCGCGGTGCGCCAGGCAAAGCGGCAGCCCAAGTAGAGGTGGTTGGGGTCATACTTCCGGAGCGTGTCGCGGATAACGCTGAAATATTGCTGCGCGAATTTCTTGACGTAACTCGAGAAGTCCTGCCGCATCTGGGGAGTCAGCGCGTCCGGCGCCTTGTAAGGTTGATTCAGCAATGACTCCCACGATGAAAATCCCGTCCCCCATGCTTTGCTCAACAGATTGATCTTCCCATAGTGCAGCTTCAATTGTTCGACGAATGCCTGCTTGGCAGGTGAATCCTTGGTCTCGGCCAGCGCTCCATACGCCAGCCCGTAGCGTCCTCGGTCCGTTTCACCACCACCCCAGGAGACCTCGTTATCGATGAAGTAGCCGAGGCACCAGGGGTCGTCGCGGTAGGGCTGCACCGTTTCGCGGATCTGTTTGTCAACCGCCGCGGCGAACTTGGGATCGAAGGGATCGTGCATCTTGCCCCAGTAGTCCTGTCCGCTGGCCACCCGCGCGTAGTCACCGCTGATGTCAATGGTGGCCGTGTAAGGCACGCGCTTCAAGTCGTAGAGAGCGGGGTCCGACCAGTTGGCAATGGTATTGAATCCCCAGGCGCGCAACCGGTCGAGCGCAAAGGAGCGAAACCTGGCGTGCCAGTCCGGGCCGTACTTGCGTTCGAGATTGGCGGAGTAGAAGTTGAAGCTTCGTCCCTTCTTGACCGGCCCGTAGAGAACTTCCGCGGTTTGTTCGAAGTGCCTGGCGAGAGGATCGGTCGCCGCCGGCAGCCACGTAAACATCTTCTCGCGCCCCTCGATCATCGTGGGCCCTTCGGTCAGCCCGATAGTATCGACGCCGAACGAGAGGAACAGGTGGCCGCTGGGTGTCACCAGCCACCACTTGCCGTCGCGCTTGGTGGTGCTGAAGAAACCTGTAGGTTGGATCTGTGGACCCGAGGCCCAGCCGCCATATTCATCGCGATCGGGCAAGGTTGGCGCGGCCTGGATCTGCGCTTCCTCTTCGACGCGACGGGTGGCGAAGTCGCTCTCGTTTTCTATTTTGCCCGGCCAATCAGCGCGGGTGTATTGGCCGAAGGCATCGACGATTCCTTCATAGGAAACCGGCGGGAGCAGGCGAATGTTCTCCAAGATGAGCGTGCGCGCCGCGGGCGGGCGGTCGAGAAAGATGTGAAACGCCGTCACGTGGCCCTCGTCCACGCGCTTGAACGAGCCGTAGATGATGGGCTCCACTCCCGGAAACGGCGGGCCGCCGCGCATGCCGTTCTCCATGGGCATGGTGGGACCCAGGGGATACGAGTAGCTGACCCTGAGGCGAGGCCCAATCGTCGAGTGCCCGGCAACGCTGTGCTTCGTGTCGTCGGCCGACGCGTCATCGTCAATGCGTAGGCCAAATCCGATTTCCTCATCGGAGGGATTGGTCAAGTCAAACACCAGGGCGCCGTAGGCGCGCCAGTCCCAGGCCTTTTCGCCGGCGGGAAAATGCAGGCTCGCTCTTTGCGCCGGGGCAAACTCGATCTTCCAGGCCCGTTCGGCGCCTTTCCCCGGCACCGTCGTGACCTGCGCGTTTTCAGGCACGGCTTTCTCAACTTTCAGCGGCGTGGCGACGCCGGCGCCCTGCTGGGCGGCTGCCTGCGCTGAGGTCGGGCCCATTGCCAGAACGGATCGCTCCGTGAGGCTGATATCTCCAACTACGAGCAACATTGCAGTGATGACAAGGAGTATTCGCGGCATGATTCGCTCCCGAAACAAGGTCCAGCTTTTGCTCTCGACGTGTCTTCCTCTCGCCAGCGCCGAGGCATCAAGCGTATTGGCGCTCCTGTGGCGCGTTACTTTCTCACCCTCGCGAAGGAATCGCAAGTTCGTGTACCCCCAGCCTACACAAACGGGTGGCGGAGGACGGCGCGCAGGGCGCGGTCGCGGCTCAGCTTCTGACGCAGGATGTTGAGAGCCTCTTGGGGGCTGTCCACGAAGCGAAACAGTCTTAAGTCTTCTGGGACGATGGTCCCCGCCTCGAGGAGCCAGTCGAAGTTGACGGCTTTCTTCCAGAACTTCGAGCCATAGAGCAGGATGGTGGCTCGATGCCCCAGCTTGTGAGTCTGCGTCAAGGTGAGAAACTCCCACATCTCATCCATGGTCCCGAAGCCGCCGGGGAAGACGATGAGCGCCTTGGCCGGCTGCGCGAACCACAACTTGCGCACGAAGAAGTACCGGAACAGGAAGCTCAGGTCCGGGGTGATGTACGGGTTGGGTTTCTGCTCCATAGGCAGCTTGATGTTGAAGCCGATGGATTTGCCACCCGCTTCGGCGGCGCCGCGGTTGGCAGCTTCCATGATGCCCGGGCCGCCACCCGAGCAGACGACGAGGTAGTGACCCCCATTCTTGAGCGAGAGCGACCAGCGCGTTATGAGCCGCGCCAGCTCGCGTGCGTCCTCGTAGTAGCGTGACATTTGCACGGCTGTGCGCGCTTCCCGCAGTTGCCCGGCCGTGACGGGAGAACCGCCGCCTTTCCCCTGGCTCTCCAGTTCCCGCAGGCGCTTGACGGCTTCATCGCGAGGCAACATCAGCGCCGACCCAAAGAAGACAACGGTGTTCTGTACTCCCGCTCGACGCAGGCGCACTTGCGGCTCCAAGTACTCGGCTATGATGCGCAGGCTGCGGGCGTCGGCGCTTTCCAGGAAGCGCTCGTTGCGATAGGCCAGTCGCGGCGCATGATTCGTCGGGGCGTGTGTTGGCTGCTCGTTTCCCATAGGCTCCTCGGGACGTGGATTTCAGACTCGCAGAAGAGAATAGCAGACACCAGGATATTTGGGCAGCCCATCACGCAGTCTGATTCTCTCAACAATGTGGTTGAATTTTGGCGAGCGACAGGGGTAAGAATAGAATGAGCATTGGACAGGCGGCGGGCAGTCCCTTGCCTGACGAGGATGCCGCGCCACTCGAAAGCCAGCCAGGAGGAGAAGAAGATGGTTTCATTTCGTGATTTATCGCGTCGCGACTTCATGCGGCGAAGCGCTGCAGGATTCGCGGGCCTGGGATTCTTATTGAACGGCAAGTGGGTGCCGCTGGAGGCGTCGCCGGTGCTGCCGAAGCCCGTCAGTCCCGCTGATCGAGTCAACGTGGGCTTCATCGGCGCGGGCATTCGCGGCCACATCCTGATGGACGCCGCAAAGCAGACGGGCCAAGCCAACCTGGTGGTGGCCTGCGACTGCTACCAGGGCCACCTGGAGCGCGCCAAGGAGCGCACCGAAGGCAAGATCGAGACGAACTACGCGGACTACAAGAAGGTCCTGGAACGCAAGGACGTGGATGCTGTGGTGATCGCCACGCCCGACCA
>JBEKCQ010000229.1:0-4146 GCA_050014795.1 Terriglobia bacterium | reverse complement strand
AAGCGCAGAGACACGGAGGGTTCAGGCCAGAGGGGCACGGCGCGCCGTGCCCTTTTTTCTCTGGCGAGGCGGCCGGCGCCTGCGAACTGGAATTGGAGCGACACCAATGATTTCCCGCCGGGCCTTCCTGGGGGCGATGTGCGCCGGGGCGGTGGTACGTCCCGTCGCGGGTGCGGCCTTCCAGACCCTCCATCTCCGCACGCACGAGTGGTTTGGGGATCGCCTCGAGAAGTTCGAGTTCCCGGCGAACTGGCACATCTCCGTCCAACACATGAAAGGGCACTTAGCGCCCGCCCTGGACGCGAGCGAACTCGAACGTGCCGTTCGCCATCCTGTGGGCACCAAACCGCTGCGGGAGATCGCCGCCGGCAAGACGACGGTCACCATTGCCTTCGACGACTTGACCCGTCCCACACCCACTTACGAGATCGTCCCGCATGTGCTCGCGGAGCTGAAGCTGGCGGGGATTCGGGATGAGAACATCCTGTTCGTCACGGCCTACGGCTGCCACTACCAGATGAACGGCATGGAAGTCGCCAAGAAGCTGGGCGAGGAGACGGTCCGGCGGCATCCCTGGATCAACCACAACATCTGGGAAAATCTCCGCGATCTGGGCCAGAGCCGCGCGGGCAATCAGATCCTGGTCAACACCTACTACTCCCAAGCGGATGTCAGGATCACGCTGAGCGGGCTGAAGGCGCACGGCACGCCGGGTTATGGCGGCGGGCCCAAATTGATCCTGCCCGGCGTGTCGGGGATGAAGAGCATCCGCTACATGCACGAGGAGATTCGCCGCGCGCCTCGTCCCGCCAAGGGGCCGGACGGTGTTCCCATCTTTCGGATGTGGGAGAACGAGCAGCGGCAGGACATGATCGAAGCGGCACGCCGCGTGGGTGTCGATTTCAGCGTCCAGACTGTTTACAACCAGGACCGGCGTCCCGTGCACGTGGTGGCCGGCGACATCGTGGAGGCGCACCACCGCGCGGCTCGCTATGCGGTAAACCATCTGGCCACCGAGTACGCGCGCCATGCCGACATCGTGGTGGTCAACGCCTACCCCAAAGGCTCGCAACTGCACGAACACTTCGGCTGGGGAATCCGCGGGCTGAAGGACGGCGGGAGCATCGTGGTGATCAACCAGAATCCGATGGGCGAGTTCGCCTGGCATTATTTGGACGAGGCCCATTTCAACCAGGGCCGCTCCTACTTCGAGCAGCGCGCTGCCCGCCGACGGAGATTCCCCCAGGCGCGCCAGGTGCTGCTCTATTCGCAGTATCTCCAGGCGAGAGAACTGGACAATCCCTACTTTCCGCCGGAAGCCGTGGGACTGCGCTCCTGGGCGGAAGTCCTGGAGCGCCTGACCCGCGAGCATCGGGGCGACGTCGAGGTGGCCGTCTATCCCTATGCGGGCATTCAACACGGCATCGCGCGGCTCGACTTGCCCGACGAAGGGGCACGGACGTGAGGGCGCTGGTTCGCATCCTTGACAGGGAGCGAATTCCGTTCGAGAATGAAAGTCCGTGCCGCGGTAGCTCAGGTGGTAGAGCGCAGCCCTGAAAAGGCTGGCGTCGGCGGTTCAACTCCGTCCCGCGGCACCAACTGATTTGCGGCTACCATACCCACCCAGTAGATCCCATTCGCCCTCAGCAAGATAGAAGCGTTCTCCCCCTGCTTGCACTGGCTTCAAGTCTATCCTCTGTACGTGCTTTAGCAGTTCCGCCTTGGCAATCGGGACATCACACGACAGCAACTTCCTCAGGTCCCCCAGCCGTGAGGCTACAAACTCGCGGATGTTTTTCAGCTTGGCTTGGAAGGAGTCTGAACGTGATTCGAGCAGTCGCCCGGATATCTGCTTCAACTCTGTTTCCCGATCATTGATCGCTGCTACGATTGCCTCTGGTGTGCGCGTCCCTGCCGCTGCCAACAACGCCGACATAAACTGCTGAATCTCCCCTTCCAGAACCCGCTTGCGCCTTTTCAGTGTGTCCAGCTCGTCATCAACATCCGCCATTTGCCTCCCCAACTCACTCTCAAATCGATCAAGCGCGTACTCAACTACCTCAGGCCGAAGGATCGTCTCTTGGAGTTTCTGTAGAAGACGGTTCTCCAAAATCTCGCTTCGCTCTGTCAGCCCGTTCGTACATGTTCCCCTCAAGGCATGCATAGGGCAGCCGTATCTTGAGTAGGCTCGCTTGCCCGCCCCGGAAACAATGTTCATCGATGCCCCGCAAACAGCACAACGCAGAATGCCAGAAAACAAGTACGGAGAGCTGACTTGCGCCCAACTGGAGATCAGGCCAGGTTTTGTGTTTGGGCCAAAGTGGGAGCGAACATAGTCGAATCGTGTTTGGACACGCTTCCACTGTTCATCACTCACGATTCGGAGTTCGGAAACTTCCTTCCGCATCCACTCCGATTCTGGACGGGCTCGAAAGACTCGTCTGCCAGTCTTTGGATTGCGTACCTTCCTTCTTCGGTTCCACACGAGCCTGCCGATGTATTTCTCATTCAGCAGAATCTGGCGGATCGCACTTGGCGCCCATGACCGTTGAATGCGCCCGAGCTGCGGTTGCGGTGAAGTTACTCCTTCAGCGTTTAGCGTTCGTGCAACACGCTTCAGGCTGTAACCGCCTGCAAACAGGTCAAAGATTCTTCGGACAACTGAAGCTTCGCTATCATCTACGACCAAGCGAACACTCTCACCCTCTCCAGTTTTTTCGCGTTTGTAGCCGTAACAGCGCCCGCCAGCGTGCAGCCCTTTCCGTACCAACCCTTCCATCCCTCTGTGAACACGGCGCGCCGTATCAGCGAGAAAAACTTGGTCGATCATCCCCCGGGCAGCAACAAGCAATTGAAACTTCTCTTCACTACTGTCGATGCCCTGAGCAACGAAGCAAATTCGCACCCCCGCAAAGTTCAATCGCGCAGAAAGATTGAGCACATCGGCCAACTTCCTGCTTAATCGGCTAGTGTCCTCGCAGAGAATCGCGTCGAATGGGTGCGCGGGAGATTCGGCAGCCGCCAGCAATTGTGTTAGTCCTGCCCGTTCAAGAGTCGCACCGGAAATTTCCGCATCGCTACACACCTGATCCTTGAGAAGTGACCAACCCCGATCCCTTGCGTATTGCTCACATTTATAAAGTTGATCCTCAATCGACGCGGGATTCTGCTTGTCCGTCGAGCAGCAGGCGTACGCTGCGCAGCGGAGACTCATTTTGCAACCTCGTCTGAAGAGCGTTCCTTGGTCCCGCACTCTGCCACAGGTTCAACCACAGAGGCAAGCTCCCTCTCGACCCGACGACTGGCCAGATACTCCTTGACTAAGATGGGAATTACGCAGTTATCGACCCAACTGCGGAGGGCGGGATTCAGATCATGACCAAGCCGTGACCGCTGCACGCCCCTCGGGTCGCCCGGATTGTTGTTACTTCTGTGCACTGTCTAGCAACCCCAGAAATCTCAGGCTTCACACCACGATTCCTTTGCCATGTGTACAATCGCTCATACTGGGACTCGAATTCGCGATTTGACCGCCCTCTGAGTCGAAAAGTGGTTGAGTTGTCTTACATACTATTGGGCTTTAGATCGGCCAGGACTCGATCGCCTCGTCGATCTGCCTGCCATTGCTTTTCCCCCTCTCGGCACGCCTCAGCCACCGATTCGCCATGTCGTCGTCGTACGTAGGTCGCCTCTAGGAAACAAATGAGATTGATAGTGCAGAACTCCAACAATCCTGTCCGGCTGAGTACGATGACTCCTCGGTGCAATTTTGTGTGACACGGATTGCAGAGCGGAATACACAAGAAGTCGCTACCTTTTTGAGCGAGCCGCGCCTCACTAATGCCCGGAAGGCGTCGGATAGCGTGATCCGGTTCAGTTTGTGGGTTGCCACACAGAGTGCAAGGGCGTGAGCGGATAAAGTCGAGATACTCTGATTGAGCGCTGTTCACCGACATTCGTGGCTCCTTTTCATTTCCCTGGGGGCAAGGGCAACGTCACCTTTCGGCGACGTCGCCCCCGGCTGTGAGCTGCCCGAGATTTTGTACCACCGCAAGTGAGAGAGTCTACATCACAGCTTGAGGCTGTGAGATCTGCTTTGCTGCAACCAGGGGGCTATAGGCCGCCGGTACCGGCGGCCTATAGCCG
>JBEKCQ010000228.1:0-5156 GCA_050014795.1 Terriglobia bacterium | reverse complement strand
GGCACGATTCCGCCACTCCCTGAAATCGCTGAGTATCTGCGTGCCATCATCCCCGACTTGGCCGCAGCGCGGGTACGGCTGGCGATGGAGAATGGCAAGATTCCCGCGGAGGATTTGGATCGGCTGCTAACGTCGCTCGCGAGTCCGTGGCTCGGCATCACCTTGGACACCGTGAATTCTTTGGCCATCCCCGAGGGCACCGAGCATGTTGCCAAGACCCTGGCGCGACATACGATGTGCCTTCACCTCAAGGAATTCGTCGTCCAGCGCGTGTGGCACATGATGGGCTTCACGGTGGAGGGACGGCCCGCGGGCAAGGGACAGCTCAGCATTCCGTGGCTTTTGGATACGCTGCGGGCCGCGGGTGTTTCTCCCAACGCCATTCTCGAGTTGTGGCCGCCGGAACAGAAGACCTTGGAGGAAACCATCGCGCTCGAGCAAGCCTGGGCGGTGGAGAGCATAAGGTACTTGCGGCAGTACATTCCGGATTAGACGCTAGAAGAACGGGAGGCGCTGTTATGGCTCACACGGTGGTTATCGTCGGTGCTGGCGGCAAGATGGGACATCGCGCGCTGGAGAAGCTGGCAGGAAATCCTGAATACAAGGCGCTCGCATGCGAGAAGGACCCGGAACGAGTTCATGACTTGGAGGCGAAAGGGTTCAAGGTTAGCCCGCTTGAGGCCGCGCTGGCTGAGGCTGATTTCGTGGTGATGGCGGTGCCGGATGCGTTGATCGGTCGCATCGCGCGCGAACTCGTGCCGCAAATGAAGACCGGCTCGACGCTCATCATGCTGGATGCGGCAGCGGCTTACGTGGGCGAGCTGCCCGTGCGCGGCGACGTCACGTTCATGATTACGCATCCCTGCCACCCGCCCATGTTCACCGAGCAGGCCACCCCCGAAGCCCGCCGCGACTATTTTGGTGGCGTGGCGCTCCAGGACATCATCGTCTCGCTCGCCCAAGGCTCGGACGCGGACTTCGCCCACGGCGTGGAACTCTGCAAAGCCATCTTCGGACCTGTTCGCAAGGCCTATCGCGTGACGCCGGAACAGTTCGCGCGGCTCGAACCGGCCATGGCGGAAATCGTGGTGGCTTCGGCAGCCACGCTCATGAAACAGGCCCTGGAGGCGGCGGTCGAGGCGGGCGTGCCGCGCGACGCGGCGGAAGCCTTCATGGCGGGCCACGCGCAAATCGCCCTCGCCATCGTCTTCGGCGCGGAGAAATCGCCTTTCTCCGACGCCGCGCAGGTGGCCATCCGCTGGGGTTCTAAGCGCATCTTCGCGCCGGATTGGAGAAACGTCTTTCAGCCTGCGGAACTCCGCGCCGCCATCCAGGAAATGCTCCGTCCTGCCTAGCGCCCGCCTTCAGGCGGGCATCTGTAGCGGCGCTCTACGAGCGCCAGACTTCGCCGCAGTGGGTAGCGCAACTCCCGTTCTGTGGAGTTGCCGCTTCTCCAGATTGGCTCTGGCGGCGCTGGGCCCGTCCAGGGGGATGTCGCGGGATCTCAAAGTGCCGCAGGTCCAGAGAGCGGGACCTGCGCTACCTGCTGCGCTACGAGCGGCGAATTTCAAGGCGCCGGTCACAGACCGGCGCTATAGCCCACCCTCGGCGGGTGTTCTGATGCGTAGGACATCATGGCTCTTGACAAAGCAACACCTCTCTGTGCTGGACCGACCGCGAAGAGGTCCCGGCAGCAGACCAGGATTTCCCCAGCGGCTCCTGTGTGCATCATGGGTGCTGGGCGCACACAAAATGGATCGGGAATGACAGGTCGCCTTCCCGTCCGGAATCGGCTGACTTGCCACGCTTGGCGGGAAGCCTGTTTCCCAGGACCAATCCGGCTTGGCCGGTCAGAAGCGCTGTTCTCGACAGTGATCCCGGCACACCAAGCCGACGCGGCCACTGGTCCAGTTTGCGACTCCACGGCCGATTCGCTGCAGGCTGTCGCTGAGTGAATGCGGACGATTGTTTCCGTGTGGGCGACCATCCGACCAGAACCGGTCCAACGCTTAACGAAGCGATAGCAAGGATTCCAAGTGGACACTCCTGCAGTTGAGGCGTACACGACCAAGTGAGTGGTGCTGTGCGTCGCAGAGTTGTTTGTAGGGGGCAGTCGACAAGGCGGGACCGATCTGTCGAATCGGAGGCAAATCATTCCCGCGGCGGGCATTACCCGCGCGCGATTGTCTGAGACAGCTGGTCGCCGCCGGGCTTGGAGCAGCGATTGGGAAAACCGGTGGGCGGCTGCTGAAGCACGCTCGGCTCTACGTACGGGTTGTTGTCGGCAGAGAGTTATCTGCCCCGGCGATTTGGCGTAGAATGCCCATGACCCGGGAATCCAAAAGAGAGATTCTGGCTAACTGACGTGGGCAGGATGCACATGGCAGGTCTGAATGGTCTGGCAAGCCTTAACCTACGACAAGGTTGGGTGCAGATTATGAGACTCCTACTAAGACTTCTGATCACGGTGGCACTCTTGACCGCGTCTGTGGTGGGGATCGCCAACGCCCAGGAGAAAGGCGGTTTCCATTATCGTTTGCAGGTTCGGGTCGAACCCGCCCTGCACAGGCTCGATGCTGAGGCCTGGATCGAGCAACCTCCCTCATTCCGATTTTATCTGTATAAAGGCTTGTCTGTTCATCAGGTCACAGCCGATGGGAAAACCGTTGCCTTTCATTTGGATTCTTCTGCAGCCCCCTTGCCTTATACGGGAGGGAGCGCGGCGGTGGTAGTGGACGCCCATGACGCTCTGGAGTTGCATGTCAAATATGGCGGAGAGATCAGCGAGGTAGTCAGTGGAGTCAATTTGATCACAGCTGACCTGGTCGAACTGGCTCTGTATTCTGCCTGGTACCCGGTCTTTCAGGGAAATAAGGACTTCACATTTGAGGTTGAAGCGAATCTTCCTCAAGGATATGCGATCACAACCAATGGCCTGCAGAAAGCGCGGCGGGAGTACAACGGGCGGTCGATTACTCGTTGGACCTCCTATGAACCAGGATATGACATAGCGCTGCTAGCCTCCCCTCACCTGCATCAACTTGAAGGCGGAGTCAATCGCACCCGCGTCGAAATGTGTTATTCTCGATTACCCGCGCAGCTTATGAGATCCGAGATAGATGGCCTAGCGGCAGGAATGAACCGGCTCACAGGCTTGTACGGGCCGCCCCACGTCAAAGGGATTTTGCGGCTTGCCTACTCTCCCCGCAGCGGCTGGGGCTATGCTCGAATTCCACTCGTTATCGTTTCCGAAGAGCGTGCTCGCTGGGTGCTGAGCCAGGAAGCCGGGGAAGCCCGCGACTTTCGAGGCAATTGCCATGAAATGGCCCATTTTTGGTGGAGCATCTCAGACCCTGTGACGCCTGATGATTGGATCAATGAAGGACTGGCCGAGTTTACCGCATTTCGACTTACTGAGGAGCACTTTGGCAAGGCCTTCGCTGAAAAGCTGATCGCCGAGTACCGACAGAATGCCAGTCAAAGCAAGACTACTAGTTCCATCGCGGAGACAGAAACCACTTCTCCTGACCGCGAAATCAACCGATACGATAAAGCTGCGCTGATGTTCTTAAAGGCGCGGCGCCGGTTTGGGGAAGAGCCGCTCGATAAGCTCCTCAAAGCACTTCACACCCGCTTCGCCGGAACGCACCAAGCCACGACAGTCATTTTTCTGAAAGAAGTGAGAGTACAAATGGGAAGGGAAGCCGAGGCCTTTTTCCGCGAGGAGCTTTACCGCAAACCGACCGTCGGCTCTGGCGACAAAACAGCTGCTTTGAACTGAGAAGTGATCGGCTGAAGCACACGGTTGCTAGGCCTTTGTCACTGGGGGAGGTGACGCGTGAATCCTGATCAACGCCGTTGTGTAGTCGGTTCGGGACCGGAAGGTGCCCGTTAGCCAGTGCCTGATTGATGACCAGCAGGACGTTGGCATTGGCGGCGTCGATTTCGTCGAGAAGGAACACCCCCTGTGATCTGGCCTTCGCTCATTCCAGCCGAACAAGAGATTGAACCGAACCGGAGCCCGAGAGCCTTAGCAATCTGGTCCGCCAGGTGACTCTTGCCGCAGCCAGCAGGACCGATCATCAGGATTTCCATCCGCTGGGCGGCGAGGTCCAGAATCTCGGCGAATTTCTCGTGGACCCGCTCTTCCATCGTGATAGCAGGCCGGTCAGCAACCTTGACCACAATCTCTTTCACTTCCGGCTTGAGCTGGCCCAGGGTCTCAGCAACCATCTTCCGTAGCATTTCGGTGCTGACCGGGCGCCGCACGTAAACCCGATTACCTTTCTTGCTGGTCTTGCGGTACTCCCACTCAGCAGGGTCAGGTTCGGGCTCCCCAGGAGCCACGTAGCGCACGTTGCCGAGGGGTCTGACTTTCTCTTGCTTGGGCTCCGGCAGTTCTTGGGCTGTTGGCTGGCTCTGAGGTATCTCCGCTGGCCTTTGGCCGTTCATGCAAGCAACATGGACAGCTCGGCGGCGCTTCCAGTAGATTTTGGCTCCGGCTTCAATCTCGCCGCCACAGACCGCGCGCTTTCCTGGGAACCTTGAATTGATAAGCCGCCATTCCATGTCTAGCATCTCCATCTGAATCATCAACTTACAGTCATAAGTATGACACTATGCTATACACTTGTCAAGAGAGATGCGCTTATTCGGTGCAGGAATATTCGGTTTATTTTGAATGAGTTACGAGGAAATTAGCGCGGATAATGGTTTCTGAGCTTGATTATCCCTATTGTTCTCAGGCACTTGCGGCAGAACCCAGAATGGTTCCCCTTGCTCAGCTGGGCCGAGCAATGCTCGCACAGTCTGTCCTGAATCTTGATCCCGGCGCGCGCCGCCATTGCTTCCCGAGCGAACCGTCTCAGCGTCTCGCCCCGATTCTTGGCAGCCGCAGCGAACGCACGCTTCTCTTCCGCACTGTCGCACCGGATGAAGATCACGAGGTCATCGGGCATTTGACTAGTAGTATCATGCTTATCCGGTTGTTTCAGCATACCCCAAGCAGTAGTATATGGGCGTGCCGCGCCCAGCGTTTCCGAAAACCTTGCGCGAGTTCCAGTCGGTGTTCGCTACCGAAGCGGCTTGCCAGAAGTATCTGGCTGAGTGCCGCTGGCCGGACGGCTTCATCTGCCCGCGGTGCGGGAACCAGAGTT
>JBEKCQ010000227.1:0-4203 GCA_050014795.1 Terriglobia bacterium | reverse complement strand
TCTGCTGGGGTGATAGTGAAACAGCTCCTCGGTTTCCGGCGAGCGGAAACTCTTGATCACCGCCCCAGACTACCACGTATCGCGTGCTACGTCCAGCGTGGGATGACCCGTGCTCAAACCGAAGAGGTCCCTGGGCGAGGGAGAGAGCAGGTGGCGCAGTGATGGGAAGGACCGCAGAGTTCGGAAAAGCCGAACTCTGCGCTACCACCGCCTAAGCTATCAACATAGCCAACCGGCAACCGACTATCGTCCATCTTCGGTCTTCAGTTCAGCTTCGCTTTTTTGCCAAAGCTGGTATGTGATAGAACAAAAGGCACATACCAGGTTCGCTTCTCGAAAACAGCCCTTCTTTGTTTTCAATAACATACCAGCTTCGGTCCGTCTGTGGAAAACGTAACTGGCTCATTTTCTAGCACATACCAGCTTCGCTTTCGCATAGCCGTATTTATAGGCGCATCGGAATTGCGGGGCATTTTCAGTGCTCCAGAGTCTCGCCTGCCCTGTTTCCGCTCTCATTGACTGCCACTCCGCGCCCGGCACGAGCATGTCACGCACCCCTTATTGAAGGGCGTAGTCTAGCACACTTGTCCTCAAAAGTCAAGAGAAAAATGCGCGCGGGGCGCTCCGGCTCTCAGCTCTTGAGATGAGAAGGACCGCAGAGTTCGAATAAGCCGAACGCTGCGCTACCCGCTACTCGCTTAACCCCCGCGACGGCTGGGGTCCTCGACGCATCGTAGTAGGTCCTCAAACTTCAAGAGCCTATCCTGCTGGGCGCTACCTTTCACTCGGTGCACCAATTTAGAATCGTCCGTCAGCATCAACATGGTGGGATCACAAAGATAGTACAACTGCTGACGGTCCAAGACTGCGGATGCGTCCTCCTTAACGTTGTAGTGGTTCCTTCGCAACGTTTTGTTGACGAGACCCCAAACAACATCGTCGTGGTGAAATGCCACATCTAGGGATTCCGCAAGCCGTGAGCAGTCTTCATCTGTCACCTGTCTCCCCCACTCCTTCAAATGCGTCGCGGCCCACTTATTACGGACTGAGCAGAGCGGCGCCCCGGCCCGGAGGTCAGCGGCCAGCTCCTCGAGTATCTTAATATGCTCCTGCTTGACCTTCTCAATTGCGCCCTCAAAGTGCTCCAGACGCAGGGCGAAGGTCTGATCAGGATAGTCGGGCAGGGTCACCTTTCCTGTGCGTAACGCCACCTTATCAGGTGCAGCCAGCACCACTCGCACCCAGAGGTCGAGGTCGTTAGGTTCGAAATCCTTCTTGAGCCGGAAGTCGCCGAAAACAGTATCCAGTACGAACGAAGAAGGCCACCTCAAGAAGCGTTTTCTACCTTGCGGAGGACAAAGGACTTCGAAAACCTTGCGGTCCCGCAAAAACTCCTCGTCTGGTCGCTTATCGAAACCGTTCAGGAGCTCGTACAGAGTGATGGGCGACATCACGTATTCGCAGTTCTCGGAAATATAGTTCTGTACTTTAGACCAGTCCGCCGCCGAGATGCACTTTCCTCCGGCCACATGGCTACAGACCGAGGTATCGAGAAACAACTTGTGTCGCGTGGTCATGAGAGGCCAGCGCATCTGGTAGCCATGGCGGGTTCTTGATGCCGTGGGTTCATAACGTTGTCGCCTTCAAAAGTCCATGGCACAAAATCCGTGCCGTGGCTACACGCTACCCTCCGACGAGAGCGGCCTTATCATTTTGTTCGCTTAGGTGGCACAGAAGGGGGTCCCCGCTTCACAAGTGGCAACCCGGTGTCTACGTCTATCCCGACAATTTTACCCTTCAGCCAGTCCGGTGCCGGTACGGTATTTGTTTCGCGGTTGACGGCGAGTTGAGGGGCTTCCTCCACCGGGCCGCGAGGCTGGGGGCTACCCCGCAGTTCACCCCCCTGATAATCGCCCTGGCGCAGCTTCTTTAGTGCTTCTGGTAGATAGTACGGTGCTACTCTGTAATTGTCTAGCTCTGCTTCTTTCACCTCCTCTGGAGGCAGCGACAACGCCAAATACTCAAGAAGAACGTCGCGCTGGACCTGCGCGTAGCTGCTCCTGGGGAACGTCTCGTCAACGAACTTCTCCCACCGGCGTTTATGCTTTGGGTTAACGCGAAAAGCTACTTGAACGGACAACATATTCTTCTTCTTGTGTTTGTTCCCGTCGTCTTGGCCCTGCTGTTGGGTGGTCATTTTGTCCTCCCATGAGGGGCTTTTGATGCACGCACACCCTCATGATTTCCATTCTACCACCGGCGCTAAACGTCTGTCAATCATAAACTCCTCTGCCTCTCAGAGCGTCCGCGCTGCACACTATTCCGCCGCGTGGCGCATACATCCCGTTGTTTGGGATGGGTGCGATCACGTCGGAAGAGCAGGTGTCCCGTGTCAGGTGTCGGGTGCTAGGGCCGGTGGCGGCGCGGACGCTGGTTGGCCTCCAGAATCTTCTTGCGGACTCGGATGGACTGCGGCGTGACCTCGACGTACTCGTCCTCGGCGATGAACTCCATAGCCAACTCGAGATTGATCGGCCGGAAGGGGACGAGCCGGATGGCCTCGTCCGCGACCGAAGCGCGCATGTTCGTCTGCTTCTTCTCCTTGACGGCGTTCACGTCCATGTCGTCCCAGCGCGCGTTCTCCCCGACCACCATTCCCTCGTACACCTCGATGCCCGGCCCCACGAACAATTCGCCCCGTTCCTGCAGGTTATAGAGGGCGAAACCGGTGGTGCGCCCGGGCCGGTCGGCGACCAGCGATCCCGTGAGCCGCCGGGCAATCTCTCCCTGCCACCCGGCATACCCGTCAAAGAGCGTATTCATCACCGCCGTGCCGCGCGTATCTTTCAGGATTTCGCTGCGCAGTCCGATCAGCCCGCGGGAAGGAATCAGAAACTCCAGACGCACGCGCCCGCCGGGCCTTCCGTGCCCCACCATCTTGGTGTTAATGCCCTTGCGGCTTCCGATTTTCTGCATCAAGACGCCGACGAAGCCCGCCGGGCAATCGAGGATGAGCTGCTCGATGGGCTCCTGGACTTCTCCGTTCACTTCGCGGGTGACGATCTCGGGTTTCCCCACCGCGAGCTCGTACCCGGCGCGCCGCATCGTCTCGATCAGGATGGCCAGGTGCAGCTCGCCCCGCCCCAGCACCTTGAACGAGTCGGTGTTCTCAGTCTCTTCCACGCGCAGGGCGACGTTGGTGAGCAGCTCTTTCTCCAGGCGCTCGCGCAGGTGCCGCGAGGTGACGTAGGTGCCTTCGCGCCCGGCGAAGGGCGACGTGTTCACCGCGAACACCATGGAGATGGTCGGCTCGTCCACCGGCACGTGCACGAGCGCGCGCGGCGTTTCCGCGCTGGTCACCGTCTCGCCGATGGTGATGCCCTCGATGCCGGCGAGGGCCACAATCTCGCCCGCGGCGGCGCGCTCGATGTCCACCCGCTCCAGGCCCTCAAAACCGTAAAGCTTGGTGATGCGCGTCTTCTCGACCGCGCCGGAGAGCTTCACCAGGGCGACCTCGTCACCGCGGGCGAGCGTGCCGGAAAAAATCCGCCCGATCGCCAGGCGCCCGTGATACTCGCTGTAATCGAGGTTCGCCACCAGAAGCTGCAACACCTCCTGCGGATCGCCGGCGGGAGCGGGAATGTGCTGGAGAATCGCCTGGAAGAGCGGCACGAGGTTCTCCGCCGGCTCGTCGAGCCGCGTCGTGGCCGTGCCGCGGCGGGCGTTCGCGTAGAGAATGGGAAAGTCGAGCTGTTCCTCCGTGGCGTCGAGGTCGATGAAGAGGTCGTAGATCTCGTTCACCACTTCCTGCGGCCGCGCGTCCGCGCGGTCCACCTTGTTCACCACCACGATGGGCGGCAGCTTCGCCTCCAGCGCCTTGCGCAGCACGTAACGCGTCTGCGGCAGGGGACCGTCGCTCGCGTCGACCAGCAGGAGCACGCCATCTACCAGCTTCAGGGCGCGCTCGACCTCGCCGCCAAAATCGCTGTGGCCCGGGGTGTCCACGATGTTGATCTTGACACCGCGGTAAGAGATGGCGGTGTTCTTGGCGAGAATCGTGATGCCGCGCTCGCGCTCGAGTTCGTTGGAGTCCATGACGCGCTCCACCACCTCCTGGTTGGCCTTGAAAATTCCGCTCTGCCAGAGCATGGCGTCCACCAGCGTGGTCTTGCCGTGGTCGACGTGCGCGATGATGGCGATGTT
>JBEKCQ010000226.1:0-4240 GCA_050014795.1 Terriglobia bacterium | reverse complement strand
CGAGCCAGAGGATTCTTGCCGACTGTCAGCGCCTGGCGGAGGAGGGCTACAGCGAGATTCAGCTTCTGGGGCAGATCGTCAACCACTGGACCGACCCCTCACCGGCCCGGCTCAGCTTTGCCGAACTGTTATCACGGGTGGCGGAGATTCCGGGCGTGTGCCGCGTGCGCTTCGCGACTTCCCACCCTCGGCATTTCACGCCAGAGATCGTCAGGGCGATTGAGACTCACCCCACCCTTTGCGACCAGATCCACCTGCCGGTGCAGTCGGGATCGAGCCCGGTACTCGCGCGCATGCGGCGCGGCTACACGCGCGAGGAGTACCTGGAAAAAATCAATTGCGTCCGCGGCGCGCGGCGTGCTATTAGCATCTCGACCGACGTTATCGTGGGATTTTGCGGCGAAACACTCGAGGATTTTGAGCAGACGCTCTCGCTCCTCGAGGTGGTGGAATACGACCAGGTTTTCTCGTTCAAATATTCCCGGCGGCCGAACACCGCAGCAGGCGGATTTGAAGATGCGGTTCCGGAAGAAGAAAAAGGGCGCCGGCTGGCCGTCTTGCAGGAGCACCAGCGGCAGATCCAGTTGCGGCGGAACGCGGAACTGGTGGGGCGTAAGTTTGAAGTGCTGGTGGAGTCCTTCCAGCCCCGCCTCCAGCAGGCCGTGGGGCGGACCACCAGCAACCGGGTGATCAACTTCCCGGGTGAGCCCGAGTGGATCGGGCGCTACATGGATGTGCGCGTGACGGCCGCGGGTCCGAACAGCCTGGTGGGTGTACGGACCAGCTAGGCGATGGCCGACGGCGCGCAGGAGTTCTGCCACCTGCACCGTGGAGGCCCGCAGGGCCACGGCGAAGCGGAGGGGCCGATGGAAGTTGAAATGAGAATCCGCGGGCTGATGATGGACCCGGTGACCAACATGCCCATCGTTATCCTCAAGGACGTGAATGGCACGGCCGTGCTCCCCATCTGGGTGGGTATCTACGAGGCGAACGCCATCGCCCTCGAAATCGAGAAGGTGTCCACGCCTCGGCCGATGACCCACGACCTGCTCAAGAACCTCCTATTGGGACTCGAAACGCGGGTGAGCAAGGTGGTGGTCAGCGATCTGCGGGACGATACGTTCTACGCCGTGATCTGGCTGGAAAAAGACGGCCAGGTGATTTCCATTGATTCCCGGCCCAGTGATGCGTTGGCGCTGGCGCTGCGCGTGGACTGCCCGATCTATGTGGAGGACGAAGTACTGAAAACTTCGAAGGTCTCGGGAGCCGCTTCCGACAAGGTCAGCAGCGAGGAGCTGAGGAAGTGGCTGGAAAACTTGAACGACGAGGACATGGGACGATATAAGATGTAAGGGCCAGCGGCGGCCGGCGCGATTCGCCCTGCGCCGTTTCCCCTTGCGGGGACCTGCCCGTCGCAGCGGATTTCGGTCGGAGCGTGGCGTGCCCACGATCATTGCGATCGCCAACCAGAAGGGCGGGGTCGGAAAGACCACCACAGCCATCAACCTCGCTGCCGCTTTCGCTCAGAAGAACAGGCGCACGCTGCTGATCGACCTGGATCCCCAGGCGCACAGCACCCTGAGCTTCGTTCCTCCCGAAGAAATCACTCACTCGATTTATGACGTTCTGTCCGACCACCACCTCAGCTTGGTGGAGGTCATCAAGCCCACCAAGTGCGCGAATTTGTGCCTGGTGCCCTCGAAGATTGCTCTGGCGAAACTGGAAGCCAACCTAGTAGGCGAGTTCGATGCGCCTTTCCGTCTGCGCGACGCGCTGGCGCCGCTGCGCAAAGACTTCGACATGGTCGTGATTGATACCGCGCCGACGCTGGGCATCATGACGGTGAATGCTCTGGTGGCGGCCACGCACCTCCTGGTGCCCATCCAGTCCTCTTACTATGCCCTGGAAGGCACCGACGACTTGCTGGAAACGCTGGAGCGCATCCGGGCGCGGCCGAACCCGGAGCTGCAATTGCTCGGGGTGCTGGTGACGATGTTTGACAAGCGCACCAATCTCTCACGCGACATCCGCAAGCAGGTGCGCCAGGTTTTTGGCGCCAAGGTCTTCCGCACGGTAATTGGCAAGAGCGTCCGGCTGGAAGAGAGCCCGGCCTACAAGGAAACGATCTTCACGTATGCCCCCAACTCTTCGGGTGCGGAAGCGTACGAACGCTTGGCGCGGGAGGTGCTGCAACGTGTCGCTTAGACGCGCGGGTCTGCCCATTGCCGTGAAGATGCGGCACAACGCTCACTACGTCGAGGAGCTCATCTCCCGCAGCGGCGCGGCCATCGGCAGGATGATCGCCATTGAAGAACTCCAGCCCAACGCCGAGCAGCCGCGCAAGGATCAAGGCGACCTGCGCGGGCTGGCCGATTCGGTCCGCGAGAAGGGCGTGCTCGAGCCGCTCCTGGTCCGCCATCTGGCGGAGTCCGGGAAGTACATGATCATCGCGGGCGAGCGTCGCTACCACGCGGCACGCGCCGCGGGCCTGCGCGAAATCCCCTGCATTGAGAAGGACGCGGACGAGACGGAGACCCTGGAGTTGGCGCTGGTGGAAAACCTCCAGCGCAAGGACCTGACTCCGTTCGAAGAGGCGGACGGCGTGGCGGCGCTGGCTGAGCGGCTGGGTTTGACCCACGACGAAATCTCCAAGCGGATTGGCAAGTCGCGCCCCACCATTACCGAGTTGTTTACGCTCCGGACGATTCCCGACGAAATCAAGGCGCTGTGCATCGAGAAAGGCGTGCTTTCCAAATCCCAATTACTCCAGGTGGCGCGCCAGCCCAGCGAAGCCAAGATGCGCGCCGTAATTCGCGGGTTTGCGCTGGGCATGCTCAGCCGCGAACAGGCTCGCGCCGAGCGCCAGCCGGCTCACAAGCCGCGCAACGCGGTCTTCCGCTACGTCCCTCCCGCCAAGGAATTCAAGCTCGTCCTGCAGTTTCGTAGAAACACTGTCAACCGCGACGAGATTATCCAGGCGCTGAAACGCATCATCGAGACGCTGGAGTCCGAAACCTGAACGGTGGTTGACAGTCGGCAGACGGTAGCGCGGAGTCTCAAGTCTCATAGCCTCTGCGGCCTTTTCCGTGCGGTGCGCGGCTGGACAGCGGCGGATGTTGGGTGTGATGTCGCGCCGGAGGGCGCAAATCTGGAGTCGCAGACCCAGAGGGTCTGTGCGAGCCGGCCTGTGAGTAGTCGAATTGAAGGTGAGTTGTGAGAAGCGCGCAGGCGCAGCGCTTTGACTGGTGTGAGAACAGTTTCTTTTCGTTAGCGATCGGTTTTCTCCTGAGTATCGCTCTCTTCATCGTCGCCTTGTTTGGGGGCCGCTCGAAGCTGTTGGAAGAAGTGGTTGGTGCGCTCCTCTGGCCCGGAGCGGTCGTCGCCACGTGGGTCTTCGGCGGACTGCACGGCGGCAAGCCTCTGTTGTTGCTCTACATGGCGAATGGCTTCGTCTACGGGGCTCTGTGCCTCCTTATTCTGTGGTTGTCGTACAAGCTCCGTTCGAAAGCAGGGTAGCGAAGACCTGCTATTTGGGTCTACAGCATTCTCCCAAGAACGAACCGCGGTCCTACAACCCAGCAGGTAGCCACGACGAATCGGCAGTTTGTTTCGTCGTGGGCTCCCGGTCGACGAATACGAAAAGCCCACAACAAGAACAAGCCCTCGTTCTGGCTACCCCTGGACACATGTGCGATGATAGGCGAGTTTTATCAGCAGGCATGGAGTGACATCTAAGCCCAGTTGGTAATGGGAGGTGGACATGCAGCAGGGAATCAAGCGAAGAGAATTTCTCCAGCTGGCCGCGGCGGGAACCGCTCTGGGCGTGGGGGTTCCGGGCCTCGTGGCGATCAATGCACCGTCAAGTAGCTCCCGGCCCATCAGTCCGGGCTGTCGAAAATCGAAAGTGAAAGTGGCCAGACTCTACATGGGGACGGCGGAAGGCCTATGGCCGAAGCCGCATCTGAATTTTCAGGAAGAGATCCGCACTTATCAGGCTGAGTTTGACAAGATGAAGGACCAGTTCTCGGACGTGGACTTCGTCGTCGATCAGTTGGTTACTTCTCCCAATCAGGTTGCCGCCTTCAAAGACAAGCTGAAAAGTGCCGACGGCGTTCTGGTGATTCATCTCACCCTGGGAGTGCAGCCGATTTTCGCGGAGATCCTCAGCGCAGGCCGGCCGACGGTGGTCTTTGCGGTTCCTTTCTCCGGACATGAATGGGCAGGATTCGGCGCCTTGCAG
>JBEKCQ010000225.1:0-4308 GCA_050014795.1 Terriglobia bacterium | reverse complement strand
GGCAGGATCTATACCTTGCCCGTGAGCGGCGGCGAACCCCAGTTGCTCGACACCGGTTCCGCCAGCCAATGCAACAACGACCACGGGCTATCACCGGATGGGAAGCTCTTGGCGCTCAGTCACTCGCCCCAGGAGCATTCATTGATCTACATCGTCCCAATCACGGGCGGCGAGCCGAGGCTCATCACGCCGCTTGGGCCATCGTACTGGCATGGCTGGTCGCCGGATGGAAAAACGCTGGCCTACTGCGCCGAGCGCGGCGGCAACTTCGACGTTTACTCCATTCCCGTCGGAGGCGGCCGGGAAACGCGGCTGACCGACGCTGCGGGCTTAGACGACGGCCCCGACTACTCGCCCGAGGGGAAGTACATCTACTTCAATTCCGAGCGCACCGGCCTGATGCAAATCTGGCGCATGAAGACCGACGGCAGCGGCCAGGAACAAGTCACCAACGACGGCTATGCCGACTGGTTCGCACATCCTTCGCCGGATGGCAAATGGTTAGTGTTCCTCTCCTACGACAAGAGCGTGAAGGGACATCCAGCGAACAAGGATGTGGCGCTGCGCATCATGCCTTTGGCCGGCGGCAAGCCCCGAGTGTTGGCCAAGCTGTTCGGCGGGCAGGGAACCATCAACGTGCCGTCCTGGTCCCCCGACAGCCGGCACCTGGCTTTCGTGAGCTACCGCGTGCTCGTCCCCTGAGGGCGGTCGGGCGAGTTCCGCCTCCACGGTCCAGGGCACGCATTTTTCCCTTGACTTTCTGGGACAAGTGTGCTAGACTACGGTTTTCAATAAGAGGGGTCTGCCATGTTCACGCCGGAGGCCGAGTGCCAACCAATGAGAGCGGAAACAGGGCAGGCGATGCTCTGGAGCAGTGAAAATGCCGCGCAATTCCGATGCGCCTATAAATACGGACATGCGAGAGCGAAGCTGGTATGTGCTAGAAAATGAGCCAGTTACGTTTTCCACAGACGGACCGAAGCTGGTATGTTATTGAAAACAAAGAAGGGCTGATTTCGCGAAGCGAAGCTGGTATGTGCCCTTTCTTCTATCACATACCAGCTTTGGCAAAAAAGCGAAGCTGAACTGAAAACTGAAGATTGACAATGGTCGCTTTTAGTTGGCTATGTTGGTAGCTTAGTCACAATGTCTCAGGCGCCTTCGGTTGCAAGGCGTAGAGGCCGCCGGGCTCGGAGGGGCGGGCAAGGTATCAAGAATCAGATGGCGGCCTAAAGGCCGCCGCTACGAGATCGCCTCGCCACAAGGTTCTGAGGCAGCCTCGCGCCTGCGCCATCCGGGGTGGTGGACCAGTTGGTCGACAACGGCCGTGCCCGGTGTTAAGGTGGTGTAATCAGGAGGTCGTCCGAGGTATCTGCGAACCATGAAGGCGAGTGTCAAGATCGGTAAGGGGGTCGAGGAACTCTTCGGCACGTTCGACGAGAACCTGAAACTGCTGGAGAAGTCTCTTCAGGTCTCCACTCACCTGGCGGACGAGACCCTGGAAATTGAAGGCGCGGAGGACCGCGTACGGCGCGCCCAGCGGGTGGTGGAGGACTACACGGAGCTGGTGGAACGCGGCACGCGCTTCGAGAATGCCGAGGTGCAAGCCTTCTTGCGCATCCTCGGCGAGGATCCGGAGGCCACGCTTAGAGGCCTGGCCGAGGCGGGGCGCCCGCGCACTTTTGGCAAAAAGACGGTGGCGCCGAAGAGCCTGAACCAGCGTCGCTATGTGGATGCGATCGAGAAGCACGATATGGTCTTCGGCATTGGCCCCTCAGGCACCGGCAAGACTTACCTGGCAGTGGCGATGGCGCTGGATGCCTTGCTCAGCAAGGAGGTGAGCCGGATTATCCTGGCGCGGCCGGCCGTCGAGGCGGGCGAGCGGTTGGGCTACCTGCCGGGCACGCTGCAGGAGAAGGTGAACCCCTACCTGCGGCCGCTCTACGACGCGCTTTACGACGTCCTGGACCATGATCGCGTCGAGCGCTACCTGGAAAAGAGCATTATCGAAATCGCTCCCATTGCCTTCATGCGCGGGCGGACCTTGAACGACGCCTTTGTGATTCTCGACGAGGCCCAGAACACCACCAGCGAGCAGATGAAGATGTTCTTGACGCGCCTGGGCTTCAACTCCAAGGCGGTCATCACCGGTGACATCACCCAAATCGACTTGGACGGACGCCGTTCCGGGCTGGTGGAGGCCATCGACGTGGTGGGGAAGGTTCCGGGCATCAGCTTCGTTTACTTCAACGAACGCGACGTCGTGCGCCACAGCCTGGTGCAGCGCATCATTCGCGCCTACGAGGAATTCGACCGGGCACGGGCGGCTGATGCCAGCGGCAAGGGCTCGTGAATGCCAACTGCTGGATGCCGAATGATGAATTGTGAATTCTGAATTATGAACGCTGAGCGCCTACCACGCGAGAGGGCGCCTTCTGCATTCACAATTCAGAATTCATAATTGCCCTGCATGATTCTTAATCGGCAGAAACGGCTTGTCGTGCGACTCGCCGCCGTGCGGGCTTTCGTGCAAAGGTTACGGGCGGCGTTGCGCTTGGGTCGGCGTGACTTCAACGTCTGCTTCGTTGACGACCGGGAGATAACGCGGCTGAATGCCGCCTTCCTGGGGAGAAGGCGCCCGACGGATGTCCTTTCGTTTCCGTGGCAAGGAAGTGGCGCGCCGCACAGAATCGGCGCAGGGAATGCCGAGTTCGCGAACTTCCTGGGCGATGTGGTGATTTCGGTCGAGACCGCCCGGCGCAATGCACGTCGCGAGGGCCACTCGACTGTGAACGAGATTCGCTGGCTCATTCTCCACGGGCTGCTGCACTTGCTCGGATACGATCACGAGCGAGACGGGGGAGAAATGACTTCCCTGGAACTCTCGCTACGGGAGCGACTGGGGATCGCCGGGAGGTAGGGGAGCACCTTTACGGTGCTCCCGAAGTAGCGGCGGGTTCATCCCGCCATGACTCCGGTGGCGGCGTCAAGCCGCCTCAACTGCCGTGGCAGGAACCTGGCAAAAGGATAGAGCATGCCGTTCGCAGTAGTAGTCGTCTGGATCGTGCTGCTCGTGGGGCTGGTGGTGTGCGGTTCAGTGGCCTCGTACCTGCGGCTTCTCATGCGTCGCCTGAGCCCCGTGGCTGCCCTCCAGTTGTTCCAATCCGCGAAAGGACGACGGATCCAGGCGGATCGGGAACGGGTAGGAGTCTCGATCTCCTCCCTGCACGGGGCCGCCATGCACCTTTTTGCCGTCGGCCTCACCGGACTCTTCTTCCTCGTGCGGCCCGACCACTTGTGGGGGAACCTGGGCGCCTCGCTGGTCATCGTCCTATGCGTCATCGCGATCTTCGATCAGCTCATACCTTTCATGCTGGTCGCGCGTCACGACGAGCCCGAAGTGATCCTCGAGCGCTGGATGCCATTTTTGCGGCGAGTCGTGCTGGCAGCGCTCCCCTTAACGTTTCCCATACTGGTGTCCACCACCATCGCGCGCCTGCTCGAGCCCCCAGAAGAGAAGCCGGCTCCCCCCACTGCCCAGGAGAACCTGCAGGAGTTCATCGAGGCGGGGGAACAGGGAGGGCTGATCAAAGCAGGGGAGGGGGAACTGCTTCACTCCGTGGTCGAGTTTCGCGACACCCTGGTACGGGAGGTTATGACTCCGCGGCCGGAGATCGCGGCCCTGGAGGTCAACGCCCCCATCGAGGAACTGCGCCGGCTTTTTCGCGAAAAGCGCCTGACGCGCTATCCGGTTTATTCCGGGCAACTCGACCGCCTCGAAGGCATAGTCAACGTCCGGGATCTGATGGAGTTGCCGCCGGAGGAACAGGCCAAGGTCACCCTCCGCTCGCTGGTGCGGCCCGTCACCTTCGTCCCGGAAACCAAACGCATCCAGGCGCTGCTCAAGGAACTCCAGCAGACGACGACACAACTGGCAATCGTGGTCGATGAGTATGGCGGTGTTTCGGGCCTGGTCACCATCGAGGATCTGCTGGAAGAGATCGTGGGCGAAATCCGCGATGAAGTGGAGCCGCACGCCCGGGATATCGTCAAGGAGACGCCTGACACATACGTCGTGAGGGGCAATACCGAACTGGCCCAAATCGCCGAGCAGCTTCACGTGGATATCGAGGGACGCGATTACTCGACCGTCGCCGGGTTGCTGCTGGCGCGCCTGGGGCACGTCCCGAAGCCCGGCGAAACCGTGGAACAGAACGGCATAGTTTTTGAAGTTCTGGAGGCCAACCAGCGGACCGTCCTGCGGGTACGCCTCCGCTACTCGCCTGATGCTGCCGAGGCCGCCTCAGC
>JBEKCQ010000224.1:0-4351 GCA_050014795.1 Terriglobia bacterium | reverse complement strand
TGGTGCGAAAGGGGGGACTCGAACCCCCACCCCTTGCGGGACCAGATCCTAAGTCTGCAGGTACTATCTGATTCTAAAGCAGATCAAGATGCAAGCTCGGCAGAATCCGGAAAAGTCCGGCAGAATCCGCAACCCCCGCGCAACCAATCTCCCCCCAATCGTAATGACGATGACAAGCCGAAAGGCGGCGAAGCATGAAGCTCACCACCGCCGAACTCACCTACGTCCGCTCGCAAGGTCTCTACGTCACCGAGAAGTGCGACGGCTGCGGAAGGCTGCTGAACCAAACCTTCCGCTACACGATCGCTGGAAAACCTGAGGCGTACTGCTCTGCCGCGTGTCGGGACTTGGTGTTCTTCGGCGACCGTCGAGAAGCCAGAAAACACTCCACCCCCGGCAAGTGCGCGTACTGCGGGGCCACTCTTGAGGGAAAGAGGAGGGGGGCACTCTACTGTGACGAAGTGTGCAAGAAGCGGCTGGCGAAAACGCGAATGGTCCAATCGACGGCAGAACCCCAAGTAACCGGGACACCGAGTCTGTCAAATCAACGAGTTGCAGAGGCGAAAAACGGCGGCCAAGGGAATCCTATTAACCACACCAGGCAGCCCTCAAAAACGCGTTCGGCAGGGCCTCGACCAACTCATGTGGATTCCGGGGCATCGTGATGGCGATTCCAAAGGGATCATGATAGCCGTTCCGAAATGATCGGAATAACGATTCCGGGGATCGTAATAAATCTTCCGGGGTGAGCTTGATCGACCGTTCCGGTTTGAGCTCGGTCCGGTTTTCGATCGGTCACCGAAAGGGCGGTCGAGATCCTTCCGGAAGGGTTACCGGGGCGAGCGACGCTGGACAACAATCGGGCAATCCGGGTTCCTCTAGAACCAGGAGGAACCTACATTGCCGACAGAAAGGTTGTCCATGCGAAAACTCAAGGAAGTGCTGCGACTCCGGTTCGAGTTAGGACTGCGCCAAAACCAGATCGCCCGCAGTTGCTCGATTTCACAAGGCGCGGTCTCAAAGTACCTGAAAGGAGCGCAGGCGGCAGGGATCAGTTGGCCGCTGCCGGAAGGCTGGGATGAAGCGCGGCTGGAAGAGGCCCTGTTCGGACCGTCCCCACGACGCGTCTACGAAAACTACAAGCCCGCGCCCGACTTCGCGCACCTTCACGAAGAACTTCAACGCCACCGCCATCTGACGCTGCAGTTGGGCTGGGAGGAATACCGCCAGGCTCACCCCGATGGCTACGGCTACAGTCGCTTCTGCGAACTTTACCGGCGCTGGCGGCGTCACCTGGACGTGGTGCTGCGCCAGGATCATGCGGCGGGCGAGAAACTGTTCGTCGATTACGCCGGAGCGACGATTCCCCTCCACGACCCACAGGGTGGTACGGTCCGCCCGGCCGCTCTGTTCGTCGCGGTCCTGGGCGCCAGCAACTACACCTACGCCGAAGCTACCGACAGCCAAGAGCTAGAGAACTGGATCGGCTCGCATATCCGCACCTTCGAATTTCTAGAAGGCGTCCCCAAGTTGGTCATCCCGGATAACCTTCGCAGTGGCGTGAGCCGCGCCTGCCGCTACGAACCCGATCTGAATCCCGCCTATCACGAAATGGCCATGTACTATGGCGTCGGGGTGGTGCCCGCGCGTCCGTATAAGCCCCGCGACAAGGCCAAAGCGGAAAATGGGGTGCAGCTCGTCGAACGCTGGATCGTGGCGGCGTTGCGGCATCGGAAGTTCTTCAGCCTGGCCGAACTCAACCAGGCTATCCGGGAACTGCTCACGAAGCTCAACCAGCGCCCCTTCCGCAAGCGCTCCGGATGCCGCACCAGCTTGTTCCAAGAGTTGGACCGGCCCGCCCTCGGGCCTCTGCCCACCCAGCGTTTCGAACTCCATCACTGGACCCAAGCGCGCGTCAACATCGACTACCATGTCGAGTTCGACCGCCACTACTACAGCGTGCCTTACCCGCTGACCGGGCAGCTCGTCGAGATCCGCTCCACCGCCACGACCCTCGAGGTCTTTCACCGCGGCGAGCGTGTGGCCTCGCATGTGCGCAGCCATCAGCCTTATAAGGCGACGACGATTTCCGAGCACCGTCCCAAGTCCCATCAACAGCACCTGGCTTGGCCGCCCTCGCGCCTGCTCGCTTGGGCCCAGTCCGTCGGACCCTCTACCGCCCAACTGTTCAACACCATCCTTGAAAGCAAGCCCCATCCTGAAATGGGCTACCGCTCCTGCCTGGGCATTCTGCGCCTCGGCCAACGCTATTCGAGCGAGCGTTTGGAAGCCGCCGCCGAGCGCGCCTTGGTCACCGGCGCCTGCTCCTACCGCAGCGTCAAATCGATTCTCGAACGCTCCCTCGACCGTCAGCCCCTGGAGTCGCCGCCCCACCCGCCGCCGCTCCAACATGAGAACCTGCGCGGCGCGGCTTATTTCGCTTCGCGCCCAGCGGGAACGCCTCCTCCGCAACCCTCACTCTATTCCGGAAAGGAGAACGAATGCTAAATCAACCGACCCTAGATAAACTGCACGCCCTGCGCCTCGAGGGCATGGCCGAAGCCTTTCACGCCCAAGCCCAGCAAACGAACCTCGGGGAATTGAGCTTTGAGGAACGCTTCGCCTTGCTCGTCGATCAGGAGTGGACCTGGCGACAGAACCGCGCCTTGGCTCGCCGCCTCACCCAAGCCAAACTGCGCCACCGCGCTTCGGTCGAAGATATTGACTTTCGCGCCCCGCGCCGCCTGGACCGCTCGCTCCTGCGCTCCCTCACCCAAGACTCGGCCTGGGTCCGTCAGCATCACAATGTCTTTCTGCTGGGCCCGACTGGCATCGGGAAGAGTTTTCTGGCCTGCGCCCTGGCCGAGAAGGCTTGCCGGGACGGATTCACCGCTCTCTACACCCGCGCCCCGCAACTGTTTCGCGACTTGGCTCTGGCCCGTGCCGATGGCAGCTTGCGCAGTCGGCTGGTCCGCTTGGCGAAAATGGATGTGCTCGTGGTGGATGACTGGGCCATGACTCCGCTGGCCGAGAGTGAGCGGCGCGACTTCCTGGAAATCTGCGAGGATCGCTATCAGATGCGCTCGACAGTCCTGACCAGCCAACTGCCGGTGGCCAAGTGGCACGAACAGATCGGCGATCCGACCTTGGCGGACAGCATTCTCGACCGGCTGGTGCACAACGCCCATCGCATCGAGATGCAGGGTGAATCCCTGCGCAAAAAACGCGACGGCAAGGAGTCGTAACCGTGGCCTCGATGAGACCCTCCCATCCGTCCGCGTCGCTGCGCTCCGAACATGACCGGATGAAAAGCGCGGTGGAAATGACGCGCCGTGGAAAGCGTGGAAAACTCAAAAGGCGCGTTTCCCCCTCTTCCCACCGCGCTTGCAAATCCGGCAAAAAGCGCCGGATTCCCACATTTCCACCGCGCGGGCGGCGGGTTCATATCAAAAGGAAAGGACAAAAAATGAAGCCCCAACCAAATTCCAGTTGACCGATCTCGGTCACTTCACGCACCATAGCGGTGCCAGCGTCGCTTCGCTCCGATCGTGCTTATTTCGACGCCGGAAACACTTATCACGATCACACCGGAATCACCTATCACCATCATCGGAATTCACACTCAAGCTGCTGGTCGAAATGGAGCGAGGAACCGCACAGGATTTCCATACGGAGGGGAGTGAACTGTGAATGCATCTGAAGTTGAGCATGTGCATGCCTGCTCATCAACAAGCGCGAGAGCAGGGCTCGGCAGCACGAGCCGGTACTCGTTAGCTTTCCCTTCGGGTCAAGTTTGGTTCCATCAGGACAATTTCATACCCGCTAGGAGGATGTTATATGGCACAGGAAGGTAGACGAATCTGCCAAAACAGTGACAACGATTATCTTTTTCCACGGGGACATGAAGGCTGTGTAATCGGCTACGTGGATGAAGTGAATGGCGAGGGGGCGGAAGAGGTCGCAGGATTCAAACCCACTCGACACGAGTTGCTCCAGCTCGTCAAATATTGGTATGGCAGGCTTCTCGATATCAATTGGTGCTGGTTCGTCTACGCACAGACGGGGAGCACTGAAATCCGGCTCGGGCCTTTCGCCCAGAGGCGCGTCAATCGTGCGGCGGCGGTAATTGGGGAGGACGCGGTCGGAAAAGCGATCGAGGAGGTCCGCAACGACTTCAAGGCGAAAGCCGATGCACGGCTTTGGGAGATCTTCGAAAATGGCAATTTGAAGGAGTGGGAGGCCGTGCGGGACGAAATTGAGCGAGCGTCAAGAAAGTGAAAAGCCCCGGTGGCAGGCCCATGGGGAGTTGAACCCCAGACCTCTACCGTGTCAATTCTGAAAATGGGGATAG
>JBEKCQ010000223.1:0-4385 GCA_050014795.1 Terriglobia bacterium | reverse complement strand
ATGAAGGAACACGAGGGATGCTTGTTGAAGAAACCAGGACCGCAGCACCCCGGGCATCTCGATTTCCCCACCGTGTAGTATCTGGGGCAGAGCCCACAATCGAGACCGCAGACACCAATGCTTGGGTAAGCTTTGCGGGGACCGGTCATATCGTTTCTCCCTTGGGACCGTTCGCTCCGCACCTCCGAGGCCGGGCACGGCAGTGAGAACACACCCGCGACAGTAACCTCTCTAGTTGACCAGCACCATCCGGTAGCGGGCCTGGTTCGAGGCGACGCGGGCGATGGCGGCATTGGCTTGGGCCAGCGGCATCACTTCCACCTTCGCCTGGATGCCGTGCCGCGCGGCAAAGTCGAGCATCTCGGTCATGCTGGCTCGACCGCCAACGGGGCTGCCGCAAACCGTCCTCTGGCCCAGGACGAGCAGAAACGGGGAAACTGTGATCGGCACCGGTGCGCCGCTAAGCACGCACAACTTCCCCTTGGGACGAAGGACGTTCAGCAAAGCGTTCCAGTCCATGCCCACACTCGTGGTCGCAAAAAGGAAGTCAAGGCTCGCGGCGGCCTTCGCCATGGCCTGGGCGTCGCTGCTGGCCACAAAGTGGTGCGCGCCGAATTGTCGTGCTTCGGGCTCCTTGGCCGGGGTGGAGGAGAACGCCGTGACCTCGCAACCGAACGCCTTGGCAAACTGCAACGCCAGATGCCCCAGACCGCCGATGCCGATCACGCCTACCCTCATCACCGGCGTCACTCCAAAGACGCGCAAGGGAGTGAAGACCGTGACGCCACCGCACAGGAGCGGAGCGGCCGCGGCCGAGTCGAGCGCGTCCGGGATGGGAAACACGAAGTGGCGGTCCACGCGGATGCGCGTGGCAAAGCCACCGTAGCCACCCACGCAGGTGGGCACCGCGCGGAGGCACACGTTCTCCTCGCCGCGCACGCAGTAGTCGCATTCCAGGCAGGCTCCGCGCTGCCAGCCGACTCCGACGCGTTGCCCGATCTTCAACGTCGTGACATTCGTTCCCAGCGCGCTCACGGAGCCAATGATTTCGTGGCCCGGCACCAGCGGATACGGACTGATGCCCCAGTCGTTGTCAATGAGGTGCACATCGCTGTGACAGATCCCGCAGTGGGTGATGTTGATCTCTACTTCACACGCGGCCAATTCTTTGGGTTCGTACTGAAACGGACGCAACGACTCTTTCGCGGCCATCGCCGCCCAGCAATCAATTGCCATGGTTGTTCCTCCCCTCGGATGAGACTCAGGCGCACCAGCCTAGCACCGCGCGCCACCGTTGTCGACCAACTAACTGGACCCACCAGCCCGGCTGGCGCAGGCGGGAGGCGGCCTCAAAACCTTGTGGCGAGGCAATCTCGTAGCGGCGGCCTTCAGGCCGCCATTTGATTCTTGATGCCTTGCCCGTATCCGGCGAGACACGGAGGATTGGGCGAGGCCACCGATCGGCCTAAGAAGATGGCGGCCACTTGCATGATAGATCATAAACGGCGTTATAATGAGCAGGTAGCGCAGAGTTGTTTTGTAACTCTGCGGCACTTCGCGTTTGGCATTCTTGAAGTAAGAGTTGTCGCCCGGGCTTGAGGCACAACTGGGGGGAGCAACCTAAGAAAAGAGCCGCAGAGTAATGCGCTATCGCGCGTAACTCTGCGCTACCCGCTGGCACCGTGTTGTTTCGAGGTTCAGGTCATGGCGGAGTTCTGGTTCCAAATCGACTTGGGTATGCCGGCCGCTATGACCACCGCGCTACAGCGGGATATCATCGCCGCCATCCGCCCGCATTGGCGCGTCGCGGGTATTGAGATGCGGCGGCTCGAAGAGGGGCTCTTCCGGCTCAAGCTCTCGATAAAATCCGAGGACAAGCCGCCGGAGATGCCACGCATTGAGGAACTCAAAGAGTTCCGCGACCTGATCGTAAGCCTTGTTGCCTTCTCCGCGATGGTCCCCGTCCAGCTAAGGAGCAAGGGCCTCTTTGATTTTCCTGCGGGTGGCAATCAGCGTAGCCAGACATCGCTTGGCCCGATGAATTACCAGTTCCCGCCAACCCCTCTGTCTGACCTGCAGCCGCTGGTCCTAGGTCTGGCCTTGCCTCCAAAGTACGCCTCCGCCCTTCACTTTCTTTGGGAGGCGCTCAATTCCGAGCACCCTCTGTATCGCTTTATCAACCTCGCGGTCGCAGTCGAACTGCTCGTCCGCCATGACTCCCCGGTCCACGGCTCACGCCACCCGAACTGTGGGGACGGAAGGTGTGGTTACCAACTGGACGTTTGCCCGAAATGTAATAGGCCTTGGAAGATTCCATCCCAGCTAAGGGAGCGTGCCGCGTTTCTGCTCCCAGCCGACGTTCTCTCGGGGTTCATCGCGGCCAGAAACCAAGTCTTCCACGGTCTTTCGGATGAACTACACCGCGACTACCCGAAGACCCTGCCCGAACTGAATGCATCTCTTCTCGTGATTCTCAGGAATTACCTCGGTCAGCAAATGGGATTACCAGCGATCAGTCGGGATCAGTTAGGTGCTGCCTTGAATCCGCCCGAGGTCGTCATGACCATCTTTTACGCACCAGCGCCATCGAAGCACGGGGAGGGGTCGATTACAAAGGACACACCCTCGGAGCCTGCTTGAACTGCGGCCTAACAAAGCGCCGGACACGACGGCCAGAAGCGGGCCGCGCCTGAGGGGCCGGTGGTTAGGCGAACTTGTGGGAGCAGTTGGAGATGCGGTGAACCCAGAAGTCCCTGTTCCTATACGTCTCGCCGAAATTCCTCGGGATATTCTTGACGAAGTTCGCGAAAGACTCTGGACGTACACCGCCTCGGTTTTTGCGGTCGACGGCGAACTACCCTTGTATCGCGGCACCGCAACGTGCGTCGCCGCTTCCGGGAAGCCTTACCTCCTGACCGCCGCGCACGTTTGGCGGGAACTGCGCGGCGAGCGCTTTGCGCTGGGTCTTGAGGCCGACCGCCTCCTCATTCCGATTTACAAGGATCTTGTTGAGCCAATTGTTCTCGGACCGACTGGTCCGCCGGAGTGGGGGCCTGATCTAGCGCTGATTAAGCTCCCAGATGTTGTTGCGGCCGACATTCGGCAGGTTAAAGCCTTCTACAACCTGGACAAACGGAGACCCGAACCCGGGGAACGCGCCGCATACGACGAAGGCCTGTGGGCAGTGATCGGAGCACCTGCAGAACGATCGATTTTCGGAGAGGCTGAGGCGGTGCTCAAGATTAGCCTCTTTGCTTCTGTGGTCGCGTCCGCGCACCAGCGAGACGGCTTCGACTACGTCGATCTGGGGTTCTACCATCAAGGTCGGTCGAACCTACCGCAGTCGTATGGTGGCCTCAGCGGCTCGGGTCTGTGGCATGCGCCGATCACGAGATCGGTATCCGGCGTAATCTCTTGGACTGGCGAAGCTCGGCTCGAAGGGGTGGCGTTCTATCAGAAGTTCACTGACGAGAAGGAAGGCGTAATTCGCTGTCACGGTCGCATGAGTGTGTACGAGCAAGTCTTGCGGCTGGTCGCCAAACCACGCGCTTGAGTGTGTAGCGCAGACCCGCTCTACAAGTCTGCGGCTTTTTTTGCTGAAAGAACCGCGGACCTACAAATCAGGTCCGCGCTACCTGCTTTCAGGCGGCAGAGTTACAGACCCACTCTACGCTACCCCGCCACCAGCAGGTAGCGCAGAGTTGTTCTGTAACTCTGCGGCACTTCGGGTTTGGCATTCTTGAAGTAAGAGTTGTCGTCCGGCCTTGAGGCACAACTGGGGGGAGCAACCTAGGAAAAGAGCCGCAGAGTAATGTGCTACCGCACATAACTCTGCGCTACCCACTGAAAGAACCGCGGACCTACAAATCAGGTCCGCGCTAGCTGCTTTCAGGCCGCAGAGTTACAGACCCACTCCACGCTACCCCGCCACCCGCGTTGTTCTCGAATACGATACGCTTCGCCTTGAACTCGCACTTGGCGTGCCTCTCCCGGCGCAGGCCAGTGCTGCCTCGCTTCTAGCGTCTCGGCAACTCTGCCCTGAAACGTCCGGGGCAGGACTTTGCGGCAGTCAGGTTTCTCAGCGCCGCGCCGGCGGGTTAGCTGGGGAGCGGAACCTTCAGATTGGATTTGGTGAGAGTCTTGACCAACTGGCCCACGACCGCTTCCCGGTTCGCTCCGCGAGCGATGGCAATCTCATCCACCAGGAGCTGCCAGGACCGCTCGAACATGCGCTTCTCGCGGAAGGAAAGCGGTTTGGCCTGATTCAACATCAGCAGGCTCTTCAGGACTTCCGCCACCTGCTGCAGGGAGCCGCTGCGCATCTTCTCGGAGTTTTCCTTGAAGCGCCCTTTCCAGTCTTGCGGCGATTTGCAGTGGCCCTTCTC
>JBEKCQ010000222.1:0-5375 GCA_050014795.1 Terriglobia bacterium | reverse complement strand
CCGGAGCGCATGTGCCAGATGGTGCGGCAGGTGAAGAAAACGTGCCTGGGCTTCAAGATCCTGGCGGCGGGACGCAAGTGCGATTCTTCGGAACAGGTCCGCGAGGCGTTCAAGTTCGCCTTCAAGAACATCAAGCCGACAGACGCGACCATCGTGGGCATGTTCCCGCGCTTCTCCGATCAGATCACCGAGAACGCGCGTTTGGTAAGGGAATTGGCGGCGTAGCGCCCACCTTCTTTAGGCGGGCACGCTGATGCCGGGCTGAAGCCCGCCGCTACGGGCGCGGACACCGGCGCTACAGGCGCGAAAAAACCGATTGGCTAACGAGGTGAGATTATGAAGCGCAGAGAGTTTCTGGGCCGGGCCGCCTTCGGATTGGGCGGGGCGTGGCTGGGTTCGAAAACGTTCGCCGCGGTGGCTGTGGAGGCGCCTCCCCAGTTCAGCGCCACGGACATGGTCACGCTGGGCCGGACTGGCATCCAGACCACTCGCCTGGCGTGCGGCACGGGCACGATCGGATTCAACCACAGCTCGGACCAGGCCAAGCTGGGCATTCAGGGCCTGGCGGATCTGCTCTGGGCCGGCTACGACCAGGGCCTCCGCTTCATTGACTGTGCCGACTCCTACGGCACCCATCCGCACGTGGCAGAAGCTCTCAAGCGAATCCCGCGCGAGAAGGTGACCATCCTCACCAAGTCGTGGAAGCGCGACGCCAAGGGCGTGCGCGAGGACCTTGACCGCTTCCGCAAAGAGCTCGGCACCGATCACCTTGACATCGTACTGATGCACTGCCTGACGGAGTCTGACTGGCCGAAGCGGTACCGGGGGGCTATGGACGTGCTCTCCGAAGCGCGCGAGAAGGGGATCATCCGCGCGCACGGCGTTTCCTGCCACTCGATCGGCGCGCTGCGGGCGGCCGCCGCGGCCCCCTGGGTCCAGGTGGATTTGGCCCGGCTGAATCCCATCGGCGCTCACATGGACGCCGACCCGGAAACCGTCGTCTCCGTGCTCTGGCAAATGCGCGCCGCCGGGAAGGGAATTATCGGCATGAAGATTCTCGGTCAAGGCGACATGCGCCGGCGGGTGGACGAGGCGCTGAAATATGCGCTCTCGACGAAAGTTCTCGACGCTTTCACCATCGGCGCCGAGAGCCGCGCCGAGCAGGCCGACCTCATCCGCCGCATTGCTGCGATTACGGTGTAGTTCCCCGCCTTCAGGTCGCACACTTGGTTCTCCGCCGCGCTCACGAGGCAGGGAAGCGAGGTTCCTGGCGAAATCCGACAACCTGTACCTCCTAAGAGAAGGAGCAACTCCAAACCACTGAACAGATAGAAGACAGCTCCCAACCTGCCCCGCTGCGCCTCGGAAACCCGCCGTGAATCCTCAGCGCGGCCTCCCGCATCAAACAGAACTGAAGAAAGGCAGTGCGGGCGATCATGTACATCATCCTCGAATACGTTGCCTATGTGGGCATAGTCGGCATGCTGGGGGCGCTGTTGTTTGGGGCGTCCGCCACTGTACTCATCACGCGCGAAGGCGCAAAACAGGCTGCCCTGACCTCGCGGAAGCTCGCCGACCGCGCTCGGCAGGCGGTTGAGCGTTACCGTGCTGCACTCCCGCTGCTGCCCCGCCACAACTCCCAAGAAAGCCGCTAAGCCGAGTTTCCCCTGCCGCATGGCAATTGCCGCGAGTTAGGCTATCCGTCATCTTTTCTGGGGCTTAGCAGGGAAGAGGCCAAACGGTGAGTCTGCGAGTGGTATTAGGCTAGATTTTGATATTGAGTACGTCTGATAAGGTATCTTATGTTAACTACTGGGTGCGGTCGCCCCTATCAGCGCCGCTTGGGGCATCTCAGCACGTTTGACTGAGTTGCCCGCCTGCTTGGTCGAGGATTCGGCTTTTCCCCAAGGCGGCTGCGGGGCTATCATGTCCACGCTACAGCGTAATGGGTTGTTGCCCCGTGAGCCGGCAAAGTAGTTCACCAGGGGTAGTGCCTGCTGCGGCTCCTGGCGCGTGGTTGGGGAGAAGATGAGGCATCGGCGAAAGCTATCAGCCGGAGTGATCGCGGCTCTGGCCGTCTTGGCTATTGCCTATTTCAAGCGCCCGGCAGCTCCGCCCGAGCGGATCACGGCGCCCGGAAGGCCGGCTGCCACGCGATTCTGTATTCGCGTAGTGGACGGTGACACCCTGGTGTTGGAGGGCGGCGAGCGCGTCCGGCTGATTGGCGTGGACACGCCGGAGACGGTGGATCCGCGCCGTCCCGTCCAATACTTCGGCAAGGAAGCCTCGGCGTTCACGCGCCGCCTGGCCCAGGGCAAGACGGTCCGGTTGGAGTACGACCAGGATACCCGGGACCGCTACGACCGCACTCTAGCCTATGTGTATCTCTCGGACGGAACCTTCCTGAACGCCGAACTCATCCGCCAGGGCTACGGGCACGCCTACACGCGATTTCCCTTCCGCTACCAGGGCCAATTCCTGGCCCTGGAACGCGAGGCACGCGCCCAAGGCCGCGGCCTGTGGGCGGCGCGCTGAGCGCGCGCTCATGCCGGCCAGAAGGCGGCGCCGAGGAGGGGTCGCAGCCGCAAAACTCTCCCTGGCGAACTGGTGCCCGCCTGAAACCGGCCGCTACGGTGCAGGGTCGCACGTGCAAGACTCTCCCCGCCAAGCCTCGACTCCTTCGTAGATCATAAAGCCCGCGATGGCCACTCCTGCCACGGGATCGGCCCACCACCAGCTGAACAGGCCGTTCAAGGCCAGCCCGGCCAGCACGGTGGCCGACAGGTAGGAACACAACAGGGTCTCCAGGGAGTCGGCAGCCAGGGCGCGGCTGTGGAGCACCCGAGCCAGGCGTCGCTTGGCGACGGCCAGCACGGGCATGATCGCCAATGATAAGGCGGCGAGAATCAGTCCGGGCAGGCTGAATTCGGCGGGGCGGCGGAACCACAGGTCGGTTACGGCCTCATAGCCGATGTAGGCGGCGAGGGCAAAGAAAGTGAAGCCCACCACCCTGACGGCGCGCGATTCGGCGTGGCGCTCTTCCAGGCTCTGCTGCTTGAATCTCCACAGCAGCGTGAGGCCCGAGATCATCTCGATGATGCTGTCCAGGCCGAAGCCGATCAGGGCGATGCTGGATGCCCGGCCGCCTGCGGCCAGCGCTACGACCGCCTCGATGATATTCCACGCGACGGTCGAATACTCGAGGCGGATAGCGCGCTGACGAAGCGTGTCGGGCCCGGGCACAGCCGGGCTGGTCAGGGCCATAGGCGCCAGGCTCTAGGGGCTTTTCGCGGCAGCTCTCTTCCCTTCCCAGGTTCCCTTCTCACCCGTATCGATCGACCAAGCGCCGTTCAGTTGATCCTTCTTGAGGTTGGCGGTCAGCAGGTAGTTGCCCATTGGCGTGTCGATACGGATTTCCAATGTCTTCTTCTTGTATGACGCTGAGGTGATTTGGGTTCCGCCCATGGGAGAAGAGACCGAACCTGTGACGGTCTCCTTGCTATGCTCCAGGTAGAGGGTGAATGGCATATCACCCTGCGAGCCACCGTGGGACACGCACTCCCAGGTACCGGTCAATTTCCCCGGCTTGGGTTTCTTTTCTTTTGCCACGCCTAAGCTGGCAAGGCACAACACTGCAAGGCAAACCGCCAAGGTAGTAAGAACTCGCTTCATTCGCACGCTCCTTTTCAGTCGTAAGGTGGTATGAGGTCGCAAAGAACTTACTGCTCTCTCCGGACGACGGAGGATTCTATAGCCACAGCGGACGAACGTCCAGCCGGTTGTGCCCTGCCGCGACTGAGGGGTGCCGCGACTCCACTCCCGCCCTGCCTAGCAGGTCAGGGCCAGATGAATCGGGACCGGCTAGGGCTTCTGTGGGGCAGCCTTCTTCCCTTCCCAAGTCCCCTTTTCGCCCCTGTCGGTCGACCAGGTCCCGCTCAGTTGATCCTTCTTCAACTTTCCGGTCACGACATAGGTGGCTTCCCCCGTGTCGATGCGGATGTCTAACGTCTTCTTCTTGTACGTTGCTGAGGTTAGTTGCACGCCGCCCATGGGAGTAGAGATGGAGCCTGTCACGGTTTCCCTGACCTGGTCCAGATACATCGTAAACGCCATATCACCCTGCGAGCTGCCGTGGGACATGCACTCCCAGGTGCCGGTCAACGGCCCCGGCTTGGGTTTCTTTTCTTTCGCCACGCCCAGGCTGGCGCGTAGAGTGTCGTGAGGTCGCGGAAAATCACCGGGTCTTCCCGACCGGCGGAGGATTTTACAGCCGCGCCCGGCAGGCGTCCAGTCGATTGTCCTGCTCAACGTGACGTTCGAGGACCAAGCTGGCGCGTTTGTCCAGTATCTGCTTCGGCTCTCGCTGTGGGTGCTCAGAACCAGAAGTGCCAGACAGTGTCCACCAGGGTGTGCGTAAGCGCCGAAGCGGGCAGGCGTTGCCGGGTGCGGTAGGCATTGCCGTAGAACACGCCGGCGAGGGCGGCAAGCACCGCGTATTTCCAGTTCGGCACCGGTGCGTGATGGAGATGCGAGGCACCGAAAATGACTGACGCGATGAGCAATCCGTACAGGTTGCGCGGCCCGCTGTGGATGCTCTTGACCAGGAGATTCTGGAGGATGCCGCGGAACAGCAGCTCCTCGGGGATGGCGATCGTGAGATAGATGCCAAAAAGCTGAAAGGCCATGTCCCAGGGAGAAACGCCTTGCGGACGGAAATGGATAAACCCCAGAGCAAGCCCCAGGGGGATGCCTAGCAAGGCAAAGCCAGCGAAGTTGACTACGCCGTCGACCACGTCGGCTTTGCGGAAACCCAGCCGGTAACCCACCCCTTCCAGGTTGCGAACGACCACGAAACTGTAAACGCCGACACAGACGCAGAAAAGCGGGCTGAAGAAGTAGAGTTCGAACGGCCAGGTCCAGACGCCGCTCAGCCAGCTGGCGCTGACGGGCAAGGCGAGCGCCAGCATCGCCGCCAAGTCTCGCCAGCTGATGCGCTCGGCATGATGCAGGCGATCCGGAAGCAGGAGCAGCGTCGGCACAGCAATGTAGGCAGCCAGCTTCGCCGCAGCCCGAACGGAAAACGTGCCGGTGCCGAAAGCAAATATGAAATAAGGAAGCAAGAGGAGGAACGGCATCCCCAGCGCCAGCCAGGGCGACGCCGTCGCCCGTTGGCGCAGTTGCCTGACCACGACCGGGGACGTCAGCCCTACAAACGCGGCAAGGATCAGTGCAAGGCAGAAAAGGAACGCCGCAAGTGGCACCGGGTCAAGCCGGACCCGGAACAGGATGAGCCCCTGGGCCAGAGCTACCAGGAGTATCAAGGAACCCAAGGCGAGGAGTGTCTTCTTCATAGCAGAGACCTTCAGTGGACTGCG
>JBEKCQ010000221.1:0-4418 GCA_050014795.1 Terriglobia bacterium | reverse complement strand
TCCCGTCGTTGTGGTTGGCCGCCGGCTACATCCTGATTTTCGGCGTGGGCTCCATCGGCGGCATGACCGTGATGAGCCTGCTGATGAGTGTGCCGCTCGCGCTCGCGGCGCAGCGCCTGAAGTTGGTGGAGCGCCTGATTCGCCTCGCCGCCGGACTGTTCAGCCTGGTCTTTGGACTCTACCTCGTCTGGGAAGTGGGCTTAATTCAATCGCTCCTGCGCTGAGGGCTCTCTGTCGCGGCGCTGTCCCCAGCGCCGAAGGACGCCGGTGAGGACACCGGCGCTACAGCGGGGGCAGTGGTAGCCACGGTGAGCGTTCTTCTCGCCGTGGGCTTTTCCCTTGATGACGAGCCCACGGTTAATTCGCGATTCGAATTGACCGTGGCTACCAACCGGCTTCAGCCTCCGGCGAAAGGGCACGGATTTATCCGTGCCGTAAGCGGCGCGCGCGATTCGTTTTTTGTCGCCTTCAGGCCCTGCTCAGCGGCTAAAGCCGATGAAGAGGAGATTGTGGTGCCTCGTTGCGGCACGACTAAAGTCGTGCCCTTCCACAGGGCCTGAAGGCCACCAGCAAGGTAGCGCAAACCTCCGTCATCGAGGTCTGCGGCTTTTCCTGAAGAAGCAAGGTAGCGGGCTTCTGTAGCGCCGGTCTATGCCCGGCGGCATTGAATTATCAATCATTTCGCCGCTCACAGAGCGGCGCTACAGCGCGGGTGGTCACGCTATTGTGCAGTCTCCGCTAAGAAGATGGAGTCAACTTGCATGATAGATGATAAGTGGTGTTATAATGACAACGTGTCCCCACCGCAATCGTGGGGGTGTCTAGTCTTAGCTCCGTCAGTTGACGGATTAGGCGGCTCGGCCTAAAGACGAGTTAGACACACTTTCCACGGGCTTCCGGCTTACAGTTGCGGTATCCTAACCAGTGAGATGGCTGTACCAAAACTTCTTGTTACACGTTCGGATGAGGTCATGAGCGGCGCCGTCGTGTTTGCGGGCACCCGGGTGCCGGTACAAACGCTTCTCGACTACCTCGAGGAAGGGGATTCGCTCGATCATTTCCTGGAGGATTTTCCGACGGTGAGTCGCGAGCACGCGGTCGCGGTTCTGGAGTTGGCCAAGCAATCGGTGTTCGCGCATGCGGATTCTCCTTGATGAGTGTGTCCCGCGCCGGTTTCGTCGGGAGCTCCCACAGCACGAGGTTCGAACTGTTCCAGAGATGGGGTGGGCCGCGTTGGAGAATGGCGTTCTTCTCGCCGCCGCCTCCGGTCAGTTCGATGTGCTCGTCACCACCGACCAACGTCTGAGCGATCAGCAGAACATTTCAACTTTGGCGATAGCGGTCGTCATCCTGGTGGCGAGGCGGAACAAATTGGAGTTCCTTTTGCCGCTGGCGCCTCAACTGAGAAAAGTCCTCGAAGAGGTCAAGCTCGGGGAGGTCCGCCGCGTGGGCGCCTAACAAACGCGCGTGGCGCCGACATCCCGCCTCGCGGGACCGTTAAGAAGCCAGGACGGGCTTTATGCAAGTCAGCCTAAAGGTGAGTTAGAGCGCGAGGACGGCCGTGCCTCAGGTTCACTTGGTGATGTCGAAAGATGCAGCCCTTCAGGTTGCCTTTCGGAAGATCTGGCCCGCTCCTGATGATTCTTCAGCCTTATCGGCAGCCCACTTGCTGACAGAGGCGCTTCTATTTCGATTCGTCCAACGGAGCGTAGCCAATCCCTTTGGTCTGGATGACACTCGGTGGACATATCGCGAGACGCTCACCCTTGCTCAATGTCTCCGAGCCCCCAAGCGTGATGAGGATTGGCTCTGGGAGACCTTGCGGTGTCTAAATGCCATCCGAAATCGTCTAGCGCACGATATCGATGTCCCTGATCTATCCGAACTAATACAGAAGATGTATCGGGCTGCCGGAATGCGCATTGACATACACGCGCCAGGCGCCGATCCGGAAGAACGTGAGGGGAACAAACTGAAATACTTCCTATTAATCCTTTGCGGAGTAGTCCAGACCCTTCAGGATGTTCAGGCGGAGATATAGGGAGCCGGTAGCAGGTAGCGCAGAGTTGTTCTGTAACTCTGCGGCACTTCGTGTTTGGCATTCTTGAAGTAGTAGTTCTCGCCCGGCCTTAAGGCACAACTGGGGGGAGCAACCTAAGAAAGGAGCCGCAGAGTAATGCGCTACCTTGCTACAACCTGCCCATGAACTTCACGCTCTATCCCATTTACGGGCTCGCTGGTGCCGTGGATGACGAGCAGTTTGATCTCAACAAACTGCCGTTTGATGTGGCCGAGGATGTACGCATTGAGGCTGTCTTTGACCGGTTCTGGAAAGGCACGTTTGACCTTTTCAAGGAAAGGCTAGGCACCGACAGGGTGGACGATCTGAAGAGTGTCCGATATGCCTTGGTACACCGATACGACCCGGAGCCCGGTGAGTACCAGCAAAGAGAGCGCTCCGAGAAGACAGTGCGCATGCTTGCTGCATGTCTCCGGCTCATTCGCCCAATGCGGCAAAATGCCCTGCTGATGCAGGGCAATTTTCGCGATCAGGACGGAACGTTCGACGTGAGGCACTGCGAACTGCCAGCTACTCATCTGATCGAAGTTCCCCAAGTCCAGCAGGAGTTCAGCCTGAGGAACCGCGATGCAGACGATTTGAGGGCTTACGCGCCGGAGTTTTTGCGCGGCAGGCGGGGCCAATTCTGGAAATTCCGCATGGCCGTTCAGTTCCACGAACTCGGACATTTCCAGTCACTGCATTGGAAGGCGCGATTTCTGCTCTGGTGCTCGGCAATCGAGTCGATTTTCACGTCTCACGATCGGGAACATCATGGGAGTCTCGTTGCGACATCCAGAATCAAATGGTTTATTGGCCGAAATACGAGCATCTATGGGCCGGGTGATATTTCAAACTTGCTTCAGGACCCGCACATCACGGTCGGCCAGGTCGTGGGGGACCTTTATGACATGCGCAACTATGTCGCGCATGGGGATAGGATCCCCGACCCATATTTCGCGGACATCCTGCGTCACGGCTTCAACGGCGGAGTGAAGAAATGGGAAGTCCTCCTCGAAGCCGCGAGTTTCATAATCCGGACTAGCCTGCTGAAGATTCTCCGCGAGGGTTTGCTGGATCACTTTGCTGACGCTAGTGCGGCCGAAGCGTATTTTAGTGGGGGTAATCTCACCAAGTCGGCATTGAAAGCAAGGTAGCGCAGAGTTGTTTTGTAACTCTGCGGCATTTCGAGATTGGCATTCTTGAAGTAAGGGTTGTCGTCCGGGCCTGAGGCAGAACTGGGGGGAGCAACCTAAGAAAAGAGCCGCAGAGTAATGCGCTATCGCGCACAACTCTGCGCTACCCACTTTTATGTCGGCGACCATTAAGAAGCCAGGACAAGCCAGGGATAGGAAGTGGTGACAAATATCCCCTTATTGGTGGCGAGATGACTGAAGACATCATACGGAGGAAGCTCGAAGCAGAACTCAAGGAAGGCATTAGGACCGAGGCTCAAGTTGTCTACTTGATGACCGGTCTTAGAAAACTCCTTGAACAGCAGAATGCGAAGAAACAATACGAATATCTGACGTTCCACTGCGATTGGGTGCTCCATTCCAAGTTACAGGGACCTACAGCCCAAAAAGTTCTGGAACAATTCAATCTTGCCAATATCCATCTCAAGACCGGCATCAAACTACACGATTTACCAGTAGACCTCCGGCGAGAAATCGACGGCATATCCAAGATGGAATGGTTTAGGGGAGAGCTTTCAACGTTCCTTGCCGCAAATGGACTGCCGGGTCTAGAGACAGTTCGTCGAGATGGTTGGGCTCACTTCCTTCATCTCTATGGCAAAGTCGTGGAGGATTGCCCGCTGGTAATGACCACCAATAATACGGCTGCCACCATAGAGAAAGTGACAGTACATTTGCAATTGGCCAATCAAGTTGTCGAAAACGAAATCGAATACAGAATCACGTGGACCGTCGCAGACAAGAATGGCCTATCGGGCGAAATCTTCGTCATCAACTCCTTTTCTCTAGCACTGCGTTGACCTCTTCAGCAGGTAGCGCAGAGTTGTTCTGTAACTCTGCGGCACTTCGGGTTTGGCATTCTTGAAGCAAGAGTTGTCGCCGGGCCTTGAGGCACAACTGGGGGGAGCAACCTACGAAAAAAGCCGCAGAGTAATGTGCTACCGCACATAACTCTGCGCTACCTTGCTGAAAGAACCGCGGACCTACAAATCAGGTCCGCGCTACCTACTTTACTCATAGCGCAGCGCCACCATCGGATCGACCTTCGTCGCCCGGCGGGCGGGAATGTAGCAGGCGACGAGCGCCACCGTGCATAGCAAAACCGCGACGCTCGCATAGGTCAGCGTGTCGGTTGCTGTCACACCCAGCAGCTGGCTCCTCAG
>JBEKCQ010000220.1:0-4486 GCA_050014795.1 Terriglobia bacterium | reverse complement strand
GGAGGACCTCGACAAAGTCCCGGCGGAAACGGTCGCTCTCGAAAAGCTTGGCGCGACGATAAGTGCTGGTGGTAATGAATTGCAGTTGTCCGGGATGGAAATGCCGCCTGTGAGCGGGCATGATGGGTATTAGTATAGCGCCTGCAACGCGGCGCAGATGGCTAAAGCGCAGAGCTTCGCTCTGCGCCAGCCGGCCCATCACAAAAGCCGCAGAGTCCTGCACCGGACGGTGCAGGGCAGGGTTTCTGAGCTGCGAAACTCGCCGGTACCTTCCGGGACGAACCCACGGTCAATTCGAATTGCGAATTGACCGTGGCTACCGGCTACTTCACCTTCGTGAATGTCGGAGCTGAGGAAGGTTCGCGCCGCCTGGTTCGCGGCAGATCGGGTGGGATTGCTGCCGGAAGGCATTCGCTGGCGCACGGACGGTTCTATTTCTCCATCTCCGAAGCCCAGTTAAGAAATACGGAAAGCGGCGCGGCATTGGCTTCGTCCACCTTCGTGTCAATCAGGAATCTCTGCCCGTCGCCACTCACATCGTAGGAGAAGTGGTCCTGCGAGGAAACCGGCTGCCGCCGGTGCGTCTGAAACAGCGCGACCGGGGAGCCGGCTTTGAAGCTGGCTCCCGTCGTCACCGCCACTGCCATCATCTTTCCTTCGGTCGACAGGTAGAACAACTCCTTGCCGTCCTGGCGCCATCTCGGCTCCTCTCCTCCGGCGCTCGACACCTGCCACTTGCCGTTGCCACTCAGAAAGGGGGACACGTAGATCTCCATGCTCCCCGTCTCATTCGAAGCGTAGGCCATCCATCGGCCATCGGGGGAAAACTGTGCGTTCCGCACTGTCCACTTTGCCTGCAACAACGGCTTGGCTACGCGCTCCGGCCAGGAGAGGTACCACAGCTCGTTTGCCTTCCTGACCAGTACGTACTTGCCGTCGCGCGACCAGTCCCAGGTATTGCCCCGCGATTCAGCGCCGAGATCGGCCACCTCTTCCTCGGGGCCGGAACCATCGGCGTTCTTCAGATAAAGGCGGAAGCCGAGCTTGCGGTTCGAAGTGAACAGTATCTGCTTACCATCGGGACTCCAGATGGGCGCCTCATGCAGCGCCGGGTCGAACGTCAGCCGCGTCGTCGCACCCCGGGCCGGCTCATAGACCCAAATATCAATGTTTCGTCCGTTCGCGTCGGTTTGGTCTGTGGCGACCCTGCGCCCGTCTGGCGAGAGACGGACGTTCTTGTACGTCCCTGGCATTCCGATCGTGCCCGCCGGCTTTCCGCTTCGGTCAAGCCAGTCCAACTGCGAAAGGGACGCGCCTTTCCCCGTTTGCGTGACTAGGACCTCCCCACTGGAGACACTGAAAACAGCCCTGTCCACCAGAGGGGTATACAGCACTTCGTCGCTCAAAATGTGCGGCTCGCCGCTCAGAACGTAGCGCCGCCGGTCGAACGGTTGCGCCACCAGGGTCTTGTTGTCCCTCAAGTACAGCAGGTAGCCTGGCTCGGCATAGGCCGCGTTAGCGCTCGTGCTCACGATCGAGCGCCTTTCCTTCGAATCCAGCGAGCCCAGGAAGATCGCGTTATTTTCTAACTGCCCGCTGAAATTCGCGGCCAGATAAAGAAAATGTTTCCCGTCCGGCAGGAACACCGGCCAGCGGTGGGAGGATTCAAAGCGTGACGTGTCCGGCTGGGTCAGTTCAACCGGAGAGCCTCCCCGGGAAGACACTCGGAACAACCCTCCGATTGAATCGGGCGTGAACACGATCACTCCGTCCCGGTTCCACGTGCCGCCGCGTCCGTTGGGCGCATCGCACAGCACCTGGGCCTGTCCTCCTGACACATCCACCTTCTTGAGGTTGCCGTCAGCGAAGAACCCGATGGATCTGCCGTCCGGTGACCAGAATGGGTAGGACGCCCCTTGCGTCCCGTCCAACGAACTGGTCCGCCGGCCCCCGACTTCATACGTCCAGACCATGTAGTTGTTCGCCTGCGCCGAATAGGCGACCATAGCCAGCATTCGTCCGTCTAGCGACAAAGCCACGTCGTTCGCGGGAAACGGCACGGAAGCGTGGAAGTACATCGCGGGGGGGTGCCCCCTGCTTGCCTTCCACCAAGCCGCGGCGCCGGCCATCATCAACAGAAAAAACGTGGCGGCCAACAGCCAACTCGCGCGCTCCCATCTCCTCGGCCCGGCCCGAACGCGGCCCGCTTCTCCCGCCGGCGAGCCTCCCTCGGCGATCCAGTTCAACTCGCTTGCCAGGTCGCTCGCACTCTGCCAACGTTCGTCGGGATCTTTCGACAGGCATTTCTTAACGGCTCGCTCCAGCGCCGGCGGCGTCATCGGCTGCAAAGCCGCCATGGGCTGGGGTTCCGAAGAAAGAATGGCCGCGACCAAGCTGGCTCGGCTTTTCCCGGCAAACGCCGGCTTGCCCGTCGCCATTTCGTAGATCACTTCCCCCAGCGCGAATATATCCGTGCGCGCGTCTGCCTCTTTTCCCTCCAATTGCTCGGGCGCCATGTACTGGAACGTCCCCACGATCGCGCCCTCGGCCGTCAACTTCGATTGGTCTGCTGTCATCTCAGTCAGCGCGGCCGCCAGGGGAGCCGGGCCGCACTCTTTCGCCAAACCGAAATCCATCAGCTTGGCGCCCGTTTTCGCCAGCATGACATTCGACGGCTTGAGATCGCGGTGAACCACACCCAGCTTGTGGGCCTTGGAGAGCGCATCGGCAATTTGCGCTGCCAAGCGGGTGGTCTGCCCCGGCAGTAAAGGTCCCTTGGTCAGGCGGTGCTCCAGCGTTTCACCCTCGACCAGTTCCATGACGAGGAAGTCCACGCCATCTTGATGACCGATGTCATGCAGCGTGCAGATATGAGGATGAGAGAGTTTCGAAAGAGCCTTCGCTTCGCGCTCCAGCCGTTGCCGTAAGGACGGATCAGAGGACAGATTGGCCGGCAGAATCTTGACGGCTACATCTCGCTCCAACCGTGTGTCGCGGGCGCGATACACCTCTCCCATGCCACCCGCACCGAGTGGCGATTGGATCTCATAAGGACCAAGTCTTGTGCCCCTCGCGAGCCCCATCGCTGGCGTGCATTATAGCCCCAAGCCCATCGTTTGGCGAGCAGTCAGTTCTTTCAGCAAAAAATGCCGCAGACCTGTAGAGCAGGTTTGCGCTACCAGCAAGGCGGCGCAGAGTCCGGCTTCTTCGAACTCTGCGGTCCTTCCCATCACAAAAGCCGCAGTCCGTCGGTTGTCGGACTTCGCTACCTGCTCTCGGCGCTGGGGACAGCGCCGCTACAGTTACTCGGCGACATGGTGACCGCCTTCACCCCGACCAAAACCCGCGGGTGGCGAACCCGCACAATCCCGCTGTGCGGGATCACCGCGTCCTATGCATGGCCTGTCCTGGCTTCTTAACGGTCCCGGAAGGCGGGATGTCGGCAGCACCCGCGGGAAGTTAGCCAGACTTCAACTGTGCCTTGGTGTGCTTGGGGAGTGCGGTGATCACGGACCGCAGCAAGGAATTAACTGACTCAGGAGATCGGAATACCGAGGCGACGTCCGGATCGAGCACGATCGCAATTGTCCCGCCCTTCATAAGAGGTGCAAAACGGTTCGGGCGCGACTTGCGGTAATCAAACTGATACTCGCGCTGCATCTCCTCTCGCCTGGGGCTCCTACGACTTGACGTTTTCTTCATAGTCCTTTCGCTCTCTTCTGGTTGCCGTTCGTGCACGGAAGATTCTAACTGACTCACCTTATGCCGTAAAGCACACCACCAGTGACCGACTCTGGGCTGAATGCCCAATGATAATCTCCCGTTGTTCTTCGATGGAATGATCCTCGTCGTCAAATATCCGGGCCAGGGGGTCGCTAAAGACCGTGAGGGCTTCCTCGAACGACACGCCGTGCCTGGAAAGGTTGGATGTTGCCTTTTTCCGGTCCCATTCGAATTTCAGATTCATTCTGAGGAAGGTACCCTAACACGGTCCCAGCACTTTTTCACATCCTTTTTCACGATTGGTAACGGCTAACGCAGGCTTCCGCCGACCTGGATAAAACCCGTCCTAGTCAGCCTAACGCCCCAGCAAGGTAGCGCACAGTTTGGCTTTTCCGAACTCTGCGGGCCTTCCCATTACAAGAGCCGCAGTCCGTCGGTTGACGGACTTCGCTACCTGCTCTCGGCGCTGGGGACAGCGGGTAGCGCAGAGTTATGCGCGGTGGCGCATTACTCTGCGGCTCTCTGCTTGCTCCCCCCAGTTGTGCCTCAAGCCCGGGCGACATCGCTTACTTCAAGAATGCCAAACTCGAAGTGCCGCAGAGTTACAGAACAACTGTGCGCTACCTGCTGGGCCACAAAGGAATTGATTTCTGCCTAGGAACTCACGTTACGATGGACACACAAAATGGGGGTAGGTCACCACTTCTCGGCGGCGGGCAGGGCAAATCCCGGTTTCTGGAGTTGCCGCTCTTCCAGATCTGTT
>JBEKCQ010000219.1:0-4548 GCA_050014795.1 Terriglobia bacterium | reverse complement strand
AATCCCGCATGGATGGAGAAGATCGCGGAGCTACATGCGCGCGAAGGCCGAACCGACGCAGCGGTCACAGCGTTGAAGAAGGCCTTAATCGAAGGTCGGCCGGAGAAACCCGAACCGTACTTCGACGCCGCAGACCGTCTTGCCGGTTGGAATATGCTCGACCAAGCCCGGCAATTCGTGGAGCGCGGCGTCGCTCTCGCGGGCAAGGATTTGTTGATCCAGTCTGCGGATGCTCGTGGCGTGCTCACCTACGTTGCGCTTTTGACGCGCCTGCGCGATTACAGCACGGCGTACGCGCGCCTCATGGAGGCCGCGGAGGCGGCCCGTGACCAGCAAGTCCAACCGAACCTGAATCAGTTCCTTTCCGTCATGGGCCGCGCGGTGAAGGAATACTACACGCCTGAAGAAAAGAGCGCCTTCGCCGCGTTCCTTCTCATGCAAAAAGAAGGGTCGGACCAGAGCAATTTCATCGACTCACTTATTCCTTTGACCCAATACGCAGGCCTGACGGACCTCGAGGCGCGTTGGCGGCATGAGGTGATGATGGCCAGCCCCGCCTCGTCCGAAGCCCAAAACATGGAGACGCGCCTGGATGAGCTGCAAAAGCAGCGCATGCGCTTCAACGAACACGGGGCGCAGCTCGAAACCTACTGGAACGTTTTCCCCCAAAGGCCGGGCAAGGACTACATCCTCCAAAAGGCCGCAGACAGCTACGGTTCGGCGGGAAACACCGCCGCGGAACTACGTGTTCTTCAGCAGGCCTTCGATCGGCAGGGATTGGATGGCGAGCATCTCCGGCGCTACCTTAAGCTAGTCTCCACCACATCGCCCGAGCAGCTCGCCACGATCGCAGGAGGAAGGTATGGAAACTCGGTTCGTGATGCGGCAGCAAGCTCGGCGCTCGCGACGGGAAAAGTTGATCTGGCCCTCCGGGCCATTGCCGCGCGCGGCCGCGGCCTGTCGCCCGTTTGGACACGCGCCTATACGGGCCTGGTGGGCCTCTACTACGCCGATGCTACACCCGGCGTGAACGCTGCTTACCAGCAAGCTCTCGATGCGCGGAGCATTGGCTACCGCGTCGTGAAGCAGGCGACCCGTGACGAAATGCTGGCCGGCGATATCTGGTTCTATTACGGCTCGCGATACGGCGAGTACCTCTCGGTCACGCACCAGGGTAACCCCGAAGACTACCTGCCGGCCATGCTGGAAGGGACTCCGGCCCGCTCGGATGCTTACTTTACGCTCGCAGATTACTACCGCGATGTGGGCCAGCTCGACAATGCAGTGGAGGATTTTGCACACGCGGTGGAGTTGAGCTCGCGGCGTGGCGATGCGCATGACCGCATCGCGCAGATTCTCTGGCAGCAGGGCAAGCAGGACGGGGCCCTCAAGGAATGGTCCTTGGCGCTGAAGGCTTTCCGCGCGCAGGAGGACAGTCGCACGGTCCCACCCGCTTTCTGGACGGATCTTCGCGTCACACTCGAAAGCATCGGCGAACGCAAGCTGCTCCTGCAATTGCGGGATGACGCCGACCGCGTTGTCCGCACGTACGTCCGCCGCAACGGCAGTTACCGCGCCGCTCCCATCCTGCAGGGTGCGCTGGCTGCGGCAGGCGATCCCGTGCAGGGTGCTGATTGGCTCGTGGACCTTTCTCGGGCAGCCCAATCCCCCGTTGATTTCCTCTCGCAGCTGGTCTTCGCACGGTGGTTTCCCGAAGGCCAGAAGGAGCCTGTCTATCAGAAGATCCTCGCCCTGGCGCAAGACCAAGTGACCAAGTCTTTCGGCGCGGGGCACTCCAATGCGCTCGAGACCTTACACGACTGGCAGCTTCGTTGGATCAATTTCTTGTTGGACACTCGCCGCGTTGTGGAGGCCCAGGCCGCGTTCAGCAATCTCCCGGAAGATGTCCGCGACCCGCGCCAGCCTCGGGTCGCGTCCATTATGGTCGGGCTCGCGACCCAGTCGAACAAGCTCGATGAGCTGCTCCAGCAGTTCCAACAAGCCCCCGAGAAGGCTCCCACTCTCGATGCCCTGCGTAATGCAGCGCTCAGTTTGCAGGAAAAGGACCCTGCCCATGCCCGCCGGCTGCTCGAATACGTTTACGCGCGCCAAATAGACGAACACAATTTTGCTCCCGCAAATTTCCTGGGGCTTGCAGAAGTTCGACTACAAGAGGGCGATGTCGCCCAGGCAGTGGCGCTGCTACGGCGAATGAATCGCGTGGCAGGTCAGCCTTTTGAGGAACTGGCGGCTGCCGGGGACCTGCTCGTGAGGATGCGACACCCCGCAGAAGCAATGGGGTTTTACGCCATGCGTGTGAGGGCTGTGCCCTGGGATGCTGACGCGCGTCTGAAACTCGCCAAGGCGGAAGTGGCTGCGAATTCGCAACGAAACGACGCGATCCAATTGCTCACCTCTGTGGCGTCCTCTCCGAGCGCCAACTATGCGACGCGCGCATCGGCTGCCGAATCCCTCGCGGCCATCAAGGCTCCTGCGCCAAGCCTGGGCAGCGCCGAGCTCGACTGGTTGATGAAAGGCGGTCCAATGGCTGCGGCTGAGTCGCCGGGCTTTTTCTATGCCCGCATGCGAGTAGCCAAGGAAGCCTCGGATGCGGCAGCCAAGATTCGCCTGCTACTCGATGCGATCGCCATTCGTCCCGAGGACCTCTCGCAGCGTTTCGCGGCGTCTCCGCCCGCTGCTGCGAATCCTGAGGGCGTATCGCCGCGCATTCTGCTCTTTCAGGCGGCGGCAGCGGCTAACCAGAACGAACTCGCGTTGTCAGCCCTAACGCCGCTCATTGATCAGAGCATCATGATAAGTCCTCCGCCCGAATCGCCGGAGAGCGAAGCCACTTCGGAAGAAATCGAGCAGCCCGGACGTCGCTACTACCTGCGGACCTCGTTTCTTTCCGGTCAGGAGTTGGACGCAAGCCAAAGATCGGTGATTGCTGCCCAAATGGCAGGCGCTTTCCGAAAGCTCGATCGGCTCGAGGAAGCGGCGCGGCTCTGGAAAGTGGCATTGATGCTCGCCACGGACGATTCTCTTCGTTCCCAGGCAAGCCATGGACTGGAACAAATAGCGCCCCAACTGAAGCTCGAGCAGGCCGACCGAGAGCGACGGCCGGTAATCACAGACCATCTCGAGCAGAAGGGGTTGGTCAGACCGCGACTACTCGGCCGCAGCGGACTATCGGCCAACGCAGGCGTAGGAGGGGGTGCGGAGCAATGAGAAGACTCACGCTTTCAATTCTCTGCTTCCTAAGTATCGCCCTCGCCATGACGCCGCCCGGCCAGGGACCCAAGCCATCTTCCGCTGGCCTTGCCGCCTTCATGCCGACCGGTTCGCTGCTCTTCGTGGAGTCGCCGGACTTCGCCACGCTCGTCCACGACTGGGAAAACTCCCGGGAAAAACCGAAGTGGCTCGCAAGCGACAATTACCAGGTCTTCTCGCGCTCGCGTCTCTTTCTGCGCCTCCAGGAAGCGCAGACGCAATTCGCCACCGCCGCAGGCGCCCCGCCAGACATGGCCTTGCTGGATTCGCTGGCGGGCGAACAGTCGGCTCTGGCGCTCTATGACATCGGCAATCTGGAATTCCTCTACATCACCCGGATGCCCTCAGCGCGCGCCATGCAGAATGTTCTTTGGACGAACCGGGAAAAGTTCGAGCCCCGCAAGGCGGCAGACATCCCCTATTACGTTCGCACCGAACCGGAGAAGAGCCGTCTGGTGGCCTTTGCCACCTCGGGCGATTACCTGCTGCTGGCCACGCGCGAGGACCTCATGGCCGGCGCGCTGGTGCTGCTTTCCGGCAAATCCCAGCCGACGCTTCAGGATGAGAATTGGTACAAGAGCGCTGTTTCCATTGCTGGGCCGGTCGGCGATCTTCGCATGGTCTTGAATGTGCCTCTGCTAGTGAAGTCGCCGCACTTCCGCACTTACTGGATTCAACGCAACATCACGGCACTGAAGTCATACTCGGCCGAAGTTGCGGACATCCGCCGATCTCGAACAGAAATTCGGGAAGATCGCGTCCTGCTCAAAGCAAACTCACCCGGAGACACACAGCCCCTCGCCACCGCAAGCCCCGCTATTGCCGAACTTCTCGGTATGGTCCCGGCGCAGGAGGGCATTTACCGCGCCTGGAGCGCTCCGTCGGCCGACACGGTGCTCGACCTCCTCGCGCAAAAGATTCTGGCGCCTCATTCGGGACCCGGCGCCCCTTCACAAACCTCGCCGAGCGTCGCCTTGACACAAGGCCAAACCGGCAGCGAAAGCGACCTCGAAACGCGCATTGACGTTCCCCCGCTCCAGGGAGCGACGGGAGCCGTTGGCACCGAAGCCCTCAAGAAACTTCTGAATGCGGTTACACTCGAGGCCGTCTTGGAGTTTCACTCGCTCCACCATGTCGGGCAGTCGGCCTTTGTCGAACCTCACTCCGCCGTCCTCATTCGCAGCTCAGCGAACTGGGATTCGGAGGCCGCGCGCAACGCGCTACGCGCGGCGATCGAAGACGTTTGGACAGCCTCGCAAATCGGCGTGAACTGGGTGG
>JBEKCQ010000218.1:0-4558 GCA_050014795.1 Terriglobia bacterium | reverse complement strand
GCGCGTCGCGCGAGTTGACGCGCGGCGGCTATCGCGCTATATCTGTAGCTAATGCTTGGCCGTCCGTTGGCGCGCCTGCTGTTGGTTTTCTTGTTTGCGTCCGCAGTATGTCCCGCCACCCCCGAGAAGCCCCAGAAGTGGCTCGAAGTCCGCGGCCCGCACTTTACGGTCGTCACCAACGGTAACGAGAAGCAAGCGCGGCGTGTGATCGGGCAATTCGAGCGCATCCGCGAGGTGTTCCATACGGCCCTGCCGCGCTTGAAAGTCGATACCAGTGCCCCCATCATCGTCATGGCCGCCAAGGACGAGAAGACCTTCGAGGCGTTAGAGCCGGAGGCCTGGAAACAGCGGGGCCAGATGAAGCGGGGAGGATTCTTCGTGCGCGGCGCGGAGAAAAACCTCGTTTTGCTCCGCCTGGACCTGGAAGGAGCGGAGCTCTACCACACCGTCTTCCATGAGTACACCCATCTGCTGGTGAACCAGAATGTGAAGACATTGCCCTTGTGGCTGGACGAGGGTTTGGCGGAGTTCTATGGCAACACTCGCATCCTCGATAAGGAAGTCGAGCTGGGATACCCGAGCGCGGATCACGTCCAATTCCTCCGTTACTACACGTTGATGCCGATGGAGACGCTCTTCAAGGTGGACCAAGCCTCGCCTTACTACAACGAGGAGCACAAAAGCTCGGTCTTCTATGCCCAATCCTGGGCCTTTGTGCACTACTTGATGGTGGTCCGCACGAAACAGAGCGACAACCCCCTGCTGACTTTCTTGAGTTTGCTGGACCAGGATGTGGAGCCAGGGGAAGCCGCCAATCGTGCCTTTGGAGACCTGAAGAGGCTGCAAGGGGAACTCGATGACTACATCCACCAGGCCGCGTACAAATTCTTGAAGCTGAAGACCGCGGTCAGCGAGGAGGATCTGTCCCTGCCGGCGCGCGAGCTTACCGGCGCGGAGTCGGCTGCGCTGCGCGGCGACTTCCTCGCGCATCAGCGGGAATTTACGCGGGCCCGCGCCCTGCTCGAGGAGGCGCTCCGGCAAGATCCGGGGAACGCGTTGGCGCATGAGAGCCTGGGCTTCATTGACCTTCGCCAGGAGCACCTGGCGGAAGCCAAGAAATGGTTCAGCGAGGCGGTGAAGCTCGATTCCCGCAGCTACCTGGCACACTACTACCACGCCATGCTGACGGAACGAGAGGGCCAGGACGCGCTGCATCTGGCGGAGGCCGAGGCCAGCCTGCGCCGCGCTACAGAACTCAACAACCAGTTTGCTCCGGCGTACGCGGCCTTGGCCAGCGTCATGGGGAATCAGGGAAAGGACCTGAAAGGCGCCTTCGCCATGGCCCGCCGCGCTATTCAGTTGGAGCCCGGCATCCAGGGGTACCACTTGGTGGCGGCCAGCCTGCTCATGCAGATGGGGAACGTGGCCGAAGCTCGGCAGATGGCTGAGCGGCTGGTCAGCACAGCGAAGACGCCGGAAGACCGCAAGAATGCGGAAATGCTGCTCGCCAACATCGCGCAATATCAGCGCTATCAGGAAGACCAGAAGAAAGCTGAAGAGCAGGCGCGAGCCGAGACGGAAGAATTCGAGCGCCAGCTCGCAGAGGCCAGGAAAAGGGTGGCGGAGAGGGCTCAGGAAGAACAACCGCCCCAGCCGGAAACGCCTGCCGGCCAACCCGCACCTGCAGCAAAGGGAAAGCCCGGGTGGTCGACAGGCACGATCGTGGCCGTGAGCTGCAACGCCCCGCCCGCCTTGGAGCTGACCTTGCAGGGTACGCTGCGCAAGCTCCGGTTGCACGCCGGCAATTACTTCAAGATTGAGCTCGTCATGACGACCTGGAAACTGCCTGAGGGCTTCAACCCCTGCCAGCACCTCCAGGGTCACACGGCGGCTGTTTCATACCGCAGCTTCGATGGTTCAACCTACGACGGTGAGATTGTTTCCGTTGAGGTTCGGAAGTAACCTGCCGGACGCGGGGGTGCCGGACCAGGCGCACGGAAGGCAAAGCGGAAGCAGAGCTTCCGCACTCCAAAGCTCCGCAGGGCTCCACTACGACAAGCGCTCGAAGAGGCTGGCGAACTGGTTGAGTGCCAACTGCTCGGCGCGGATGGTCAGGGGCAGGGATAGCGTGGCCAGGGCGCGCTCAGCGCGTTCGCGTGTGTAGGTTCCCGCCAAATTGTTCACCAGCTTCTTTCTCTTCTGCGCAAAGCAGCGCTTCACAAAGTCGAGGAACTTTGTTTCTACCTCTGCGGTTGAGGCCGACGAGAGCGCAGGCGCTTGAAGCCACTCGGGCAACGTCGAGCGCATCGGAAAACTGACCAACGCTGACTGAACTTTGGGCGCGGGCACAAAGGCGCCGGGCGGGACGCTCAGCACGATTCGGGGCTGCGAGTGGAGCTCGGTGAGCACGCTCAGATAGCCGTAGGCGCGCGTGCCGGGCACGGCCGTGAGCCTTCCGGCAACTTCGCGTTGCACCAGCAGCGCCATGGCGCGAATCGAGCTCCCGAAGGCGTAGAGGCGATGCAGAATCGGCGAAGTGATGTAATAGGGCAGATTGCCGAAGACGAAACATTTCTCGGCCTGATGTTCGCGGCAGAGGGCCGCGACATCCGTCGTGAGGATGTCGGCCTCGAGGATTTCAATCTGCGGTTTCGCTTTGAGCTTCTCTCGGAGGCCGGCAGCCAGAGCAGCGTCAAGTTCGATGGCGATGACGCAGCGCGCGCGTTCGGCAAGAAGCTCCGTCATCGCGCCGCGCCCTGCGCCGATTTCGATGATTAGGTCGTCGGTGCGAAGCTCAAGCGCCTCAGCAATCCGCCGACGGTAGCCGGCGCTGGCCAGGAAATGCTGGCCGAGTTTGGGTCGGCGCGTCTGGGCCACGGCAAGATTGTAGCGCAGCTTGCGGCTGTACCACCGGCATCTTGCCAGCAACGAAGGCGCTGCCGCCGGGACGGCGGCGGTATGTCCGTGCGGTCGAGAGCTGTTGAATCTAAGCACTCCTTGACAATTAGCCCTCCCAGACCTATTGTCTGAGGCATCGTGGCCATGCTTGCGACACTGGTCTCGCCCCCGCTTGACCGGCGGGAGCTCATGTAACCTTCGGTAACCATCGGGTTTGGCAAACTTCGGGAACACTGGCTTTTGACCCTAGAACGAATTGAATGACTCATTGGAGGTGCGTGTATGTGGAAGGGACGATTCTTCTTCACCCTTGGATTGGTGTGCCTGCTGGGGTTGCCTCTCCTGGCGCAGGAGAAGCCCGGAAACGTGGTAGGTGCCTGGTACGTGAAACCCAAGCCAGGCATGCAACAGCAATTCGAGCAGGCCCTCAAGCGTCACATGGAATGGCACAAGCAGCAGAAGGACACCTGGGCGGTCTATGTCGAGCAGGCTGTGGTCGGCGACCGCGTTGGTCTATACGAAATCGCTGTGGGCGGCCACCACTGGAAGGACTTCGATGCCCGGGCCAAGTTCGATGAGGCTGACAACACCGATTACAACGCCAACGTGGCCCAGTATGCCGATTTGGTCGGCTCCAGCATTTGGATCCATCACCCGGAATTGAGTCAGCCCATGGCCGGCGACGCTCCGTTTAGGGAGTTTGTGGAGGAGCATCTCAACATGGCTGGCGAGTCGGATTATCTCCTGGTGCTGCGCAAAGTTCGCGAGGCCGTCCAGAAAAGCAACTACCCCGTGTATTGGGAAACCTATGAATTGTTCAACGGTGGGGAACATCCCACTTACGGCATCGTGTTCCCGCACAAGACCTGGGCTGACTTCCAGCCGCCCGAACAGACGCTTCCTGCGGTGCTGGAAAAGGCCTATGGGCGCGACGAAGCCGACGCGCTGTGGAAGACGTTCTTCAAGAGCTTGCATTGCGTAAAAAGCGAGGTATGGGTCTCTCGTCCCGACCTCAGCTACGTGCCGGCAGCAAAGTAAGCGCGGGAAGCGTGGATCCCACAGCGCGGTTTGTGCGCCGTGGGCGTTTGCGAATTGAGAAATCGTAACTGGAGGTGTGCAATGCGACGACTCTACTTGATGGCAATACTGGTTTCTTCGCTTGTGATTATCGGGTTCGCTTTGGCCTGTCAACAACCACCACCGCCGAGCCCGCCGGATACGCGCGCCGCTGATGAGCGCGCGGTCCGAGAAGCGGACGCCGCCTGCGCTAAGGCCGCGGCACCAAATAACGTCGAGGGATACCTCTCCTGCTTTGCCGACGACGCCTTGTCGCTTCCACCCAATTCCCCCATCCTGACGGGGAAGGAGTCTATCCGGAAGTCACTATCCGAGGTGATGGCAACCCCCGGATATGCCCTAAGCTGGCAGGTAAGCAAGGCGGAAGCTTCGCGTGGTGGCGATTTGGCGTACAGCATGGGTACCTACGAGGTCACGATGAACGGTCCGAAGGGCAAGCCCGTCACCGACCGCGGGAAGTATCTGACCGTCTGGAAGAAGCAGGCGGACGGCAAGTGGAAGGCCGTGGCCGACATCTACAACTCCGACCTGCCAGCGCCCGGCGCTGCCAAGCACTAGCCGGTCGAGGAGCGCGGACCCCGCG
>JBEKCQ010000217.1:0-4573 GCA_050014795.1 Terriglobia bacterium | reverse complement strand
GCCGCTCGAAGAAGACCTGACCGTCGCCGGACCGTTGACCGCCACGCTGCACGTCTCGACCACCGGCACAGACTCGGACTGGGTGGTGAAGCTCATCGATGTCTATCCCGGAAATTACCCGGACCCTGACCCGAACCCGCGCGAGGTGCGCATGGGCGGCTACCAGCAGTTAGTGCGCGGCGAGCCGTTTCGCGGGAAGTTCCGCAGGAGTTTCGAGAACCCCGTGCCGTTCGAGCCCGGCAAGCCCGACCGGGTGGAGTTCCAGCTTCCCGACGTGTTTCACACCTTTCGCCGCGGCCACCGCGTCATGGTCCAGGTACAAAGCTCGTGGTTCCCGCTGACGGACCGCAACCCGCAGAAATTTGTGAAAATAGGCGAGGCGCAACCCTCCGACTTCCAGAAGGCCACGCAGAGGGTGTACCGTTCGCCCAAGCTGGCCTCGGGCATCACGCTGGGGGTACTGCCGGCCTCCGCGGTTTCTGCGCCGTAGCGTCCGCCTTTAGGCGGACATATGGCGGCCTGAAGGCCGCCGCTACGCTATGTGGTTTTGGGCCGCAGGGTAAGACCGTAGAGGATTCCCAGCGCCAGCATCTCGCCCAGCCTGGTGAGGAGCGCGTAGGCCAGCGTCGCGGCGGGTACGTTGAACATCATAAAAGACGAAACCGACGCCATCACCACACCGAAGAACGACGCCAGCAGGCCAAAGCTGATTCCCTTCACCCAGCCGGCCCCGCCCGGCAGACTCCGGTAGAGCAGTAGGAAAATTCCGGCCAGCACAAACCCGTAAGCAAGATCAATCGCCACTCCTGCGGGCGCGTTCACCGAGGCCCTGGCAATGGGTCGGTAAACCTCGTAGAGACGCTGGGCGAGCGGGTTGGCGTTGATCACCGCATCCAGGGCGCCAAAGAGAATTCCGCTGGTAAGACCCACGATAACGTAGCGTCTCACTGTTTCAGCGCCTTTCTTCCCGAGGGTAGCGCAGCTTTGTCCTTGAAAGCTGCGGCTCTTGCTTTCCCAAGATACGGGCCGCACAGTAAGAGGATAACTGCGCCGTACGTTGCTGTCGAGTTATGGAGCGGAGCCAGAATGCGTGCTGACGGACCCGCCGCCGAGAAAGTGTTCACGATTGACTGGGCGTGATTCCGTCGCTGGCCGAAACACGGGAAGATGTTGTTCAAGAAGTGCGAGGACCTCGCTGATCTCCTTCATCATTACGACAGGAAACCACTCTTTGGCAGACGTTCTGAACGTCGTGCAGTGCTGAAGGTATCTCGAAATGGTGTCTTCCCTCTTGTTGCGGTCCTCGTACTCCTCCCAGAGCTCGTGCCCGGGTGTGCGCATCTTGTCGACAGTTTCTTGGCTAGGCGCGCGATGGGTCAAACCCGCTTCAGCCGACCAAATCATTTCTGGGTGCGCGAGTGTCAGGTCCGTACTACTTGCCTGCGTTTTCCCGAGGAAATCGAGCAGGTTCCTGTAGTGCACCAAGAACGACTCTAGGTAGGCCCAAACATCCGCATCTCTGGCCCCATCTGGAGGTTTGAGGATTTGCGAATAGGAATAGCGGAGCATATCAATTTCGTATAGCACTGTTTGATAGTGTTCGGCCTTAGGAATCCTCGAGACCGACCAATTGCCGCCAGGTCGACGCATAGATTCGGTGCTCATGTGAGGTCCTCCTAAATGAGTCAAGCGCAGGATGGCGCAGACCCTTTGGGTCTGCGGTTTGGGAAGAATGCTGATCATCCTTTCGCAGACCTGAACTGAAAGGTCTCCGCCAGCCGCCGAATGGTTTGCTACCGCGCTCCCTCTCAACTGAAATGCTTGACCAAAAGGGCTTCTACAAACGCCAAGCAACTCTGGACCTGACTTCGCTCCACGCTTTTCCAGTCGGCATGTAAGCTGTCATTACGGAATTTCAAGTATCCCAAGGCAGTGGTTACCTCTCCGCCTTTCAGCACGTTGTTTTGTTTTAGCGTGCTGATGACCTCTTCAAGTTTCGGCCTAGCGGTCACACCGGCAAACTCCAATCCCATTCGTCGAATTAGGTCTTCAAAGGCGGCAGCGACCAGGACAGCGCTGACATTCTTAGCTGCTTCCGAGCCGTCTGCCATAATCTCTCTTGCTAGGGCCAAGAGTTCCGCAACGATTTCTCCGGTGAGAAGTACGCGAACACTCTTAATCAGGCCACCTTCTATCTCGGCCCTGATGTTTTGGATTGTTGCCTTCGCGTGCCGCTTCAAGAGTAACGGGAACGGGAGGCTTGCTTTCCCCCTGTAAATGCCTTCAGTTGTCTCCCGAAAGGTCTTCATCTGCGGACCGTCTGGGCCATAGAAAGCAGTAATCATCGAAGTCGCAAACAGTAGTCCCTCCGAGTAATTCCATTCTGAAATATTGGCGATGACTTCATCCGCACGTTTTATCCAAGCCTCTGTATTAAGCATGGCTTCACCTTTTGACCCTAGCAGGCACCGGGTCCGGCAACCGCCGGCCACGAACACGTCGTGTCTCTTGCCGTGTGTACTATGAACGGATCCGCCAGAAACCTATATTAGTTCCCATGCCCGGTTTCGACCCAGCTTGATAACTCCGCGCTTCCGCAGCGTGTCTGCAGCCCATCGGACGTCATACTGCCAAGTGTAAAAGAAATCCCCCGAGTTGCGGATCTCCTCTTCGTAATGTTCCCAAATATACTTGCACACTTGAACGACTGTTGCCCGTCTGCCAAGGCCTACTAGTATCTTGGGAAGAAGCCCGACAAAGTCGTTTCTTGACATGCTGCCCCCCTTGATGGCGCGGGTGGCGCATCCACGCGTTGCGGGACAAGTACATCGCGCAGCTTGCGATGTGTGCGCACGGCGGATTACCGCCACGTTACGATATATCTATACAACTAGTGCAGGGGCAAGGCAAGGGGAGAAGAACAGTGACGAGTGACAAGTGACAAGCGGCTGGGAAGAGCAGGCTACTCGGAGGGCTTTTCGGGGCGGAGGAGGGGGAATAGGATCACGTCGCGGATGGAGCGGGAATTGGTGAGCAGCATGGCGAGGCGGTCGATGCCGACGCCTTCCCCGCCCGCTGGAGGCATGCCGTAGCTGAGGGCGCGGATGTAGTCCTCATCGACGGCGTGGGCGGTGAGGTCGCCGCGCTCGCGCAGCAGTTGCTGGTATTCGAAGCGATCGCGTTGCTCGCTAGGATCGTTCAGCTCGCTGAAGGCGTTGGCGATTTCCATGCCGCCGAGGTAAAGCTCAAACCGCTCGACGAAATTCGGATCGTCGGGCTTCTGCTTGGAAAGCGGGGAGACTTCGAGCGGGTAATCCAGGATGAACGTCGGCTGAATCAGATTCCGCTCCGCGACGTGCTCGAAGAGTTCCTGCAAAGCCAGGCCCGGAGCCGTCCCCGGCGGCAGGTCCAGGGGTTCGTGCTCGCCGCCGGTTGCGGCCGCCCACGCATTGTATTTGTCAACCCAAGCGAAGACCGCGCGGGGATTTGCCAAGTCTTCGAGCTTCGGACGGCCCTCGCCCGGCCAGAAATGGACGATGGCCTCTTTCATGGTGTAGTGGTGGAACTCGGCGAGCGATATCTTCTCGCCGGCGTACTCAAACTCCAGCGAGCCCAGCACCGCCTGCGCCACGTGACGCATCAGCCGCTCGGTGAGTACCATCATGTCGCGATAATCGGCGTAGGCCTGGTAGAACTCCAGCATGGTGAATTCGGGATTGTGCTGGGTGGAGATGCCCTCGTTGCGGAAGTTGCGGTTGATTTCGTACACGCGGTCGAAGCCGCCCACGGTGAGCCGCTTCAGATAAAGCTCCGGAGCGATGCGCAAGAAGAGGTCGAGGTCCAGCGCGTTGTGGTGCGTGGTGAAGGGCCGCGCCAGCGCTCCGCCCGCCAGGGGCTGCATCATGGGAGTCTCGACTTCGAGGTAACCCTCGGCGTCGAGAAATTGCCGCAAGGCGCGAATCAACAGGGTGCGGCGCTCGAAAATCTGGCGCACGTCTTCGTTCACCATCAGATCAACGTAGCGCTGCCGGTAACGGATTTCGACGTCGGTCAGCCCGTGCCACTTCTCGGGGAGCGGCAACAGCGCCTTGGCCAGGAAAATCAGCCGCTCCGCGTGCACGGTCAACTCGCCCGTCTTGGTGCGGAACAGATACCCGTCGACGCCAATCACATCGCCGACGTCGAGCAGCTTGTAGAGTTCGAAGTCGCGCTCCCCCACCGCGTCCAGGCGCACGTAAATTTGCAGCCGCGCCCCGCCCCCCGCCAGGTGCGCGAAGCCTGCCTTGCCGTGCGGCCGGATGGTCATCACGCGCCCGGCCACGCGGACTGGAATTTTCTCGGCGCTCAACTCCTCCGCCGTGCGCGCCGAGTAATCGCGCCAGATCTGAGGGAGTGCGTGGGTGAATTCAAACTTGCGCGGATAGAGTTCGAAACCCAGTTCGGCAATGGCACGCAGCTTTTTCTGCCGCTGCTGGATCAGGTCTTCCGGTTCGCTGTTGGGCACTTCGCGCTCCACATCCCCGCACGGCTTGCGCCGCCGCACAGGGACGAAAACGCTGCATTATAGGTTTGC
>JBEKCQ010000216.1:0-4843 GCA_050014795.1 Terriglobia bacterium | reverse complement strand
TCCAATATCGACGTCCTCCTCAAGCAACGGCACGACGAGCTGCCCAAGCTCATCGAGACCTGCAAGGGCTATATGCAGTACGAGCAGAAAACCCTGCTGGCGGTCACCGAAGCCCGGAGCGCTTACACCCGTGCCACCACCCCCGGGGAGAAGATGCAGGCTGATAACATGCTCACCGGCGCCCTGCGCACGCTCTTTGCGGTGGCCGAGAAATATCCCGACCTGAAGGCCAATACCAGTTTCATGCAGCTTCAGGGCCGCATCACGGAACTCGAAACCAAAATCGCTGGGCAACGAAGCACCTTCAACGAAGACGTCAACGTCTTCAACATCCGCATTGCCCAGATTCCGGCCAACTTTGTGGCTGGATTCATGCACCTCCAGCCTCATGCCCTCTTCCAGGCGACGGAAGCCGACCGCGAAGATGTGCAGATCAAATTCACGTAGGTGGTTGGCAGAGAGCATTCCTCGCGGTGGCTCTGCGCCTGCCGGGGCCGAGCACAGCGCGCCAGACAGAAAGGGCCCGCTGGGGACGCGGGCCCTTCAGGCAGAAAAGTGGCAACTGCGCTCGTTTATCTCTTCTTCTTCGTCTTAGTCTTGCAGGCCATAGGTCTATTCTCCTCCTGTGAGGAAGATTAGCTTGCGCCGGGGCGCCAACAAACTAGGGTTGAACACTCCAGCGGCCCATATGTAGTGGTCTCTGGAAATCTTGTCAAGCGCCATTTGAAGGGCCGGGACGTTGCTCAGTCGGCTTCGCTGGGCCGCGCAGAAAGAAAGGCCCGCTTGGGGAAAGCGGGCCTGGGGAAAGGAGGAAACCTGGGAATGGGGTCGATCTACCTCTTCTTCTTGGCCTTTTTCTTCGCTGGCATCGGTCTATTCTCCTTCTCTAGGGAAGATTGAGTTCCGCGCGATGGCCAACATATTGTGGCCTGGCGCGTCCGTAGCTCAATATGTAGTAGTTTCCGGACCGCTTGTCAAGCGAAATCTGCATGCCATCGGCGCACGGGCCTGCTCGGCAGGCAACGGATTTTTCCCTCGCGGCAAGTTTCAAAAACATTCAGAATACGCGGGACAACCAGCGGTCACCGCCCGCAAGGTTTCTGTTCCGGGGGCGTGCAGGTCCCAGCGCGAGGAGGCGCATTAATGAAGCTCTCAAATTCCCGGCGCGATTTCATTCTCTCTCTGGGAAATGTTGCCGCTGTGCAAGCGACCGCGGCAACGCGGGGAGAGTGCTTCCCGGCGCTGGCCTCAGACCTGGTTCGCACTGCTGCCGGCTATGTCAATCCCCGCCAGGTTCTGCTCTGGGAAAGTACGAGGAAGGAGATACGCGAAGCACTGGAGACGGGCCGCCTGAAAGCGGCGATCGTCCCCACGGGGAGCACCGAGCAACACAACGAACACCTGGCCATGATTCAGGACACTGCCAGTGCCGTTCTGATAGCGCAGCAAGCTGCTCTCGAGCTCTACCCCCAGGTGACCGTGGCGACGCCCGTGCCGGTGGGGATCTCGCCGTACTGGATGGAACGGAAAGGGACGCTGACGCTGCGCCGGGAGACCTTCCTGGCTGTGGTATTCGACCTCTGTGACAGCTTGCGGGCCCACGGCATCAAAACGATCCTCATCCTCAATGGCCACGGCGGGAATGAGAAACCCCTCAAGGAGCAGATGGAGGAATTCCGCCAGAAACTGGACGTCAAGGTGGAGGCCTGTTCCTATTGGGAGGCGTACGCGGCTGAGGGTGTCCGCGATGAAGTGAAGAGACTTATGGAGACCGGTCCGGAAAACGTGCCAGGCCACTCGGGCGAGTTTGAGACTTCGGTGGCCCTGGCTGCCTTTCCCGAGCGCGTCCACCGTGAGGGGGTGGATTACGAAAAGCTCAAGCTGGCCCTCAAGGATCCGGAGGACGCCAGGAACGACCGCAAGTTCTACCATGACTCGCTGCTCGCCCGCGCGGAAAAGGGTGAGGTGCTGATCCGCATCGCGGTGGACTGGGTCGCCGCGCGCCTACGCAGCATGATGGAGCGGTCGTGAGCGCTTTCGGTAGTGTCCTGATTTGAATTCTCTAGTACCCAATTTTGGCATTTAACGTGCTCCGTATCCATTCAGAAAGTCTTTGTTTACTGGCCTTGGCCGCCCTAGTGAACGCTTTCAGCTCATTCTCCGCAAGCCGCACGGGTACGATCTTCCCCTTTGCTTGCCCCTTTGGGAGTCGTGGCCTGCCGACGCTTCTAGTTTTCTTGTTCTGATTCAAGGCTTCTAAGCTCCCGAAGGATTGCCGCTCCTACCGCATCTGCCGACGCGCACGCCAAGCCGCATGATCGTGTCCCGATGCACGCCCGTCATTCGCTCGATTTGCCGAATTCCAGACCCTTCCGCCAGTGCGCTTATCACCGCAACCTGCTTTTCGCCGCTCAGTACGTTTGCCCTAGCGTTCCTCCCTACGTCAATAAGTGTATTACGTAAATTCTGCCTTATCAAGTCCTTTTTTCGTGTTACAGTATTTGTATTCGTAATTGGGTCGAGGAGGCCAACGGCATGGCGGATGAGCCAAATGGACGCGAGAATCAACAGAGCGCCGAAGATGACGGCAAGGACCCGGAAGTACCAGTCATTCGCGGTAGCCTTGCTGGCGGCGCCGATGCTGATAACCCCCACAAGGAAACAGATGGCTCCAGCAACTATGCAGAGCGTACCAAGAAGTTTTTGAAGATGGTGTGGTCTGTCGTTCGCACTTTGAGTTTTTGGACTGCCGCAGCCACCGTCACAATCGCTGTAACTACGATCATCTACACCGTGTATTCGGGTCGCCAATGGGATGTGGCGAGGGAAGGCCTCAGCCTCAATCAGCGTGCTTGGGTCTCTCCGGTCCGTGACCAGTTCCGCTTGACCGCTGGTTCCGAGATCATCATTCCGAGTCATATGGTCAATACTGGAAAGACACCAGCCAAGCACATAGAGGGCTGGTTTACGGCTACTGTGCTGAAGAGAGATGAAGTACCAGACTTTATCTACACGCCAGGCACCGGACACCCTGCTGTAAAAGCTGAGGCCCGTTTCGTGTGGCCCGAAGAGAAAATACCTTTCCAGATGATTGCCTTTAAACATGGCACCCAAACAGGTGAGCACATCATCCTGACCAAAGAGATGCTTGGGGAATGGGATAGAGGAGAATCCTATTTGGTGATGCACGGAAAAATTACCTACGATGATGTCTTTGATGTTCACCATTGGATTACGTTCTGCGATATTTTCCTGGCCGACCATCTCCGCAGCGGTCTGTTGAATCCTGCCCAAGTATGCGCGCGCTATAACGACATGGATAAAAACAAATAGAATCTAAATTAGGACGCTATCCCGCTTTCGCGGTGTTTGACCAGTGGCGGCTTCATCTGCTATTTTAGTGGTTTGTATTCTTACGCTTGGAACGCAACTTAGGAATGCCCAACGTTCAGATAACCTTCCCCGACGGGACCTCGAAGGAATTTCCTCAGGGCGTCACCGCGCTGGAAGTCGCCAAATCGTTAGGGTCCCGGCTCGCTCGGGAGGCGCTGGCCGCCAAGGTGGACGGCCGCCTGATTGATCTTTCGTCCCCCATCGAAGCGAGCGGGCCGATCCAGATCATCACGCCGTCTTCACCGGAGGCGCTGGAGATCTACCGGCACTCCGCTGCTCACTTGCTGGCCGCCGCCGTCACCGAGCTTTTCCCCGACGCGCATCCCGGAATCGGCCCCGCCACGGAGACGGGGTTTTTCTACGATTTCTATCGTGAGAAGCCCTTCACTGAGGACGACCTGAAGAAAATTGAGGAGAAGATGCGCGAGCTCTCGGTGGCGGATTTGCCGAACGAGCTGGTCTTCTTCCCGAAAGACGAAGGACGGAAGCTCTTCGAGCAGATGGGCGAATTTCTCAAGTGTGAGCTGATTGACGAGAAGGCCGACCCGGTCTTCTCCGCCTATCGCACCGGTAAGTTCCTGGATTTCTGTCGCGGGCCCCACATTCCCTCTACCGGCCGCATCAAGGCTTTCAAGCTGTTGAGCGTGGCGGGAGCGCACTGGAAAGGCGATGAGCGCTCGCATCCCATGCAGCGCATCTATGGCACTGCGTTCTTCACACCCAAAGACCTGGACGAATACCTCGTCAAGATCGAAGAGGCCAAGAAGCGCGACCATCGCCGCCTCGGCAAGGAACTCGAACTCTTCAGCATCCAGGACGAGGCCGGCCCCGGGCTGGTCTTCTGGCATCCCAAGGGCGGCATGGTGCGCAAGGTGATCGAGGACTGGCTGCGCGACGAACTGATCAAGCGCGGCTACGACCTGGTTTTTACGCCGCACACGATGCGTCTGCATCTCTGGGAGACGAGCGGCCACACCGATTTCTATCGCGAGAACATGTTCGGCGCGATGGATGTGGAGAACGACCAGTACCAGCTCAAGCCCATGAACTGCCCGGGCCACATCCTGATTTACAAGTCGCGCCGGAAGTCGCGCCGGCGGAGTTATCGCGAACTGCCGGTGCGCTTCGCTGAGCTGGGAACTGTCTATCGCTACGAACGCTCCGGCGTGTTGCACGGCCTGATGCGCGTGCGGGGGTTTACCCAGGATGACGCGCACATCTTCTGCATGCCCGAGCAGCTCGAGGCCGAAGTCGAGGCCTGCGTCGAGTTTGCCCTGGTCGTCCTGAAGACTTTTGGATTCGAGCGCTACGAGGTGGATCTCTCCGCCCGCGACCCTGCGCACCCCGAGCATTATGCGGGCACGGAAGAGGAATGGAACTTGGCGGAAGGCGCGCTGCGCAACACCCTGGAACGCATGCAGATTCCCTACAAGCACATGCCGGGCGAGGC
>JBEKCQ010000215.1:0-5826 GCA_050014795.1 Terriglobia bacterium | reverse complement strand
AGCGCGCAGGTGGAGCACGAGGCTTCCACCTCCAAGATCGGCGAGGACCAGATTTTCTATTGCCGCCAGCGCGGGATGTCGCTGGAAGACGCGGTTTCAATGATCGTCAACGGCTTCTGCAAACAGGTCTTTCGCGAACTGCCTATGGAGTTTGCCGTGGAGGCTCAGAAGCTGCTCGGGGTGAGTTTGGAGGGAAGCGTAGGCTGATTTTGGATTTTAGATTTTGGATTTTGGATTGGTAGCCACGGTGAGTGCTTTCCTCGCCGTGGGCCTCTCACTGACGGCTGAAGGCCCAATCACAGGGCGACCAAGAGAAAGCCCCCGGCAAGCCCTGTACTTGAGGGGAGTATGGCAAGCGGGTATCTGAGTCGCTGGCCTCTGGTAGCCGGAACGCTCCGATCAGCGGCTTTCGAGGCTCCTGAGGAGATCGACCGTGTGTGGGGGACTGTAGTTCACACGCCTCTTGTTGTTCTTTGCATTCCGATCTGGCTGCTGATTCAACTAATCAGCCGCTTTCGAGTGCGGTTCTTGTACACGTATGAAGCGGGGGCCCACTATTACGTGGGGTACGATATCGAGTTCGTTTGGGACCGAAGCGATACTCTCAAGCTATTCGGTCGGCTTCCAGGAGAGAGGATCTTCGTCCGCTATGACCCACGAGCCCCCGGGACTTCGGTAGTGCTGGCGGAGGATAACCCCCGGTGAGCACAGCGCAGGGTACATTGTCCGGGTCTGTGGCTTTTCGAATTTCCAGTTTCCATTTTCCAGTTTCCTGTTTCGCTTGCTGAAAGCAGATAGCTGACGGCTGAGGGCTCCAGAGGAAGAGACGAATGCTGACAATCAAGAACCTACAAGTAAACGTCAACAGCACGGAGATCCTGCACGGGATCAACCTCGAAGTGAACGCCGGCGAAGTGCACGCCATCATGGGGCCGAACGGCTCAGGCAAGTCAACGCTCGCCCAGGTGCTCGCCGGGCGCGAGACGTATGCGGTCACCGAGGGCGAGGTCATCTACGAGGGCAAGAACCTCCTGCAGATGCTGCCGGAAGATCGCGCGCGCGAGGGAATTTTCTTGGCCTTCCAGTACCCGGTGGAAATCCCGGGCGTCAGCAACACCTATTTCCTGCGCGCGGCGCTGAACACCATCCGCAAGCATCGAGGCCTGGAAGAGCTGGATGCCATGGATTTCCTGGCTCTCATCCGGGAGAGAGCCTGATGAACCGCCCCGTGAACGAAGGTTTTTCGGGCGGGGAGAAGAAGCGGAACGAAATTTTCCAGATGGCGGTCTTGGAGCCGAAGCTCGCCGTGCTGGATGAGACCGACTCGGGGCTGGACATCGACGCGTTGAAGGTGGTAGCGAGCGGCGTCAACTCGCTGCGCAGCCCGGACCGTTCCATCATTGTGGTCACGCACTACCAGCGGCTGTTGGACTATGTCGTTCCTGATTTTGTGCACGTGCTTTACAACGGCCGCATCGTCAAGTCCGGCGGCAAGGGTCTGGCCCTGGAACTGGAACAGAAGGGTTACGGCTGGCTCGATGAAACCGTAGAGGTTACGTAGGGGCGGCCTTTAGGCCGCCAGAAGATGGCCACCTGAAGGTGGCCGCTACGGGGCGACACAAGATGGCCACCTGAAGGTGGCCGCTACAGGCCGACGTAGAGGCGGCCTTTAGGCCGCCAGAACTGGCCACCTGAAGGTGGCCGCTACGGGGCCGCTTAGGCCGGCGTAGAGGCGGCCTTTAGGCCGCCAGAAGTGGCCACCTAAAGGTGGCCGCTACGAGGTCGCGAGAAAGGTGAGGATTGAGGATTAATGGTGGATTTTCGGCGCAAGAAAATCCGCCTGCCGGCATCCCGGTATATCGGACGCAACTGGTATTTCATCACCCTGTGCACGGCCAGCCGTACGGCGTGGTTCAATGATGGAGAGTGGGTGCGCGCTGTGCGGGCGTTCTTGCAGCAGCAGGCGGAAGCAAGCGGGTTCATTCTCGTGGCTTACTGCTTTATGCCCGACCATTTACACGTGTTGGCAAGCGGCTCGCACCCGGACTCCGATTTAATAGGTTTTGTAAAGGGGTTCAAGCAACAGTCAGCGTTTTGGCACAAACGCAAAACCGGGCAGGCACTGTGGCAGAGGTTTTCCTATGATCATGTCCTGCGCACTGATGAGCGATGGGAGGCAGTGGCGAACTACATCTGGTTGAACCCGGTACGCAAGGCACTGTGTTCGCGCCCGGAGGAGTGGCCGTATTCAGGTTCGCTCACGATGGATTGGCGGAGGTTAGTGGCATTGGAGTGCGATCCGTGGGTGCCACCGTGGAAACGTAAGACGTAGCGTCCGGCGTAGAGGCGGCGTAGAGGCGGCCTTTAGGTCGCCAGAAGTGGCCACCTGAAGTGGCCGCTACCTTGAACACATGACCGAAGTAAGTAGAGGCGGCTTTACGCCGCCAGAAGTGGCCACCTAAAGGTGGCCGCTACGGGGCCGACACAAGATGGCCACCTGAAGGTGACTGCTACAGGCTCGATGAAACCGTCGAGGTTACGTAGCGGCGGCCTTTAGGCCGCCAGAAGATGGCCACCTGAAGGTGGCCGCTACGGGGCGACAGAAGAACTGGCCACCTGAAGGTGGCCGCGACGGGGCAGCTTTGAACACATGACCGAAGTCAAAGAATACCAGGATGTCTACTTGGCGAGCTTTGCGGCGCAGGAAAAGAACCTTGCCGTCGGGCCCTCGTGGCTCAACGAAATCCGCCGAACCGCCCTGGACCGTTTCGTCGAGTTGGGCTTCCCCACGACGCAGCTTGAGGAATGGAAGCACACCAACGTCGCTCCTATCGCCAGCGTCCCCTTCCAGCCCGCCCCGGCCGGGCCGGGCGGAGCAATCATCGACGCGCTGAAGGGTCTTCCGCTGTGCGGCCTGGACTGTAGCCGGCTGGTCTTTCTGAACGGGCATTATCGGCGCGAGCTCTCCTCCCTCACCGATCTGCCCAGGGGAGTGCGTGCCGGCAGTCTGGCGGAGGCGCTGGCGAATGGCTCCGGGGCCCTGGAACAGCATCTGGCGCGCCACGCCGACTTCCAGGATCATGCCTTCGTCGCCCTCAATACTGCTTTCCTGAACGACGGGGTTTTCCTGGAGATTCCCAAGGGCGTGATTCTGGAAAAGCCCGTCGTACTGCTCTTCATTTCCGCGCCGAGTGGCCGGCCAACGGTCTCTCACCCGCGGACGCTCATCATCGCCGGCCGGGAAAGCCAAGCCACCGTGATTGAGGGATACATAGGGCTCGACGGTGCGCCGCCCTTCCGGGCGGCCGATGCCGACCTGGAGCCCGCCGCTGCGAGCGATGCCTACCTCACCAACGCGGTCACCGAAATTGTGGCTGGTGAAGGCGCGGTATTGGAATACGCCAAGTTCCAGCAGGAAGGCCACGCGGCGTTTCACGTGGCCACCGTGCAGGTAAGGCAGGAGCGCAGCAGCAACGTCTCTACTGACTCGTTTGCCCTCGGCGGCGCCCTGGTGCGTGAGGAGTTGGGCACTCTGTTAGCGGGAGAAGGCGCCGAGGCCTCACTCCACGGCCTCTATATGACGGCGGGCCGGCAGCACGTGGACAATCACACCACCATGGACCACGCCGCACCGCACTGCAGCAGCCGCGAGCTTTACAAGGGCGTGCTCGACGGCCAGTCCACGGGAGTGTTCAACGGCCGGGTGATTGTGCGCCCGGATGCGCAGAAGACAGACTCCAAACAGGGCAACAAGAACCTGCTGCTTTCCGAGGACGCGGCCATCAACACCAAGCCGCAGCTCGAGATTTTCGCCGACGACGTCAAGTGCACCCACGGCGCTACCATCGGCCAGGTGGACCCCGAAGCAATCTTCTACCTGCGCTCCCGCGGCATTGCGCACGACAAAGCCCGCGCCCTGCTAACGTTTGCTTTTGCCAACGAAGTCATCGAACGGGTCAAGTACAAGCCGATCCGCGACCGGCTCAAGGGCGCCCTGCGGGCGCGTTTGGGAGCCGGCCCAGAAAGGGAGGATGCCTGATGGCTACTGCTCCCGAGGTCGCAAAGCCGCTGGCCCGCCCCATTTCTCAGCCTGCCTTCGACGTGGCACGGGTCCGCGAAGACTTCCCCATTCTGAAAGAGCAGGTGCACGGTAAGCCGCTCGTCTATCTCGATAATGCGGCCACCACCCAGAAGCCCCGCGCGGTGATGGAAGCGGAACAACGCTTCTACCTCACCCAGTGCTCCAACGTCCACCGCGGGGTGCACTACCTGAGTGAGCAGGCCACGCGGGCGTACGAAGACGTGCGGGTCAAAGTGCAGCGCTTCCTCAACGCCGGCGAGGCGCGCGAGATCATTTTCGTGCGCGGAACCACCGAGGCCATCAATCTGGTGGCGAGCACCTACGGCCGCAAGAACATTCAGGCCGGCGACGAAATCCTCATCACCGCCATGGAACACCACTCGAACATCGTTCCCTGGCAGATGCTGTGCGAAGAGAAGGGCGCGCTCCTGCGCGTGGCGCTGATCAACGACCGCGGCGAGATCCTGCTCGAGGAATTCGAGAAGCTGCTCAACCCCCGGACGCGCTTCGTCTCCGTCGTCCATGTTTCGAACGTGTTGGGCACCATCAATCCCGTGGCGCAGATCATCCAGATGGCGCACCGGTGGAATGTTCCGGTGCTGCTGGATGGGGCGCAGGCCGCCGCGCACCTGAAAGTGGATGTGCGAGCGCTCGACTGCGATTTCTACACTCTTTCCGGCCACAAACTCTATGGCCCCACCGGTATCGGCGTGCTGTACGGCAAGGCCGCGCTGCTGGCCGCGATGCCTCCCTACCAGGGCGGCGGAGACATGATCAGTTCGGTTTCCTTCGCCAAGACGACTTACAACGTTATTCCGTACAAGTTTGAAGCGGGCACGCCCAACATCGCCGGGACGATCGGGCTGGGCGCGGCCCTCGATTACCTGAACGGGCTGGGATTCGAGGCCGTGGGCGCGCAGGAGCAGGAGTTGCTCGCCTACGCCACGCCGGCGCTCAGTCGCATCCCGGGCCTCCGGCTCCTGGGCACGGCCAAGGAGAAAGCTGCCGTGCTTTCCTTCGTGCTCGACGGTTTGCATCCGCACGACGTCGGCACGGTGCTGGACCAGGAGGGAATCGCGGTGCGCACCGGTCACCACTGCGCCCAGCCGTTGATGGATCGCTTCGGCGTGCCTGCCACCACGCGGGCGTCGCTGGCGTTCTACAACACGAAAGAGGAAATTGACGCCCTGGTGAAGGGCATCCAGAAGGTCAAGGAGATCCTGGGCTGATGGCTGACCTGCGCGCGCTTTATCAAGAAGTCCTCCTGGATCACAGCAAGCATCCGCACAACTTTCGCGCCATGGCGGATGCCAGTCGCAGCGCCCAGGGATACAACCCGCTCTGCGGCGATAAGGTGGCGCTCTACATCAAGCTGGAAGGCGACCGGATCGCTGATGTCAGCTTTCAGGGCACGGGCTGCGCCATTTCCACGGCTTCCGCGTCGATCTTGACACAGGTTTTGAAAGGCAAGACCCGCGAAGAGGCCGAAGCATTGTTCACGAGATTTCACGACTTCGTGACCGGCCAAGGCCAGCCGGATGGGAACGCGCCCGAACTGGGAAAGCTGGCGGTCTTCTCCGGAGTGTCAGAGTTCCCGGTGCGCGTGAAATGCGCCACGCTGGTCTGGCATACGCTGCGCAGCGCGCTGAGTGGCAGCGAAGACCTGGTCACCACAGAATCGGCCGTGGAGTAAGTGATGGACGCACCTGAAACCATCGCGCTGCAAGATAAGATCGTTGCCGACG
>JBEKCQ010000214.1:0-4702 GCA_050014795.1 Terriglobia bacterium | reverse complement strand
CGCAGCCAACTCCACGCCTACGAAGAGGCTATCCGGCAGTACACGCGTGAACAGGATCGGTTGAAGGAGCAGGTCAGGCTCTACCAGTCGCGTCTCCAGCTTAGCCCGATGGTGGAGCAGGACTTCAAGATGATCACTCGCGACCACCAGACGGCCTTGGATTTCTATAACGAGCTGTTGAGGAAAAGAAACCAATCAGGAATGGCCACCGACATGGAGCGGAGTCAGCAAGGCCAACAGTTTCGGGTGATGGACCCGGCGAGCCTGCCCGAAGAACCCAGTTTCCCGAACCGGCCACTGTTTGCCGGGGGAGGGCTGGGCATTGGGTTGGGGCTCGGACTCGGCATCGCCCTGCTGCTCGAGTTCCTCGACAAGTCTATTCGCACCGAGGCTGACGTCGAATTCTATCTCAAAGTTCCCACCCTGGCCTTGGTGCCCACCGTGGGCGGAGGAAATGGCAGGGGAATCAGGTTCTGGAAACGCGGCAAGAAGGAAAAGGAAAGGGAACGCCCCAAGCAGAACGTTGAGGCGTAGGACTTACAGCCATGTACAAGAAGTTCTTCGGTTTGCGAGAAGCTCCCTTCAGTGTGAATCCGGACCCGCGATTTCTGTTCCGCACGCCGCACTCCGAGGAGGCACTGGCCTGCCTGACCTACGGCATTCAGAACCGCAAGGGCTTCATCCTCCTGACCGGGGAGGTGGGAACCGGGAAGACGACCCTGCTCAACAAGCTGTTTGAGTGGCTGCGCGGGGAGCGGGTGGCCACGGCCTTCGTTTTCAACTCAAGCCTTACCACTATGCAGTTCCTCGATTTCATGATGTCCGATTTCGGCATCACCTGCGAGTCAAGGTTGAAGAGCCAGATGCTCCTGCGCCTGAACCACTGGCTGCTGGAGCGTTATCGGGCGGGCGAGAGTGCCGTCCTGGTCGTAGACGAAGCGCAGAACCTTTCCGCGGAGGTGCTCGAGGAAATCCGCCTGCTCACCAACCTGGAGACCTCCACGGAGAAGCTGCTCCAGATCGTGCTTTCCGGGCAGCCCGAACTGGAAGAGAAGCTCAAGCAGCCACAACTCCGGCAACTTTGGCAACGCATCACGCTGCGGACCAAGACGTACCCGCTCACGCTGGAAGAGACGCATGGTTACATCGCTGAGCGTTTGCGAATTGCCGGGAGCGACGGGCAGCCGCTCTTCACGCCGGAGGCGGTGGAGAGCTTGTACAGATTCGCCCGTGGCATCCCGCGCGTGATCAACCTGTTGTGTGAGCATGCCCTCATCAGTGCCTACGTTGACCAGCAGAAGCCAGTGGCCGCCAGTACGATCGACCGGATGGCTCACGAGTTCGAACTGCACGAGATCGAGCCCACGGCGCCCCCTGGGGCCGCCGGGGGTGCGGATAACTTCCGCCTGATGGAAGCTGTGCAGAACCTCGCGACTTTGATGGATCGGTTGCGGCGATCGGAGTGAGCTGCGGGCGGCCTGAGAAAAGGAAGCTATGAGTCGCATCCACGATGCGTTGAAGAAGGCGGAGCTCGAGAGAGCTGCAGAGGTCGGCGCGGACCGCGGTGCAGCGCCGGTCGGACCACCCGAGGCTGAGATGACCCCGGAGAGACCCGTGGTGCCGGCTCTGAGTGGAGGAGAAGGGCCGATAACCGTTAAGGCCTTGCAGGAACGTTGCTCACGAACGCATTGGCACCCTAAGCCTGAGGGGACGCTGTTCCTTAGCGCGCAGAATCAGGGACTTGGCACCGAGGACTTCCGGACCTTGCGCTCGCGGCTGTACCTGGCCAGGCAGAAACAGCCGCTGCAGACGCTCCTGGTTACGAGCACGCTGCCCGGTGAGGGGAAGACGTTCGTCGCCGCAAACCTGGCCCAGGTGTTTGTCCGGCAGCGGGAGCGCCGGGCCCTGCTGATCGATGCCGATCTACGATGGTCAAGGCTGCATTTATTGCTGGGGGCGCCGTTAGTGCCGGGGCTCTCTGAGTACCTTCAGGGCTCGGCTGATGAGTTCTCGATCCTGCAGCAGGGCCCGCAGGGCAACCTATTCTTCATCCCCGGGGGCCAGGTGGCTCCGCAGCCCGCGGAACTAATTGCCAACGGCCGCTTCAAGGGTCTTCTCCAGCGCCTGGCTCCTGTGTTCGATTGGATTGTTATCGACTCACCGCCGGTGATTCCGGTGTCTGATGCCAGCCTCTTGGCTGAGCTTTGCGACGGTATGCTCATGGTCGTACACGCCGGCTCGACCCCCTTCGACTTGGCTAAGAAGGTTTGCGAGCAGTTCCGCACCAAGCGTCTGCTCGGAGTAGTGCTCAACCGCGTAGCCCCCACGGCACATTACGGCTACTACTACGGGGATTACGGTAGAGGCGGCGGCACGGGAAAGCGGCGGGGGTAGCGAACGGTGCTCCGTCTATTCAGCGTCTACTATCCGGTTCGGATACTGGTGCTCCAGGGCGGAGAGGCTCTGATCATCTGCTGTTCGTTCCTTCTGGCTGTACGGATCCGGCTCGGGGAAGACTCTTTCCTGGTTCTCCAATACGAGTACGGTATTTACAAGATCCTGGCAATCACTGCGCTTGCCATGGTTTGCCTGCACTACTTCGATCTGTACGATCCGCAGAGACTACCTTCCAGTGGCGAAACCTATTTCCGCCTGCTCGTTGTCCTGGGGGCGCTGTCGTTTGTGCTGGCCGCCACAGGATACTTTTTGCCGAGTTTCTTGATTGGTCAAGGGGTCTTCGTGACCGGGCTCTCGATCCTGACCTTAGCCTTGTTCGGTTGGCGGTCAGCGTATACCTGGATCATCCGCCAGCCATACCTGCGGGAGCGCGTTTACGTGCTGGGGGCAGGAGAGCGAGCCAAGCGTCTGGTGGAGGTTCTGCGTGCAAGCAAGGAGCTGGGAATGGACGTGGTGGGATGGGCAGGCTCCATCGATGACGCCTCTCTAAATCGGGAAACCCTGGCCAGCATCCTTTCCGCCCTGGGAAAGAACCGAGGGGTGGATCGTGTGATTGTTGCTATGTCCGATCGGCGCGGCACCATGCCGGTACGCGAACTGCTGGACCTTCGCCTGCGGGGTATCAAGGTGGAGGAGGCCACTGGGCTGCTCGAGAAGGTCTTCGGCAAGATCGATGTGGACGACCTTGCACCCAGTTGGCTGGTCTTCTCTGAGGGCTTTCGACTGAACCCTACTTTCCTGCTGGTGCGTCGTCTGATCTCCACCCTCGTCGCGTTGACCGGCTTGCTACTCCTTCTTCCGTTTCTCCCGTTCATCGCCTTAGCGGTCAAACTCACGTCGCCGGGTCCGGTGCTGTACCGGCAGAAGCGCGTGGGCCGCTACGGGCATGTCTTCAACTGCTACAAGTTCCGCACCATGCGGGCCGACGCCGAGGCCGATATCGGTCCCACGTGGGCGGGCGACAACGATCCCCGCGTCACGACCGTCGGCCGCTTCTTGCGTGGGAGCAGGCTGGACGAGGTCCCCCAGTTGTGGAACGTGCTACGCGGAGACATGGGCTTCGTAGGGCCGCGCCCCGAACGGCCGGAATTCGTCGAGTGGCTCAGCCGTGAGATCCCTTACTACCACCTGCGCCATATCATTCGCCCCGGCCTTACGGGATGGGCCCAGGTCTGCTATCGATACGGAGCCTCGCTGGAGGAATCCAGAGAGAAGTTGAAGTACGACCTCTATTACATCAAGAACATATCCCTGAGTTTGGACTTAGTTATCATTCTCAGATCCATAAAGATCGTCCTGCTGGCGCGAGGCGCGCGATGACGGTGCGATGCGGTGTGTGGCTGGAGGGGACAGGACGGGCCTTACCGCGGTGAGCGGGCAGATGGTCATAGAATCGTCGGCGAAAGTACGGCTGGTCGCGGTCGGCGACGTAGCGCTCAACGGCGGCTATGAGGAGTTGGCTCGGACAGGAAGGGCACAGGAGGTACTGAGTGCCGTTACTCCTCTGCTCCGGGAGGCTGATCTCACCATTGGTAATCTCGAAGGGCCGCTCACTGAACGGCCTCCTGTTTCTCCGCCCTGGCGACACTGCATGCGGGGGCATCCGTCGTACGCGTCGTTGTTGCGGGCTGCGGGCTTCAACGTACTTAACCTGGCCAACAACCACATCATGGACTATGGCTGGGATGCGGTGGTGGAGACCATCGAGCGGGCCACGGCTGCCGGAATCCGTGTGTTTGGCGCGGGAAGGGACTTGGCGACGGCGCGCCAGGCTCTCCAGATCACCGCAAACGGTCTGAAGGTCTCTTTTCTCGGGTACTGCGGTGTGGCGGTGCGCAACCCTCTGTATGCCGCCACGAACCAGCCCGGCGTGGCGCCGGCCAGCCCCGCTCAGATCATGGAAGACATTGGCGCCGCCAGGGGAGGGTGCGACTTTCTGGTGGTTTGTATGCATTGGGGCCAGGAGCATGTGGGCTATCCCTCTCCTGCTAACCGGCGCCTGGCGCGAGATATGATCGCTGCCGGCGCCAGCTTGATTATTGGTCATCATCCCCACGTCTTGCAGGGGGCGGAACTTCTGCCCGGCGGGTTGGTGGCGTACAGCCTGGGCAATTTCACCTTCGCGGACGAAGACTGGGTCGGGGCGGGCCGAGATGGCCATTCCTTTGTTATGCCGATGCGCCTGAGCGAGGCGGCGCGTCGCACGGCAGTATTGAAGGTGAATGTGGCTGATAACGCCCACATC
>JBEKCQ010000213.1:0-9066 GCA_050014795.1 Terriglobia bacterium | reverse complement strand
TTGACAACAAAAAGCCGCGGACCTAAACGACAGGTCCGCGCTACCTGCTGTCCAGATTGAGATCATTGATTCTATCGAGGACAGGTTTCAGGTTTCCCGAGCCAGCAATGGTGCACTCCTCTCCGTGTGCATCGGCATTCGCGGTTGGTTCGGGTCCTGCGGGAGGACAACCCTCCTTGTACACTTCGAATCAATGGTCGGTTACCAAAGGCAGCACTTGCCCGACCTCGTCCTCTCGTGTTGTGTAGGTGACAAAGACGTGATGCGGAAAGTGGCCGGGATCAGTCCGCACGGCATTTTCTCCTAAGGAATGTGCCGTCAAGACTCGACCGCTGTCTTTATCTTTTCGTAGATCTCGACCAGCACTCTGTCCTGTTGGGCATCGTCGAGCTCCGCAAGTGGATGCTTGGGATCGTTCGCCGCCTGGAACTTGGAAATCACCGAATCTTTAACGGTACACGACTTGACCGCGATCCAGATGATCTTGAGACCCTGCTGCTCGGCCTTCGTCAGCAACTGCGGGACCTCCTTCCCCTGGATGAAGGGGGAGTTGAGGAAATCCTGGGTCACTAGGAGCACGGCCATCTTCGCGGACTCTAGGTGCTTCTGTATCTCCGTTTCCCACTTTGATCCCGGCTGGATCTTCCCGTCGTCCCAGGTGCGGACAAGGCCTTTTCTCTCAAGCGGAGTCAGGAACTTCTTCACCCGCTCGAGCCACTCCTTGTCCTCATGACTGTAGCTGACGAACACGCACTTCAGCTCAACGATCCGGGCGGCAACATGCACGATGTACAACTGTCGATTCGCTCGGTCAATCTGGTAAGTGATTTCCAAGGGGGTCTCAGGAGGCACGTACAGCCAGACGTCTTTGAGGCCGCCGAACTCTTGCGTGTGTTCCCGTTGGGCGTCAGGGTCTTTTGCGAGATTATCGACTGCATCCCAGAGCGCCGCGAGCAGCTCCTTGGGAAGCTGCTTGCGGTCTCGGTGGACCTCTTCCGAGTAAGAGGTTGCGTATTGTGCGAAGACGGTAGTGTCAGGCATCGCCACGTTCAGGAACTGTTACTCGCCGGAGTGTCACGAGTCTCAGACGCCGCTCGGCGTCATCAACCGCATACACGATCTCTTGGTCCGTTCCATTCACACGCCGGCGCAGGAAGCCAGTCTTGGCATCCTCTTCCACACCGGAAGGCCGTGGCTCCAGCATCAGTCCTTCAATCGCTTCTTCGACTTTGAGCCGACTTTCGGCATCTAAAACGGACTTGGCCTCAAGCACGTCTCGGCTCGACAGAATCGACAAGTTCGACCTCGGCGCCATAGCCATCTCACTGATCGCCTGGGCTCGGCTGCGCACGATCGTTTCGGTCTCGATCTGGCAGAACCGCTCGATCGTTTCGCTCGGAACGGAAATACGGTCGGCTCCCGCGCGCTCCGCGCTCTTCTTCAGATCCAGCATCGATGCTTTAAGGCGCGTGATGTCCGTCCATCGAGACGCCACCATATCCAACCACGCTTTGCCCTTTTGAAGGAAGTAGAACACCACGAAGACGATGGCAAACAAGAAGTTCCAGAGTGCCCACCACCCAACTCTTCCCCGCCCCCCCCAACCCCTCGCGACAGTAACGACCAAAAAAAGCATCCCCAGACCCAGGAAGAGTATTCCCAGATATAGAGCGATCTTCCCCGTAACAGCCACCCAACGCCGTGTCTTCTGTTGAGCCTTCCAGAGAACATCCGAGGCGTCCGAGAACCCCAGCTTGCGAAGGCGCCACTTCTGCCGGCCGATCTTCAACATGAGTGGTATGTTTAAGATGAGCGACAGGATCGCGCCTAAGAAGCAAAGAGCTAAACCGATGGAGAAAGAAAATCCTACCGCTGACGGTTTCGTTCTTTCAATACTAACCAGAACAGAGATGAATACGCCCACAAGGCAGATGACGAAGCCGCAAACGAAGATGATATAGAGTTGGTAGGACACCTTTTGAGCGCGGGACAGCCGCATCGATTCCCGCTCGCGCTCGAGCAAAGTTAGAGCTCGCTCGAACTCCGCGCGGCTGATCTCGTATTGTCTGGCAGCCTCCACCATTGAGCCCTCCTGGAGAAGGGCTAGTGCAAGGACAATCCGTACTGATAATACCACCCCAGGTTTCCGACGTCGCAGAAAGCGGTCTCGGATGAGCGCCGCGAAGCCGGCACGCCTGCATCAGGTGACCTTTGCAGGCAAGCTGCCGACGGGAGAAAGAGCCGAGCACCACTTTCTCAGGTGGTGTGCACTAAGGATCAGGCTGGAGCTGGAAATGGAGCGAACGGAACGGGAACAGGAGCGAGAAAGTTGGCCCGGATCTCAAATTCGCACCGCCTTCCCTGGGAGATACTGGTTACCGCACAGTTATGGGCAGATTCTGCGGACATCGAGTCCAGTTGTCAAGAGAAAAATAATTGCCAAGTTAAGAGGGGGCAAAATGTCGGGGCCGAACGGGTGGCACATCCACGCTGGGCGGGACAGGTACATGGGGTGTGGCGCCCTGGGTGGGGGGCTGGGGGCTACCATCCCACCCTGCCTCGCCGGCGGGCGCGGGATTCTCGCCGGCTGGCGCAGACCTTCTCAGGTCTGCGCGCCGAAGGCGTAATTGACGCAAAGATTACAGATCCAAAGGGTCTGCGGTAGCCAGCGAATTAACCGTGGGTACCGTGCTGTCTCGTGAGGTAGATGGATCTTAGGGTTGCTTCTTTCTCCCTGACCGACTTACGAGGGCTTTGGTAACCACCGAACACCCGTAGACAAACAGTATAAACGCAGCGATCACCGGAATCCTCAACCCCCAGGTCATGGAGTGCAAGATCTGATTGGGGTCCATGCCAGGAGCAGGGTGCGCATAGTGGACTGCGACTCTCGTCAAGATCAGCCCGGCCAAAACAAAAGCCAACCCAATGACAGGTTTGGGCACAGACATAGTTTGCTCCTTAGAGCGCTTTGCGTGAGACTCGCCAAGTATAGCCCTATTGCGCCGGCGGGACAGGGAGAATTGTCGATTGATGATTGGTGATTCGGGTTTCGGCGCTCGGGGCCGGGCGGGGGCAGGATGGTCGTGCTACGTCCTGGCCTCTCCTTCATCCCAAGCTCGCCGGTGTGTGGTAGCATACGGCGCGAGAGAGACAGGGATTCGGGGTTAGGGATTTGGGATCGGCAGACGGACGCGGAGTGTCCGTCACGAATTCCGAGCCGCGAATCCGGAGTTCACAGACAAGGAGCATTCATGCGCAGACACACTTCACTTCCATGGATTCTGGTGGTAGCTCTGGCCGTGGCTTTCCTCGGTGGAACGAGTCCGGCTCGGGCGGCGACGCCGAAGAAGGGCAAGCTGTTGTACATGACTCTGACCAAGGGGTGGCATCACGACAGCATTGAGTTGTCGAAGCAAATCCTGAAGGAAATCGGCGAGAAGAACGGCGCGTTTGACGTGACGGTGACGGAAGATGTGGCCGCCTTCACGGCGGCGAACTTGAAGAACTACGACGCCGTCGTGTTCAACACCACGGGCGAGTTGCCCATGGACGACGCCGAGAAGAAGGCCTTCATGGATTTCGTGCGCTCCGGGCACGGGTTCATCGCGGTGCACAGCGCTACCGACACGTTCTATATGTGGGGAGAATTCGGGGAACTCATCGGCGGCTATTTCAACGGCCACCCTTGGCATCAGATGGTGACCATCGAGGGTGACCATCGAGGTGGCGGATCCCGCGAGCCCGCTGGTCAACTTCCTGGGGAAATCGTTTCAGATCAACGACGAGATCTACCAGATCAGCGATTTTCAGGCGAAGGACTGCCACGTGCTTCTCCGCCTTGATCCCACGTCGGTGGATTTGAAGAAGCCGGGCGTCGTGCATCGGTACTACGGCTGGCCGGTGGCTTGGACGCGCACGTTCGGCAAGGGCCGCGTGTACTACAACGGCTTGGGGCACGACGATTGGGTCTGGAAGGATCCGCGCTACCAGGAGATGCTCGCTAAAGGCATCGAGTGGGCGATGGGGCGGACTAAGTAGCCTTCCGAACGCGGAGCGTGCGGCGCCTGCCGGCACTGCGGCGTCGCTGGCCGATCTCGCGGTGATTGCCAGGGAGGCTTGTCTGTGAAGCCCGGCAAGCAGGTCAGCCGAAGAGGCCTTCTCCGCGGCATCGGGACGGCGGTTGGCTCTTGAGGATGGGCTGAAATCCACGCCCGAGGGCAATTTCCCAGCTCAAGTCAACGGCTGGTGGGTCGGTTTGAAGACGTAGCGGCGAGTTTACCTCGCCACGTGCCGGCATAAAGCCGCCTCTACTCGCCCGAGGGCGATTTTCCAGCCCAAACCCAACGTTTTTTCTTGACAAAGAAATCAGCCCTTCGTATTAAGAGAGTGGGAAAGATTATCAAGTCGAGGAGGGGGCGCGCGCATCACTGAAAAAGGGTTGACCTCGTTAGGCGAGGTTACCACGCAAATACAGGCCACTGCCCGGAAACCCGGAGACGGGCCAACGGGTGGAGCAGGCACGGTCGGCACAAGGCCTTGCCTAAGGTGGCTCTGTCCCAGAGGAAGGGGACGCGACGTTGTGTGGAGCCAAAGCTCACACCAGGGGGGTCGATGACCCGGCATGATCAGCGGGTCGAACGGATAGCCCCGTGGGCTGAGTGGCTCCCACGGGGCTTTTGCTTTATGGAGCCCTCGGCGCGGGGAAGCCGGAGGGCCGTGGCCTAGACCAATCAGGGGCCAGCATCAACGCTGCGGATCGTGGTCAGAACATATGGTGGTTGCCGCCGCACCAGCGCGGCGCGCGACGCTCGAGAGGCGGATCATGATTTACTTCACCGAGCTTGACAACCTCCCCATGTATGGCGTGAAAGGCGAATACCTGGGCCGCTTGTTCGATATGTGCGTCGATCCGAGCCAGAACTCGCTGCGGGTGGCCTCTTATCTGGTGAGGGGGCCCAAGAAGAACGTCCTCTGCATCACCCATGAGCAGTTGCAGTCGCTTTCCGTGCGCGCCGGTCAGACCAGCGTCCCCCGCGAGGAAGTCCGCTCTTATGCCCCCGACGAGGGGCTGCTGCATGTGAAGAAGGATGTCCTCGACCAGCAAATCATCGACGTCAACAACCGCAAGGTGGTGCGCGTCAACGATGTGGATTTTGACATCCAGCCCACCGATGGCCACACGGAGTTGCGCATTGTGGCGGTCAACGTCGGATTCGCGGCCGCCCTACGGAGACTGCTGCAAGGACTGGCGGCGAAGCACACGATTCGACTGATCACCAGCTCCTTCCCCACTACAACCATTCCCTGGGAGTTTGTGAATCTGATTGAACCGAACCCGGCGCGCCGCGTCAAACTGCGGATCTCGGGTGACCGGCTGGCCCAGCTCCACCCCGCCGACATCGGAGACATCCTGGAAGAGTTAAGTCCGGGTGAGCAGAAGGCCGTCATTGAATCGCTGGACGACGAGACCGCCGCGCAGGCCATTTCCGAGATCCCCACCCGCATGCAGGCGGCCCTGCTGGAAAGCATTTCGGCCGAGAAGGCGGCGGATATCGTCGAGGAAATGTCACCCGACGAGGCGGCCGACGTTCTCCAGGAAATGACCCCGGAAACGACGGCGGAAGTTCTGGCGGACATGGAGCAGGAAGAGGCCGAGGACGTCCGCGAATTGCTGGGGTTCGAAGAGAATACGGCCGGGGCCCTGATGACCAACGAGTTCGTCTTTGTGGGCGACACGGCCACGGTCGAGGGCGCTATCATGGCCTTGAAGAACTTCGAGGGGCCGCTCGAGTCGATCCACGTGATCTATCTGGTTGATTCCGAGGCCGCCCTGACGGGCGCCGTACCCCTGGGCCGCCTTCTCCTGGCCGAGTCCTCCACACCGATCAAGGAGCTTTCAGAGGAATCGGTAGTCTCCCTGCCCTCCCATGCCGGCAACAAAGACGTCGTAGATCTGTTCCACAAGTACAATCTCGTGACGCTGCCGGTGGTGGACGAGAAGGGCCACCTGCTGGGCGTGGTCGCGTCTGATGATGTGCTCGAACTCATGCTGAACCGCAAGTAAGCTGGCGGAGAACGACGGTAGCCGATGAATCGCGAACGCTTCCGACACTGGCGCATGAGACTGGTGATATTCCTGGCGGTGCTGGGCCCAGGCCTCATCACCGCCAGCGTGGACAATGACTCTGGCGGGATCTACACCTACTCGGTCGCCGGAGCCCATTTCGGCTACTCGCTGCTGTGGATGCTGATTCCCATCACCGTCGCGCTGATTGTCATCCAGGAAATGGTCGCCCGCATGGGCGTGGTGACGGGCAAGGGACTGGCCGACTTGATTCGGGAAGAGTATGGATTCCGCACCACTTTCATCCTGATGATCCTGCTCCTGGTAACCAACCTGGGCAACACCATCTCCGAATTTGCCGGCCTGGCGTCCGGGATGTCGGTCTTTGGGGTCAGTCGTTTTGTGGCGGTTCCGCTCGGCGCGCTCTTGGTTTGGGCCCTGGTGGTGAAAGGCACCTACCGCATCGTGGAGAGCGTTTTCCTCGGCGCGTGTGTCTTCTACGTCGTATATCCGATTTCGTGTTTCCTCACGGAGTTCGACTGGTCGCAGGCGGTGCTCAGCACGGTGAAACCTTCCCTCGAGTTCAACGCGAGTTACTTCTACATGATTACGGGGCTGGTGGGAACCACCATCGCCCCCTGGATGCAGTTCTACCTCCAGTCGGCCATGGTGGAAAAGGGCGTCAAGCTGAAGAACTACGTTTACTCGAAGTGGGACGTGATTGCGGGTTGCTTCGTGACCGATATCGTGGCGTTCTTCATTATCGTGGCTTGCGCGGCGACGATTTTTGCCAGCGGCCACCGCCAGATTGGCAGCGCGGCGGACGCGGCACTGGCCTTGCGCCCGCTGGCGGGACATGCGGCCAGCGTCTTGTTTGCTTTCGGCTTGATCAACGCCTCGCTCTTCTCGGCCTGCATTTTGCCTCTGTCCACGGCCTATTCGGTCTGTGAGGGCTTGGGCCTGGAGGCGGGGGTCAACAAGCGCTTTCACGAGGCGCCGGCCTTTTACTGGCTTTACACCGGCTTGATCTTCCTGGGAGCACTCACGATAATGGTGCTCAGTGAGAGCCGACAGATTCCCATCATCCTGCTCTCGCAAGTCACGAACGGCGTCCTCCTGCCCTTTGTTTTGATATTCATGTTGCGGTTGATCAACCGCGAAGACCTGATGGGCAAGTATCGCAACACGCGTACCTTCAACATCATCGCCTGGGTCACTTGCGTGGTGATGATCAGCATGACGGCGTTGATGCTGGTCAGCGCCTTCTTCCCTAAGCGAATTCCCGCGTAGCTACTGGCTGGCGGCCTGCGGTGTTCATGATCACGTAGGGCCGTAGTCGCAGCCGAGAGCATGCAGGTTGGCGACTGTCTGGCGGCGAAGCTCCGGCCGGGCAACGTGCACAGCGCCGACGCTTGGGAAGGACTCTTGCTGCCTGAGATCGAACGGCGGCAAAGGCTGGGCAAGGAGGTGGTGTTTCGCGCCGATGCCGCCTTCGCCAAGCCGGAGATCTACGAAGCCCTGGAAGAGTGTGGCGTGAAGTATGCCATCCGCATACCGGCCAACGACAGTGTGGAGCGGGACATCTCGGAGTTGTTGACTCGCCCGGTCGGGCGGCTGGTGAAACATGCCCGCTATTATTGGTTGCTCTTGGCGGAGGGTCATCTGACGAGACGGTTGTTTGGCAGGATGCTCCAGCGGATAGCCGGGCTGTCCGTTCCAGCGGGGTAGCCGAGGCTGTGGCAGCCGAGAAATCGATCCAGAACCGCCGGGGACGGGGAGGTGTCTGACGAAACTGGACGGGAAGGCCGCGGTCATCGGTTTAGGGACTCACGTTGCGGCAGCCCCGGGCCTGTCCCGAGCCGCTGGACCCAGGCAACGAAAAAGTAGGGCGCTGGAACCCCGCGAAGGATGTCTGCTGTGGCACGGATCGGAGCTGAAATGGAAACACCGGCGGATAATTCCATTTTGAGTGTGTTCCTTTTTGAACCGACAGCTCAAGCCTCGACCTGTCAGACTTTTCAAAGGCTTGGGGTCATGCAGGTCCGGTGCCACGCCAAGAAGTGGCGCACATAGCAGCGGCTTGTCAAGCGTTCCGTCCTATCTGCCGATAACCTTATAAGTCAGGCCTCGGAGAACTTCACAATGAGTTTAGAAACGATTTTGATTCAGAGGCAATGGAACCCAGGGCGTCATTCTGCCCCTAGAGTCAGTGCCAACTATGGTTCCAGGCAAGCGGGCTTATTTGAGGGCATGGGTGGGATTGGTCCTTTTCTTCTGCGTGGCAGGGCTGCAAGCGCAACAGAATCAGGCAGCTAGTGATGGCAGTTCCGGGAGTTCGAGCGGGGCAGTGGCCGCAGTGCCCCGCCTCATCAAGTTCAGTGGGGCGGTAAGGGACGCCCGCGGCGAGCCGTTGGGCAATGTGGCGGTGCGCCTCACCTTCGCGGTGTACAGCGAGCAGCAGGGCGGCGCGGCGCTGTGGGTCGAATCGCAGGTGGTGCAACTCGACGAGCAAGGCCACTACGCAGTGCTGCTCGGCGCCACGCGCGCGGACGGCCTGCCGGTGGAACTGTTCCCCGTCGGCAAGGCGCGCTGGCTGGGCGTGCAGGTGGAAGGGCGAGACGAAGACCCACGCGTCTTGCTCGTGAGCGTGCCTTATGCCTTGAAGGCCGAAGATGCCGCCATGCTCGGTGGCCGGCAGGCGTCGGATTTCGTGCTCGGCGAGCAGTTGAAGGAAGAGGTGCGCACGCAGGTTGCGGCGCAAACGCCGGGCATCGCCACGCAGGCGGTGGAGATGCTGGTGAGCAATCCGCCCAAGGCCCCGGCCATCGCCGAAGGGCCTTCGACCTTTGCCTGCGCGACGGCGGGCGATTGCGTGGCGGTGACACAGAGCGGCACAGGACGGGCGCTGCGGGGGACGGCGACGTCTGCCAGTGAGACGTTGCTGCTGCAACAGAACGGGACGGGCTACGGCCTGCGGGCGCTCGCGGCGGGCAACGTGG
>JBEKCQ010000212.1:0-4738 GCA_050014795.1 Terriglobia bacterium | reverse complement strand
GCGTTCGTTTTGCGCAGCCGGTCGGCCATAACCTTCATCACCTGGAGGGCGAAGAACGGACCCTTCGACACCATGTACTTAAATTGGCCCTGATCGACCGTCACCAACCGGCAGCGGGTTTTCGCCACCACCGTAGCGCTGCGCGGCTCGTCATCAATAAGCGCCATCTCACCCACAATGGAGCCTGGGCCGGCGATTTCCACGGTGGTCGATCCCACCCGGATTTCAACCTTCCCTTCGATGACGACGTACATGGTATCGCCTCTATCTCCTGCCTTGAAGACGTATTGCCCAGGAGTGAAGCTCTTCGCGTCCCTGTCACCAATCAGACTGAGAAACAAATCGGCGCCGGTCATGTTCTTTTCTCACTCTCGCTCAGCGGGCTCACTTTCTTGGCTTCCCACGTTCAGATTATACACCAGCCCCCCTCCCGTCGCCCCCGATCCCGTCTCCCACCAGAAAGCGCCCGCGCGCGTCCGGGTGTTTTGCACCAAAAATGGTGCAGATGTAGCAGTTTTCCCGTCTGTATAGCTAACCCCGTCAACACAAATGCGCCAAAGGTGGCGCCGTGCCGGAAGTTGCCGGCCGGTGGGCACGGTGTACGCGAACAAACCCTCCCTGATGAGACCATTTCAGCGAGAACGAGCTATCACGGAATTCGGGGTCAACAGGTGAGGTGGGCGCGGGTGAACTTCAAGTCGTCGCGAGGCCCGAGGACGGTAAGCGCAATGTGGTCGGTCGCGAAGAGTTCGCGCGCCACGCTGAGCACGGCAGGGGCGGTGACCGCGTCCACGTCGGCCGCAATCTCGTCGAGCGAGATGGAGCGGCCGAAGTACATCTCCTGCCGCGCCAGGTTCGACATGCGGCTCATGGTGGACTCGAGACTCAATAGCAGGCTGCCTTTCAGATAATCCTTGGCGCGCTGGAGTTCCTCGTCGTTGAGCGGTGTTTCTTTCAGGCGGCGGAATTCTTCGATGATCAGTTGCACCACCTGACGCGCCCGCTCGGTGGCGGTGCCGGCGTACACACTCAGGCAGCCAGCGTCGTGGAAGGAATTGAGGACGGAGAATACCGCGTAGGCCAAGCCCTGCTTCTCGCGGATGTTCTGAAACAGCCGCGAACTCATCCCGCCCCCGAGAACGGTATTGAGGATGTAGCAGGCAAAGCGGCGCTCGTGGGTCTGCGGGTAAGCCGGAGCGCCCAGGCAGATGTGCACTTGCTCCAGTTCCTTCTTGTGCCGGTGCTTGATGTGGGGATGCGCCACGGGCGCCGGGCTTTCCGCGAGCGCCGCACCCGCGGGAGCGTCGCCGAACTCCTTGGTGGCCAGTTCCACCACCCGGGCGTGTTCCACGTGGCCGGCCGCGGTGATGAGCATGTTGCCGGGCGTGTAATGCCGCTGGAAATAGTCGAGCAGTTGTTCGCGCTCGAATCGGCCCACCGTCTGCCGCGTGCCCAGAATCGGCCGGCCCAGCGCGTGCCCGCGCCAGTAGGTCTGGGTGAAGATCTCGTGCACCAGGTCGTCCGGCGTGTCTTCCACCATCTTGATCTCTTCCTGGATGACCTGGCGTTCCTTGGCGATGTGCTCCGGCAGGAACAGCGGGTTCTTGAGCAAGTCGGCCAGCACGTCGAAGGCCCGCGGCAGATGCTCGTCCAGCACCTTGGTGGAGAAACTGGCGCATTCCTTCGCCGTGAAGGCGTCGAGGTGGCCGCCAATGGAATCGGCGGAGCGCGCAATCTCCTCGGCGGTGCGGTTCTTCGTTCCCTTGAAGAGCATGTGCTCGAGGAAGTGCGAGATGCCGTTCTCCTCCTCGCTTTCCTGGCGAGAGCCGGTGCGCAACCAGATGCCCAGGGCAACCGAGCGTACCGAGGGCATGGTCTCCGTGATGAGGGTGAGGCCGTTCGGGAGAACGTCTTTGCTTATGTCCGGCATGGCCGACTTTCTTGAGACAGAAACTCGGGCTCGGGCGGAGCCTTATAGGCGGTTGATGGAACCTGTGCCGTAATTCTCTTTCTTACCACAAGCCGAGGTAAAAGGCCACTTGGCGGGAGCTGCGAAAGCGTCCCGGCGCGCTCGCCACGTCAGCGCGGCAGCCCCGTCGTTGGCAGCGGCGGCCAGAGTGACACGCCGTTCGTCAGCGATGGGACTTGCGCCAGGAGGCCGCTAAGCCTATACTGATTCACTGCGGTCAGCCTCAGATTCAGATCGGGCTCGACCTGCCAGCGGCAATCCCGTGGGCCTGTAGCTCAGGTGGCTAGAGCGCACCCCTGATAAGGGTGAGGTCGGTAGTTCAACTCTACCCAGGCCCACCAATTAATTCAAAGGCTTAGAAAGACCCTCCAGGCCCGCTTCCGAGATTTGGTTGCCGATTTGGTGCACACCTGCCTCAAAACTGGCCTGTTTTGGGGCCACTGCGATAGCGTCTAGGGCCGCCCGCGCCGCTCGGCTGGATGATGCGCCCCTCGTGCGGCGATAAAAGGGCGTCAGCCGCCTTCGGCGTGAGAACTGAGAAACGCCAGAGCTAGGCCGCGCAAGCCGCGCCCGGCCCCACCTACAGCTTGCTTGCCTTTGCGCCCCGCTTGGTATAACTTCTGCCGCGTCCATTCATCATTGAGAGTAACGTCCGCAATGGCCGCTGGCATTGTAAGTGCTGTCTGGCCGCCAGGTAACTTGTTGCTTTAGGCCCCACAAGTTCTAGGAGCATGAGAATGATCCGCGCGTCGCTTGAAGATGCTAAGACCTTGCTCAATGACTGGAGGGAACGAGGAATCTGGATTGGCGTTGGTTTGCTCTTGAGAGAAGACGCGCGCGAGGAGCACAGGTTTTGGGCGAAGGTGTTAGATGCCAGAGAGGGAGAACTGGTCTTAGCTGGAGAGTACGCATTGGTTAAATTACCTTTGGAATCCGCCGCCGTTTTTGAGTATGGGGAGACATCCGAGGCCCCCGCGGATTTACGTGATAGTTTCTCTGACTTCGAGTTCTGCTTCACAATTCGATCCCAGAGGGTGATGGCATTTTTGTTCGGCGGCAAACCGAACCCGGAGTAGTGGCGTTGCATCGGGCACACTCCCGTGGTACCGTTCGAGTGTTCGCCCGAACTCTTACCGCGCAACAGGGTGGCCGCACCCAGCTCGCTGTGCTCCAGGGGTAGTGTCGGAAACTAGACTTACCCCTGGAGGCCGAGGTGGCGCAAGAGAATTCTTTCTTACCCATTTCTCCCGAGGAACTCGATTCGATGACTTTTCAAGTCGGGCTGGTCGCGCATGACGGACTGGTAATTGCCAGCGACCGTAAAGTGACCATCTTCCAGCCTCATTTGCGGAAGCCGGGGTCGAGATATACGACGCAAGCGAGAAAGATTTGCACGTCGGAAGACCATTCAATCATCTGTGCTGTCGCGGGTGATGAACTTGCAGACGCGGTAGCTCGAAGAATTATCCGTCTCAAGATAGAAAACTTACGCATCGAGGCCCTGAATGAGTTGCTAAAGACCACGGCAGACGAAGCCTCGGCGGGACACACAAAGGGCATGGCGGAAGGGCATGAGTCCCTGCGGGTGCGTGAATCGTCTGTATTAGTCGGCATTCCAGACGCGAAGGAATGTCCGCTGTGGAGAATAGCCGTGAGAGACAGCTCAGCGCCACATTATGGGGCAAAGCTGTTTGGCGGAGATGAGGCGAGCTCAGCCATCTATGTAGCCGAAGCATTCTACCAAGAGTACTCTACCAGTGTGGACCAGGCAGTTGCCATCGCTGCCCATACCGTACTGGAGGCAGGAAGCCTCAACCCCTCTGGTGTCTCTGGCCTCGATGTTTTTGTATGCTCCGAGCTTGGAAAGCGGTTCTTGAGTCAAAAAGAAATTGAGGGCCTGAAAGACTGGTCCGAGAAAGTGCACGACGGTACAAGATCGTTGGTAACTGCCACGCCGTTTAGACTTTCTTAGCTACGCATCCCCACAAAACGGGAGGCTATCATGACACCGGACATGCAGGCCGTACTCGAACGGCTGGAGAAGCTGGAGAGGCAGAATCGCAGGTTGAAGCGAGGGGGCGTGCTGGCCCTCGTGTCGGTCGGCGCCCTGGTGCTAATGGGCCAAGCTACACCAAAAAGTAGAACGCTAGACACGCAAGAGCTGGTCCTTCGAGATTCGAGCGGCAAGGTCCGGGCATCATTTGGTGCATACCGAGACGGACCGCGACTTACCATGTATGGCGAGAACAGGGGAAGGCTGACCGAGCTTCTGAGCGGCCCCGGTGGGTCCATCCTTACATTCTTCAGCCAGACCGGAATGCCCGAGACAGTGCTCGGAGTACGAAAACATCTTGAGGATGGGGTACTAGTGGACAGCCCTGGTCTTTCAATCCACAACTCGGAGGGGAAATATCAGGCGTCTCTTTGGGGCGGCGCCAAGGGACCCGAGTTGCACTTTGCTGACGAGCACGAAAAGTCCAGAGCGTCATTTTGGGTGGGGGGGACTCGAGCCCAACTCGTCTTGAAAGACGGGGACGAAAGGCCCCGTGTCGGAATGAAAGTTGAAGCCGGTTCACCACAACTCTTGATGACCGATGCTAGCGGGAAGGTTACTTGGTCCGCCCCAGAGAACACGGCCTCAATCGCTGCCAGGCCGGACAAGCGGCCTCGCGTTTTCATCGAAGTGTGGAATGACTATGGTGGTTTTCCCCCTGGTGAGTTTGATCCACGCCCCACGCAGGACATGGCGACCTTTTCGCAAAGATGTCC
>JBEKCQ010000211.1:0-4763 GCA_050014795.1 Terriglobia bacterium | reverse complement strand
GGGACGGTCCCACAATCGAGGGCTGGAACAGCAGCGCGCGGAAGTGCCAGCGAAGCCGCGCGGACTCCTCCGGCGCAAAGCCCTGTTGCTGCATGAAACGCTCTTCGGCAGACGACGCCATCACCCACTCCCCCTTCACCCTAGTTTAGCGGGTAGCCACGGTCAGTCCCGCAGAGCGGGATGACCGTGGGCTTTTTTAGGGCCACAAGGCTACGAACCCGTCAACTGACGGACATGAAGAACTTGCCGGGGCTCCCGCTGTACCGCCGCTCTGCGAGCGGCGAAGCACGCCGGTCATAGACCGGCGCTACAGCCCCCTCGGCCGACGGACTGCGCTACTTGCCGTTGCCTGTCGGGGAAGTGCCGCAGAGTTACAGACCAACTCTGCGCTACCTGCTGGATTGCAGTAGAATTACAGAATGCGACACGTTGACATTTCGATGAAATACAACGAGAGGGGGAACTGCCATGTACGCACGCGCCGAGAAAGAAGAACATCTAGACATAATCCGGTACGAGATTGACATGTTGGATTTTGTTTACAGGCGCTACGCTGACCTAGATTGCGGCCAGCAAACGTCAGACCAAGGCGATCTAAACGCGTATCTTGAATGCTTCCTTTTGCACTACCGAAATCTTGTGGAGTTCTTTAGCAAGAAGGACATTAGAAACGACGAAACTAACCTTCGTATTTACCTGCCGTTGGCTTGGGCGTCAGGCAAACTAGACGTCGAGGAGGCCAAGAAAGCCATACGGCAAGACCTATTCGAAAAACATTGGAAAAGGCTATCCATATATTTAGCGCATTGCACAACGTACAGAGTCAAAAACCCCGCGAAATGGAAGCCCCAGGAGATGTACGATGAATTGAATCAGACGTTGGTAGATTTTGAGAGAGTCATGCAGTTTCATCGGTTAAGACCGGGGGGTATTCCTCCCGTCGCTGCCCCTAGAATGACATCTGGAAGCAGCGGGTCAACAGAGACACTTACTCGTACCTAGATGTATCCCTATCCACCGTTCGATGTGGCTGCGGATTCTGACGAGACAGAGAAATGAAATTGCAGCATATAAGCCGCCGCCATCAGTCACGCAGTACAGTGCAGTCGATCTGATGCCGTTGACCGGCTCGTTCATGCCTTGGGGGAGGGGAAATGATATTCGTTTATTACCGGAAGTGTCCGAAGTGCGGCGCCGCATTTCAATGGAGGCTGCGGCCCGACGCTCTGCGTGTTGGAGAGGAGGTTTCTGTCTGCATATGCGGCGAACAGTATTGGAGTGGGAAGCGTGAGTGGGTACATCTCTCGAAAAGCCAGAAATTCTTTTACTTTTGTTCTGAGGGCGCAGTCGGAATCATCTTGATGCTTCCCTTGATGGGTCTGCTTGTCGTCGGTCACTGGGCTGGGGCTGTGCTTCTTCCGATTTTCGCTCTTGGCGTTCTTTGGTGGTTCAAACTGGAAAAGGTTCGGGAATCTCGAAAAAGGTGCCCTAATCCGTGAAGAAACCGATTGATTGGAATGATTGGTGAGGTAGCGAGAGAGGTGGTCTGGCCATGATAGAGTTAAGCGACAAAGACATCCTGCGACGCCTGACAGATACCGAAGACAGTACAGTCGAGCGCAAGACAGCGAGCGACTACCGGGATTGCCTCAAGACAGCCGTAGCCTTTTCCAACTCATTGCCGGTTGACGACCCCGCCATCATCTTCGTTGGTGTGGGAAATGACGGTACGGTACAGGAAAACTCCAATCTTGAATCGCTGGAAAAGAAAGTTAGTGAAGAAATAAAAAAGATCTACCCGCCAATCCTTCCGCAGATGAAAGTAATGCGCGACAACGACGGCAGGGAGTTCTTGGTCGTGATTGTGCGCGGTAGTGAGAACAGACCGCACTTTGGCGGGCCGTCCTTTGTGCGCGATGGGACACAGACTAGAGAGGCGTCAGCGCAGCAATTTGAGCGGCTGATTGCAGAGCGTAATAGTAAAACGAGAGAAATCTTGAAGTGGCGCGATAAGAAGATAACTCTGTATTGGCCCCCGGATACGTCAGCAAGGCCGGTGATTATTTCTTCTAGCCGAGGCCGCAGCGAGCGGACTGTCATAGACTGTGACCAATTCCATGTCACGCTGGAAAAGGAAATGCAGGTTGTTCACCCGTCGCAAACGTATGGTCGTGTGCGGGAATCATTTCCGCTCGCTGAATTAGAGATTGGCTTTGACCATAGTGCGAATCGACTTGAACTGCGAATGAAGTATCGGGCATAAGAAAAAGAACGGCCCGCTAGTAATGGGTGTACCAGCGGGCCAGTAGTGGAGTAAGTTGACGGGCGATGTTAGCCAGTCAAGATGCGTCTTTGTGCGGACGCTTCGGTCTGAAACTGTGTGCTACTGTTCGGATTCTTCGCCGTGGCTGGCGCAGACCGTAACTCTGCAGTAAAGACACAAGACTGATTTCAGGCGGGTGGCGCATACATCGCGTGGTTTGCGATGTGTGCGAACCGGGGAGGTAGCGCGACACCCGCACGTTGGTGTTGCGCTGGGTGGCGCAGACAGCGCTGTTTGACGCCTGCGAAGCAGGTAGCCACGGCACGGGTTTTGTGCCGTGGGCTTTTTCAGGGCCGCAAAATCAGCTCTCAGGTTCCAGGTGTGGGGTGTCAGGGGAACCCGTCGGCGCGCCAAATGTCATCCTGAGCGTAGCGAAGGATCTCGGTAGTTGCTTTGTGAAATGCTGGGATTCTTCGCTGCGCTCAGAATGACAAGACAGGGGCAAACACGGGGATTCTTCGGGGAGACTGCCCGGAGCGAAATGAAAAGGATCCTTCGCTGCGCTCAGGATGACAAACGAGTGGGCTCAGGATAACAGGCGAGTGCCGCAGTCCGTCAACCGACGGAGACCCCTGGCGGGGCCATGTTACGGGCCCACGGCATCAAGAACATGCCGGGGCTACCATCTAATGGTAGGCGGTTCAGCTGCGCGCGGTCACAGGCGAATAACCCCGCGAGAACCAGAACGACGATGAGCCAATGACGCCACGAGTTCACCCCGCGAAGCGCGTCGGCTTGAACCGCTTAGGCGGTACATCGTTCAACCTCTTGGCCTTCTGGGGAACAACATCGGTGTTCTGGATTTGTACTCCAGATACGATGCCCCAAATCGAATCTCCAATTCCCGTTCTTCATACACTTTCACGAAGAAAAGCAATGCTGGTGCCAACATCCGGGGTCATCCGTTTTCTGGAATCGCTGGGTTTTGCGCAAGTTCGTCAGCAGGTGGATTGATGATTGACGATTGCCAATTGAGGATTGAGGACTCGCAATTGAAGATTTGAAATTTCAGAACTGAAGTTGAAGAGTAAGCCGGAAATCGACAATCGGCAATCGACAATCGGCAATGCTTCTAGTCGCCGGTGCGGCGGGCGGCCTGCAAGCGTGCCCGGGCGCGCTCATAGGCTTCGCGGGCGCGCTCGGCGTCGACGGTGGGGTCGGAGAACTTCTGGAGGCGCTCTTCGGCGCGTTCCAAGGCGTGCGTGGCGCGCTCCAGGTCAATTTCCTCGGCACGCTCAGCGGTCTCGACCAGGATGATGACGCGCTCCGGCAGCACCTCGGCAAATCCCCAACTCACCGCCAGATAGCTCTTCGTCTCCCCGCGGGTATAAACGACTTCGCCCGTCCGGAGTTCGGAGAGCAGCGGCGCGTGTCCCGGCAGGATGCCCAGGTAGCCGCTCTTGCCCGGAATGGTGACCGAGTCCACCGCATCATGCACGACCTGGCGGTCCGGGGTGACGATTTCGAGTTGGAGGTGACTGGGAAGCGAATCTACCATGATCGGTTCATCGGTTCATCGGGCCATTGATTCATCGGGACCGGCAACAACCTCTATGGAGGTCTTGGCGATGATCCGATGGCTCGATGGCCCGATCAGTCAATCTCAGATCACGCTGCCGTCTTCATTCTCTCCGCCTTCTCCAGGGCTTCTTCGATCGTCCCCACCATGTAGAACGCCTGCTCGGGGACACCGTCGTGCTTGCCCTCCACCAGTTCCTTGAAGCCGCGGATGGTGTCTTCGAGTTTCACGTACTTCCCCTCCAGGCCCGTAAACTGCTGGGCCACGAAGAAGGGTTGAGAAAGGAAGCGCTGGATCTTGCGCGCCCGCGCCACGGTGAGCTTGTCCTCGTCGGAGAGTTCGTCGATGCCCAGGATGGCGATGATGTCCTGGAGATCCTTGTATTTTTGCAGGATGGCCTTGACGGCGCGCGCCACGTTGTAATGCTCCGCCCCTACGATGCGCGGGTCGAGGATGCGCGACGTGGAGGCCAGGGGATCCACCGCCGGGTAGATGCCGATCTCCACGAGTTGCCGGGACAGAACCGTGGTGGCGTCCAGGTGCGAGAAGGTGGTGGCGGGCGCGGGGTCCGTCAAGTCGTCGGCCGGAACGTAGATGGCCTGCACGGAAGTGATGGACCCTTTCTGCGTCGAGGTGATGCGCTCCTGCAACTCGCCCATTTCGGTGGAAAGGTTGGGCTGGTAGCCCACGGCGGAGGGCATGCGGCCGAGCAAGGCGGAGACTTCCGAGCCCGCCTGGGTGAAGCGGAAGATGTTGTCGATGAACAGGAGCACGTCCTGTCCCTCGACATCCCGGAAGTATTCGGCCACGGTGAGGCCGCTCAAACCTACGCGCAGCCGCGCGCCCGGCGGTTCGGTCATCTGGCCGTAGATGAGCGCCGCCTTCGATTTTTCCGGGTTGCCGGGGACGATCACGCCGGAC
>JBEKCQ010000210.1:0-4829 GCA_050014795.1 Terriglobia bacterium | reverse complement strand
ATTCCCTGGTAGGCATCGGTCTGCTCATGGTGGCCATCGCCGTGATTTCTGCGGGAGGCAGCAGATAGACTTAAGGAAGCAAGCAGGGAGGCGGGAAACCCGTGAAGCTGGGCATCGGGACAGAGGCACACGTTCAACATCCGCTCGCATCCCCAGCGCATCCAATCGGCTCGCGACCCTTCCCGCCGGCGCACGTCTCTTTGATAAGCAATTACTATTCTGGTATACAGACACTCAGGGAGTGCGAACAGCAGGTCAGCCAGTCCGGCGCCAACAACGGGAATGTGATCGGATACATGTACAAAGACTCCCGGTACACCAGCCTGCGGCACAAGGCGGAGTTTACCTATGACAGTCTGAACCGGCTGACCAGCTCGATTGCAGCCCTGGGTCGCACACATGCCAGAGGGCGGCATGTATGCGCCACCCGCGACAGTCTCAACCGGCTGGGCAGCGCGATTGCAGCCTTGGGTCGCACACATGCCAGAGGGCGGCATGTATGCGCCACCCGCGGTAAAGTCATAGAGGATGTCGACACGACGGCGGGGTAAGAAAACAGAGGCTAGAAAAGGAACGTTGTTGATCAAACTAGTCAAACCAGTCTTGTGTCCGGCGTGTGGCTTCAGGATGGAGAAGGGCCAAGTGCGGATTGGAGAATTCCGTTGCCCAGGTTGTGGAGGGCTATTGGAAAGCGACACCCGCTTGGTCTTACCAATCGCGCTCATCAGCCTTCCTTTGGGCGTTCTGATCACGTACCTTACAGGCCTTTCAGGGATGGGCTTCGTTCTTGCGGCTCTCATACTCTCCTTCGTAATCTCTTGCGCTGGGAATTTCATTACGGCATTCCTTCGGCCGAGGTTGACTCTGCGTAGGCCCGTTTACGGGCTGGACTTTCGCATCACAGGTCCGCCCGATGCGCCGAAGAAAGACGGTCGTGAGTAGCCGCGTGGGGGATGAACGCAGCCGCAATAGGCTGGGCCGCGGAGGCCTGTAACGCGTAGCAATGGTCAAAGAACCGAAACGGTCGATGAGCAAGGGTTCGATGGTAAGGCGCTTGAGACGCTATGGTCAATGACCGCTGAAAGGTGGAGCGATGTTCTGTCGGTCGCCAAGGTGCCCGCGGGTGGCGCATACAGCGCGTGGTTTCCGACGTGAGCGATCAGGGGAGGCTGTCCATAGTCAGCAGCGACGAATCCTCAAGGTAGTAGAACCGGAAGGTTGACCAGGGCCAGTTGTCAGGGGAGCTAACCAAGCCGCGTGCGGCGGCAGGTGCTGGCGGTAAGATAGTGAAGATGATTCAGCCCGTAATCATGGCGCGGGCGCGACTTGCGCGTATTTTACAGCCCGGCTCGCACACCCCGACGTCTCGGGGTATGCGCCACCCGCCAATGCAAAGAGCTGGGAGACTAGCTGATGCAAGAAAAACTGACGCTGAAGGAAAGGTTTCAGCTGATAGCATTTGCCCTACTCGCCAATGTTTGTCTGTTCGGGCTGCTACCCTTCCTGGATTGGCTCGGCGTCGATGTCAAGAAGTGGTTCGGGTTTGTGCTGTGGACTGGATTTGTCTTTGGAGTTGTCGTCTACGCATGCGGGCACGGCATGAAGAGAATGCGTAGTCTGTTGGTCTTTGGGGGATTGCTTACTATCCATGTGGCAGCTTGCGTGGTCTATTTGCGCACGAGGAGCCAATTCCCCAGTTTGTTCTTCCTGTTCTTCGCTCCGCTGGAAGCTGCCATTGCCGCCTCTATTATGACTACTCTTGGCGGAGTCCGCCCGCGTCTGCTTCGAAGCCGAAAGTACCGCCCGAGCGGAGAGTTTTGGACGAATAGAAACGACAAGGGGAAACCAAGTCGTCTGTAGGCAAGGCGTCCACACCCGCTGGGAGTGAGTTGTCAACGTTCGCTGGGCAACTTTGTGGGCGGTCTGTCTTGAAGTTCCGTGGGCGCCGTTTGCCAAGTATCAGGGCAATGTGACCTAGTTCATCCACGGCAATCACCTGGGCTCGACGACGATGGTGTTCAACCACACGGGCGAGAAGGCAGGGGCCAGGGATTAGGGGGCAGGGGTTAGGGACTGGGGACAGAAGAGAAACCATACGTGTGGATCGTGGTCTCGGTCCGAGCGCGCGCCAGCCCCCAGGCCCGAGCCCCCGGCCCCGGTCTTTGAGCCCCTGGGGCGAGCGCTGGGCCCGTCCACGGGGATGTTGCAGCATCTTGAAGTGCCGCAGGTCTAAGAAGCGGGACCTGCGCTACGCCCTCCCGCCCAATCCATGGCGATGTCTTGTACAATGAACCCCTGTCTGACGGCGAGAGGACGGGAACGTGAAGCCATCCCGGCTCCGACAGGATACTGACTTCCTAATCCTGGGCGCGTTGGCGCTGTTCGTAATCCTCCTCCACACCGTCACCAACGGCCAGTACGGCTTCCACCGTGACGAACTGGCCACGCTCGACGATGCCCGCTACTTGGCCTGGGGCTACGTCGCCTATCCACCGGTCACACCTTTTATTGCCCGCGTGGCGCTGGAACTCTTCGGGCCCTCGCTGATCGGCGTGCGCTTATTTGCAGCCCTGGCCCAGGGCGTGGCGGTGATGCTGAGCGGCTTGATGGCCCGCGAACTCGGGGGTAAACGGCTGGCCCAGGGCGTGGCGGCCTTAGCGGTTGCGATCGCACCCTTGTCTCTCATCGCGGGGTTCCTTTTCCAGTACGTCTCGTTTGATTATCTCTGGTGGGTCTTGCTCGCCTACTTCATGATTCGCTTGCTTAAGTCTGAAGACCCGCGGTGGTGGGTGGCGATTGGCGCCGTGATCGGCCTGGGGATGCTGACCAAGTATACGATGGGATTTTTGGTTCTGGGGATCGTGGCAGGCGTTCTGCTTACGCCCGTGCGCCGGCACTTGAGAAGTCCGTGGCTTTGGTGCGGCGTCGCGCTCTCCCTGCTGGTTTTCCTTCCCAACTTGCTTTGGCAGTTCCAGCACCATTTCATCTCGCTGGATTTCCTGCGCTATATCCACGCTCGCGACGTTCGCATAGGCCGCACCGAGGGATTTCTGAGAGAACAGTTCTTCGTTAGCACCAACCTTTTCAGTGTGCCCCTGTGGATTGCGGGCTTGCTGTATTTTTTCGCGGGGCCGGAAAGAAAGCGGTACGCCCTGATGGGCTGGCTGTTCGTCGTGCCCTTCTTGGTGTTCTTTGTCGCCAAAGCTCGCAGCTTCTACCTTGCGCCAGCCTATCCGATACTGCTCGCGGCAGGCGCGGTAGCTGGGGAACGCTGGGTTGGCTCGCTCAGCCCGGGATGGGCCCGCCTCACGAAGACACTCACCTGGACGGCGTTAGCGGCGGGGGGCGTGATCGCTGTGGCATTGGTGCTGCCGATCGCTCCGGTGAACTCCTCCTGGTGGAAGATCGTGAATAAAGGCAACGACAGCTTTCGTGAGGAGATTGGCTGGCCGGAGTTAGTGGAAACAGTTGCAAGTATCCGTCATTCTCTACCCGCAGCAGAGCAAGCGCAGGTGGGCGTCCTGGCAGGCAATTACGGAGAGGCGGGTGCACTCAACCTCTATGGTCCGGCCTACGGACTGCCCGAAGCGATCAGCGGAATAAACTCCTACTGGCTGCGGGGCTACGGGGATCCGCCGCCGCAAACACTTGTCGTGGTCGGACTGCCACAAGACTTCTTGCAGCGAAATTTCGAGTCGTGTGAACTGGCGGGGCATGTTACCAACCGCTACGGGGTCCAGAACGAAGAGACCTCAGAACATCCGGACATTTTCGTTTGCCGGCGGCTGCGGAAACCTTGGGCCGAGTTCTGGAAACAATTCAAATACTATGGATAACAGCAAGCTTCGCCGGTGGCGTATACATCGCGTCGTTTATCCGTCGGCTGACTGATGCGATCAGGGGAAGTGGCCCGCCGTAGCGCCGCTCTGCCCACCCCTTAGTCCCCGGAGGGGGAGGGGAGTGGGGTGGGGCTTCCCGCCGGTCATAGACCGGCGCTACAACCCGGCCTACCGAGAGGGTGAAGACTCTTTCAAAAGTCTGAGCAAGCCCTCGAGTGACTCTCGCGTACTCTCGAGCTTGTTCCCGTCGGCGCGGAGGTAATGGGTCTCGAGTGACATCGTCCCCTGATAGTTGTCCTCCCGCAGGGCCTTGATCTGGCCGTGATAGTCCACGCTACCGGCTCCGACCGGCGCCCAAATCAGTTTGCCGGTTTGGGGGTCCTTTCTCACGTCCTTGAAATGCATATGGGAGAACAGCCCGCGGACTTCGCGGTAACCGTCGGGGTAAGGGACCTCACCCAGCATGACGGAGTTGCCGGGATCCCACGTGCCGCGCAGGTGGGGCGAGTTGATGTCGCGAATGATCCGCCCGAGTTCTTTTCCAGTTCCGATGTTGCAGGCGGGCTCGTTTTCCAGGGCCAGGATCATCCCGTTACGCTCTGCCAGCGCCGCTGCTTTGGCCAAGCGATCGCGGACGTGGGGATAAGCCTTCTCCGGCTCGTCCACGCGCCAATAGCTGAAGACGCGAATCTGGTTCGTGCCGAAAAAGCGGGCGAGTTCGAAGACTCGACGCAGTAAATCGTCCGTGTCCTGGTCAGTGAACGTGGCGCGGAACGTGTCGCGCTTCTCCTCGCGCGCGGGCATCTCCGGCAGGTTGTACTTGAACACGGGTGAGGCAATGTCGCTGACGCGTAACCCCCGCTGCCGAATCAGCGCCTTCGCGCGGGTCAGGTCTGCCTGGGAGACGTTCATGATGTTCTTGTTCCAGAGTTCGCGCAGCTCGCAGTACGTCAGGGAATACTGCGCGATGAAATCGAGAGCCGGCGCGAA
>JBEKCQ010000209.1:0-4850 GCA_050014795.1 Terriglobia bacterium | reverse complement strand
CCGCATGCGGCGCTCGACCCAACTGCGATTCCTCCGGATGGAAGGCTTTGAGGAGCACCTGGAGCTGCATCGGCTGGATTGCCTGGCGAGCCACGGCGACCTGACGAATTATGAGTTGGCGCGGCGCCTGCTGGCAGAAACTCCCGCCGAGCAGATCAAGCCCGCGCCGCTCCTCAGCGGCAATGACCTGATTGCGCAGGGGTACACTCCCGGTCCGCTGTTCAAGGAAATACTTCAGGCTGTGGAAGACGCGCAGCTAGAGGGGAAGCTACACACCCGCGAGGATGCTTTGCGGCTCGTCGCCGAGCAGTTTCCGCTCTCCCCGCCACAAGCTAGTGAGTAATCGAGCCGAAAGCGAAGAAGTAGACCACCCCGCCTAACACACCCATGGCCACAATGAACGCGCCAACTTTGTACCAGAAGAGCTTTCGGTCTTCGGGGCTGGACTTCGCCTCGTCAATCATCTGGAACATGACGCCCTCCCCTTCCTCCCGGACGCGCCGGGTCACGGAGGTGAATCGTCAAAGAATCATCCAGGCCGCAATGTTCGGTCGGGCCAACTACCGGGTCGGCTGGCTCGCATCTGGCAACAGCCGACACTACCTCTTCGACCGCCGCCGCGGCGAAACGCGCTACTTTCCCTGTTTGCCACTTTATTCCTTACATTCCAAAAGTCAAGCGGCAAGTTGGCGCGCTGGCCGGGGGTGGGTGAGGGCGCACCCGAGGTGGCCCACGCGGCGCTTCCCCCGCGTCCTGGGGAGGGATAAACTCGCCGTGGCGGCATGAACCCGCCGCTCCAGACGTACCACGGGCGTGCCGCCCGTGGCCACGTAGCGGCCACGTAGCGGCGGCCTTCAGGCCGCCAGCCAGGGCGACCGCTACGAATGTTCCGGTGGCCGCCTGAAGGCGGCCGCTACATATGTTCGCGGGAGGGTGACGATGGAGTTCAAGACCATCATCGAGCCATTCAAGATCAAGACCGTCGAGCCGATTCGTTGGACCACGCGCGAAGAGCGCGAGCAGCTTCTCGAGCGCGCGCACCACAACCTGTTCCTGCTGTCGGCGGAGGCCATCCTGATCGACCTGCTCACCGACTCCGGCACGGCGGCCATGAGCACCCACCAGTGGGCGGCGATGATGGAAGGCGACGAGAGTTACGCCGGCAGCCGCAGCTTCGAGCGTTTCCGCCGCGTCATCCGCGACATCTTCGGCTACCGCCACGTGATTCCCGCGCACCAGGGACGCGCCGCGGAGCGAATTCTTTTCTCCGTGATGTGCAAGCCGGGCGACGTGGTGCCCAACAACACTCACTTCGACACCACGCGCGCCAACATCGAATTCGTGGGCGCCGAGGCGGTGAACCTGCTCATCCCCGAAGGGAAAGACCCGGCGCGCGTCCATCCTTTCAAGGGCAACATGGACGTGGCCGCGCTGGAAGAACTCATCGCGCGCGTCGGCCGCGAGCGCGTGCCGCTCGTCATGCTGACCATCACCAACAATTCCGGCGGCGGTCAGCCCGTCTCGATGGAAAACGCGCGCGCGGTCAGCGCCGTCTGCCGCCGGCACGGCATCCCGCTCTATTTCGACGCTTGCCGCTTCGCCGAGAACGCCTACTTCATCAAGCTGCGCGAGAAGGGTTACGAAAACCAGACGCCCAAACAGATCGCTCAGGAGATGTTTGCTCTGGGCGACGGCTGCACCATGTCGGCGAAGAAGGACGGCCTGGCGAATATCGGCGGCTTCCTCTGCACCAACAACGACGCGCTCGCCCAGCAGGAAGAGAACCTGCTCATCCTCACCGAAGGCTATCCCACTTACGGCGGCATGGCCGGCCGCGACCTGGAAGCCGTGGCCGTGGGACTGGATGAAGCGCTGGAGGAGGATTACCTCAAGTACCGGATTGCCTCGACGGGGTATCTCGGCCGGCACATTTCCGACGAAGGTGTGCCCATCGTGCAGCCGCCCGGCGGCCACGCCATCTATCTCGACGCCCGCGCCTTCCTCCCCCACATCCCGCCCGCGAGCTTCCCCGGTGTGGCACTCGGAGGCGCGCTTTATTTGGAAGGCGGCATCCGGTCGGTCGAAATCGGCACGCTCATGTTCGGCCCGCACGCCACCATGGACCTGGTGCGGCTGGCGATCCCTCGGCGGGTTTACACCCAGAGCCACATCGACTACGTCGTGGAAGTAATCCTGGAGGTCTGGAAGCGCCGCGACGAGATTCGCGGCTTGAGGCTTACCTACGAAGCTCCCTTCCTGCGCCACTTCACCGCGCGGCTGCAACCGGTCGAAGCGGCTTAACACCGCGCGCTTCGCTCGGGATTCGGGACTCGGGATTCGCGACTCGGGAAACATCGCGCCATCGGCTCATCGGTTGATCGGCTCATTGGTTGATCGGTTCATCGGTTCATCGGCTCATTGATTCAACGGCCCGATGGTCCGATGTCCCGATGGTTCATTGGTCCGATGTCCCCATGGTTCGACGTCCCGATGGTCCGACATCCTAGTCCCCAACCCCTAACACCTAGCCCCTGGTTTTGAACTTTTTCCTTGCACCCCCTTTGCAAACGCGTTAGCGTTGCCCTGAGCGACACCCTCGCCCGACGGCAACACCGAAAGATCGCCATGGCCATGATCAACGGCGACAACGGGTGATTACAGATCGGGGGGAGCCGCGGAGGGCGACGACCTTCACCGTCCAGAGCGCGAACAACGTGGTGCCTAAGGCAAACAGACTGAAAGGAAGGGTGGTTGTATGGCGAGAGCAAACCTCACTTTTCACAAGTGCATTCAAGACTCGCAAGATTACGGCAGTAACGACGAGCACATGGTTTCGAGAGTGTTTTTCACCTTCACGATAGCAGGAAAGGAACATCCTGACTTGTACGCGGACATCAAACAGACCGTCGGAGGTGACTTCGAGAGCGGTCCGATAGAGGTGAGTAGACCCCACGGATACAAGGGACCAATCAACTATCAAGCATTTCGCGACGCCGTGGAGAAGTACTATCGAAGCTTGGTAGGGTCAAAGGGCAGGGGGATCGCAATCTCAGGCGGCAGGAACATCCGAATGCGAAACAACACTTTCATCCAGGAAATGTCATTCGAGTTCGACGTGGATGAAAGCGAGGTGGGGTGGTAGAGGTCGCGCTGGCGCGGAGCTTCGGCTCCGCGCGTCAGGCGGTGCCATAGCAGAGGCCTATACGGGGGATGGTCTGCGCAAGGCAGCCGCCAACCCATAGTCGGGGAATTTGCTGGTCTAGTACTTCCTTGTGTAACCGGAGGTTTGTTCGATGCCGCAGATTGTGGAAGCACGAACAGGCGAAAGGCTAAGCATGAAGAAGCAGGCTATCGCCTTCTCTCTTTGGCCTGTTGGAAGGACAAAACGACGGTACGGCGTCCAACACCGTGTGTTCGCTGCCGACCCTTGGCCAATAATCGCCGAGGCTATTGCACAGAGGTGTCCCAAGCAACTTCGGGAACCCGCGCAGGCCTTTTGTGCGCAGGCAGAGGACTTTTACGAAGCTTCACTCTTGGGGCGAGTCCTACATGCCAAGCCCGTGCTTCTTTACTATTGTATGCTAAACCTCGCCAAGGCCTTCATCCTTACTACGGGGCGGGGTGCAAAAGACTATAGACCACAACATGGACTCAGGGAGACTGCCAGTTTGGGACAAGTCGAAGGCGCCCCGATTCTGGCATTCCCCACGACCGGGAAGAGGCCCCAACTTTTTGCCGATTTTCTCCAAGCAGTAAGTGGCCAGCAGCTAAAGAGGAACCGCAGGTATCGTCTCGGTGAGATTCTACCTCAGATTCTCTCTGGACATCGCGTTTGGTGCTCAGCTGCACAAGCCAAGGAGCGATTCGTCGGCATACACGAACTGCGGTTTCTCAAAGACTCAACTGCCCGCTCTATCTGGGTTCAAGCCGTCTTGCGGAAGGAGGATTTAGCTCCGCTTGGAATCACGTACGCGGAGCTACTGAGGGGAACCAGACTGGGGCCGCGCTGGAGAATCGCTCGCGTACCAGCCGAGCCGGATGTGGTTTGCCTAGAGAAGAAATTGCCGGACTCCTACACCCATAGACCGAGCGACGTATTGATGAATGTAGTAGATGGGATACGACACTCGCTCTGGTCCTGTGTTTTGATTGTTCCCCCGTACTTGAGGTACTACCTGTACGTCCCTCCGCGGGAGGAGCGAGCTAGAGTTCTACCGCAACTACTTTCCATGTACATGGTGATGTTCTTCTTGGGCTCGATAACTCGTTATCGACCACATCACTTCGACAGGCTGTTGGACAGTGAATACGGAGCGCAGATCGAGGGCATCTTGAACGAGGTGCCGACACAATTCATTTATCTTCTTTCGTCGCAATTCCTGAAGCGTGACGTGGCAAAAGCTGCCATCGTGTAGATTGCAGGATCAGCGGGTAGCGCGGAGTTGTTCTGTAACTCTGCCCTGTACCGTCCGGTGCAGGACTCTGCGGCGGTTTGTCGCCGCCCAAGGGACGAGCCGCGGACTTGGAGAACAAGTCCTCGCTACCCTCTGCGCGCCAAGAGGCGCCACTGCAAGATCGCAGACCAGAGATGGTCTGCGCCACCCGCGATGGTTTGCTTGCCGAGTTGTGTTAGAGTCAGGCAGCGCTGCCCGCTTCGGGCGAGGCCCTCAGCCCGAGGCCGTTCGGCAACTTGGGGAGCGTGGTTCGTACCGTGGTTGCAACCCAGAACAGGAGTTGGCTATGATGAAATGCGTCGTGACAGCCGCGCTGCTGGCGCTCTCCAGCGCCCTACTGCATGCCGGCGAAGGAGGCCCCATGTTCCAGTACAACGACCAGCGCTTTGAGCCCAA
>JBEKCQ010000208.1:0-12189 GCA_050014795.1 Terriglobia bacterium | reverse complement strand
CCATACAGTGTGAGGGAGTGTCCGCTTCCGAACAGTGTCGGTCGGGATTCGTACGTTTTCACAAGCGTCCGCCTTGCGGTCGGAGCAGCCGATTCTGCAGGGCCTTCAGGCTGTGAGATATGAGCTCCTCAAGGGCTAAAGCCCCCAAGAATGTAGGGTGCGTGCTCTCGCGGCAGGACTAAAGTCGTGCCCTCCCGCTCGCCCACATCGCGGAAGGCGCGATGTACGCACTACCCGCCGGCGGTCATCAACCGTCGCTACAACCGAAGCATATTTAGCCGCGCACGGATATAATTGCGGCACAATCCTGGAAGCTGGGCGGAGGAATCATGGCAGGAAGATCCGAGCTTAGTTTGCCGGTCCCCAAGGTGGCGATTGGGTTTCGGCCGGAATTTCTGGACTTTCGGCGCGGGATACATGTGGGGAACCTGGAGGACAACGAGCGCATCACGCGCATCCTAAAGCTCGAGCTCGAAGCGCGCCATCAGCAACCGTTTGTGACGGAGCGCTGGGGCCGCGGCGTGTTCTGGCAATGGATTGCCTACCTGCCGCGTGCCAACCGCGAGGCCAAGCCGCTTTCCTCGCACGTCAGCTTCGGTTGCGCGAAGTTTTTCATCGAGGTGGACACGGACGACAAGCTCTTCAAGTCGGGCCTGCAGATCGAGCGCGGCTACCTGAAAGCGCCGCGCGAGTATCGCGAATGCCAGTTGCGCTCCGATTGGGACTGGCAACGGCTCCTGGCCGCGCTCAAGCCCAAGAGCGCCATGGAACGCGAGCTCAAGCGGCTGATCTGCCGCGAAGGCTTCATGCTCCACGCGGGCAGTTGGGAAGCCGAGTCGCCAGTTTTCTCGAAAGCCAATTTCCCGGACATGCGGAAGCTGCGGAGATTACTCGACGCCGCGCCCGGGAGTCACTGGGCGGGCTTCCAGCTCTACTATCCGATGCCGGAGAACGACGTGCAGGGCACCACGGGCCTGGACTTGGTGGAGTCCATGCTCGCGGTGTTCCGCGAAGTCACTCCGGCGATGAACCTCTGCATGCAGATTCAGTTGCGGGAAATGTAGCGCCGGCAGCTTAGAGTCGTCTTAGGAGTCCGAGGGTTCCTGCTCGCCGTGGCGGGCTCGCTCCTCCAACTGATGAAGGGTCGTCTCCAGCCAGCCGAGGAGAGCGTGTTCCGCTTTCTCGCGGTCGCCTGCGGCTTCCAGCGACGCGATGGTGTCTCCATTCCGATTCAGGGGGATGAAGTGGCAGGGGATGTCCTCGTGGCGGTGGTCTTCCGGGACCCATTCCCACAGGAGACATTCCTTGCAGGAGCGCCGTTTGACGGCCAAGCCAAAGCTGAGGCAGGTGACCGAATCTCGGAACAGAGTCGTCGGCTTCCAGGGCGCGGGGCCAGAGCGTCCGTAGCCGCCGTCCCGCAGAATGTCCCTTTCCAGCTTGAGCTGCTCTATAATGCGTGCGAGGTTTGCCGCCATGGCTGTCTCCGTCGGGCAACGGCGGGCGTGGCCCAGGTGGGCCTAGAGTACCCTAGACCGGAACGCAGGGCAATTCCATCAAGGGTAGTCAGTGAGCGCGAGGCGGAGGCGCGAAACCCGGAGGAGCACTTGACGAAAATCACGGTAATTGGCAATGGGCCACTGCAAGTCGAAGGCGAAATAGCGCTCTGCGATGGAAAAGGCCAAGCGTTCGGTTTGGGTGGGCGCACGGCCATCTATATCTGCCGCTGCGGGCATTCGGAGAACAAACCCTTTTGCGACGGCAGCCACAAGAAGGCTGGGTTTCAATCCGAGGTGCAAGCGCGGGAACTCCCGGCCCAAGCACCCAAACCGCCGGCAGCGTAAGCTGGTAGGCGCGCTTGGCCCACCTGCCGTGCGACTCGTAATTGCGATTGACCCAAGGAGGATGGTATGCCGAGGCCGCGATGGCTCCTGCTGTTGCCTGCTTCACTGCTTCTGGGGACTACGATGCTCTTAGCTCAGACCAGTGGATATCGGAATCCGCAGGTACTAATTGGGACTTCCGAGCTGGCGAGTGTCCTGTCGAACGCGGACGTGCGGATACTTGACGCGCGGTCGCCGGAAGAATATCGCCAGGGACACCTTCCTGGCGCGGTGAATCTGCCGGCGCCCACCACCGACGATCTGCAGGCCAACCGCCAGGGATTGCCGATGCCCTCGGAGGGGGCGCAACGGCTCTTTCGGGTGGCAGGCGTGAGCGCCACCTCGCGCGTGGTGCTCTATGACGATCAGGGCTACCGGTACGCCGCCCGGGTATTCTACGTTCTGGAGTTCTTCGGGCACCCGCGCGTCCAGGTCCTCGATGGTGGTTTCCGGAAGTGGCAGAGCGAGGGCCGAGCCACGACCACCGAGACTCCCAGCGTCGCGCCGGGAGATTTCACCCCGAACCCGAACGGCGCACTGATCGCCACATCACAGTGGGTGGTGGCGCACCTGAAGGAATTGAAGCTGGTGGACGCCCGCTCTCCGGCAGAGTACGTGGGCGGGCACATCCCGGGCGCCGTGAACATTGATTGGACCCGTACCCTTGAGCCCGGCGACAGCAAGATTCTCCGCCCTGCCGAGCAGCTTGAGGCGCTCTTCGCCGCGGCCCAGGTCTCGCGCGAGCAGGAAGTGGTTACGTATTGCCAGATGGGAATACGTGCGGCCGAGGTTTATTTCGTGTTGCGCCTGATGGGCTATCCGCGCGTCCGCGTGTACGACGGCTCCTGGGCGGACTGGAGCGCTAACTCCAATCTGCCGGTTGAAAGGTGACAAAGCTTCCCGGGTTCTTCCCGTCCCGTGCGCCCAATTCTTAGGTCGAAAATCCTCTTGGATTGCTTCTGAACCATCTGGCCTCGGGTGGTATAATCCCCTCCTCTTTCGGAGCCTTCCTTCAAAAGCTGCGCGGCAGGGCGCGGGGGATGGTCCTTTACCGCCCTGAGTCGTGATGGCTGCAGAGGCGCCGGGAAAGTCGAGAGTCACGAGCGGGAGTTGCCAGCACGGGCGGCGGCATTAAACAGAAGGTGATACGGGTAAACGGGGGTTGCGATGATTTCACTAAGGCGGCAGACGGGTGTCAGCACAATCCTGGTGGCGCTACTCTGCGCGGCGAGGTTATACGGACAGGCGCTCCCGGACCCTGTCCCCTTGGTGAATCAGCCGCTCGTGCCGACGAGCGCCGCGCCGGGGACCGGGGCGTTCACGCTGACCGTCAATGGGACGGGTTTCACCGTCAATTCGATCGTGCACTGGAACGGCAACCCGCGGACGACCACGTTCGTCAACAACGGCCAAGTTACGGCAGACATCCTGGCCGTGGATGTGGCGACAGCGACTACGGCCTCGGTGACCGTCGACAATCCCCCGCCCGCCGGTAGATCGAACGTTGTCTTCTTCCACATCACCGACCCCACTTCCTCAGTCTCACTAGTGCGAACAGATGTGACCACGGGCGGTAATCCATACGGGGTCACGGCAGCGGACTTCAACGGGGATGGCAAACTCGATCTTGCTGTCGCTAACAATACTTCCAACGTGGTTTCCATTCTGATAGGGAACGGTGATGGGAGTTTTCAGCCCGGCGTGGATTACGCCACAGGCACCAATCCGTTTGCGGTCACGACAGGCGATTTCAACGGGGACGGCGTGATTGATTTGGCGGTCGCAAACTTCAATGCGGCGGGTCCTGGATCTGTATCCATCCTTCTGGGGAACGGGGATGGGACGTTCCAGCCCCATGTGGACTACCCTACTGGCTCAGCTTCCATCGGGGTGACCGCCGCCGATTTCAACGGCGATGGCAAGCTCGACTTGGCCGTTACCAATCTGGCCTTCACGGGCTCGCTTTCCATCCTTCTAGGCAACGGCGATGGCACATTTCAGACCCAGGTGGACTATGACGCCGGTATTTTCCCGTTCTCGGTGGTCCCTGGCGATCTCAATGGGGACGGCACGCTTGATTTGGCCCTCGCCGTCTCGGGCACCGGTAGCGGTACTACCATGTCCGTTCTGCTGGGGAATGGGGACGGGACGTTTCAGTCCGCGACGACATTCCAGGCAGGGCTCGAGCCGTTCGACGTGGCCACGGCCGACTTGAACGGGGACGGCAAGCTAGATCTCGCCGTTACCAACGGCGTTTCGAATACCGTTTCCATCCTCTTGGGCAATGGCGACGGGACCTTCCAAACTCATGTGGACTACGCTACCGGCGCCGCACCGTATGCCGTAACCCCCGGAGATTTCAACGGGGATGGGAAGCTCGATCTGGCGGTCAGCAACCAGCAGTCCAACACAGTATCCATTCTGCTGGGCAATGGCGACGGCACGTTCCAGGCCGGCGTGCAATATGCGGTCGGCGCCAATCCCCTCTACTTGGCCGCAGGCGATTTCAACGGAGATGGCCGGCTCGACTTGGCCGTTGCCAACGCAAACTCCAACACGGTTTCCATTCTCTTACAGGCCGGGGGCGTTGGCCTCTCGCCGACCAGTCTCGACTTCGGTAGTGTGGTGGTCGGTAGCCCCAGCGCGGCGCAGACGGTGACCCTGACCAATAGAGGCGCGGTGGCACTGAACATTTCGGGGATTGTCGTAAGCGGGGATTTTGCCCTGGTGGGTACTACGACATGCCCGAGCGGCGGGACGGTGGTCGCAGGAGCTAGCTGCGTCATCGATGTCACGTTCGCGCCCACTGCGACGGGTAACCGCACGGGAGCAATCACCATCACTGATGCCGGGCAGCCCCCGTGTCGTGAGTCTGAGCGGGACGGGGATTGTGGGGCCGGTGGTGAGTCTGTCGCCGAGCAGCGTGGACTTCATCCGGCATCCGCTGAACATAGTTGACTGCCCTTCGATCGACGTAAAGCTGACCAACACGGGCGGCACCGCGCTGACGATCAGGAGCATCGTGCCGAGCGCCAACTTCTCCGAGACCCACACTTGCGGAACGAGCCTGGCGGCGGGGGCGAACTGCACGATCAGCGTCAAGTTCCACCCGCCGGGCCTCGGGACCACCCCGGGAACACTCACCCTTAATTCCGACGCTCCAGGTAGTCCGCACACGGTAGCCTTGTCGGGGACGGGGACAGCTGCTTGCCGGTTGCTGACCAGCGCGCGGTCGGCAACCGTGCTGCGCGGCACGGATTCGACCAGCTTCGGCGTTTCGGACTCCAGTCCGAGTTGTACGCCGGTGCCGATCGAGTTGAGCTGCTCGCTCCAGAATCCCGCCGCTTGTGCGCTCAGTCCGGCGACAATTCCGCCTAGCGGCAGCAGCACGCTGAAGGTGAGCAACCTGAGGGCGGTGACGGCAGAGTGGGTGACCGTGGTAGTGAACGCGGTGAGCGAGTTCCGGTGGGTGTCAGACTCGCTGACAGTATTGATCTCTGATTTCGCGTTCACGCGGGCGCCGGAGCGAGCGACGGTGCGGGCGGGAGAGGCAAAGAGCTATGCGCTGGCGATCCGGCCAGTGAACGGGCTGGCAGGAACGGTGCGGCTGAGCTGCGGCGGGGCGCCGCAGGGGGCGACGTGCACTGTTGCGCCCTCGACGGTGACGCTGGATGGTTCAAGCCTGGGGCAGGCGACGGTGCGGGTGACGACGACAGCGCGGGCGCTGGCGCCCGGGACGCGGCTGTCTCCGCCGGGGGCGGGCATGCCCAGAGGTCTGCCCATGCCGTTGGGATTGGCGAGCTTGACACTCCTGGCGGCATTTACCACACGACGGCGGCGCGCTTGGCTGGCGCTGAGCTTCAGCCTGCTGCTGGTGCTGGTGTGGGCGGCGTGCGGGGGAGGCGGGTCGATGTCGACTTCGTCGGGAAGCGGGACGCCGGCGGGGACGTACATGCTGACGGTCAGGGGGACCTACACGGTTCCCTCCGGAGACGTCGAGTTGACCCATGACACCACGGTGACCCTGACGGTGAATTGATGATCGGAGTCTAGCCGTCCGGGGCGAGGGGAATGCGCAACCTGGTTCGAGGAGGCTTCATCATGTCTGGCCGTGCTATTCCCGGGATGTTGACGGCAGTTCTGATTCTGGCCGGCGCCAACGGCGTCGGTGCGGGGAGGCAAGAATCCCCTCAGCCCCTGGGCTTCCTCGCAGCGAAAGGTGACGTGTGGATTGACAAGCAGGCTGCGTTCCCTGCAACGGCACTCTTTGCGGGAGATGTCATTACGACGGGAAAGGGAGCAGTGGCGGTGATGAATCTCCCGTCCGCCACGGCCGTGACGCTCGCTGAGAATGGGGAAGTCACCCTGTCGCGGATCGCGGGCAGTGCTGTGGTGGACTTGAAGAAGGGTACCCTCGCCGTTCGCAACGAAGGCCGCCAGCCAACCCGGATTAAATTGCTGGATTCTTCGGTGGTTGTTCAGGCGGAGGGGGGCTTTCCTGCGATTTGCCGAATCGCCTATGGGGGACCAAGCGCACGTGTGTACGCTGAGCGTGGTCACGTAGAAATCCGCGGCAACGGGGCTCCCCTCCTTCTTCCGGCTGGGAAGTCCATTCTCCTGCGCGCCGGGGGACCGCAGGCGGCTGGCCAACCGGCGGGCAAGGTCTCGAACGCCATCCCGGAGGAGACTGTACAGCACCCCGGCCAGAGTGCAGAACTGCCGCTGAAGCTCAACGACGCGGTCAACTGGGAAGATGTTGTCCGTACCTTGCGCACGGGCCGCGTACGGATCGCCCTTCTTGATGGATCCTTCTTGAACGTTGGCGCTCGCTCGGTCATGAAGGTTACCAAGCATGATGCCCAGAGTCAGCAGACCGAGGTGGAGTTGCAGTTGGGGCGGCTGCGCGGCGAAGTGGTGAAGATCACCAAGCCGGGCGGTGGTTTCCAGGTCCGAACGCAGACGGCGGTCATTGGGGTAGTCGGGACGGTTTTTGTAGTTGAAGCCTTCAGGGGTCTCACTCGGGTCTTCTGCGTGGACGGCATCCTCACGGTTCAGAATATCGATCCGGCGATTGTGGGGCAAGTCACGTTGCGCGCGGGCGAATATACGGCCGTGCCGCGCGTGGCACCTCCCACCGGCGCCGCCCGCGCCTCGGCGACGAGGATGCAGCAAGGTCTGACTCAAACTACCGTCGGAGAAGCCCCGACTCCCCAGATTCCGGGCGCTCCTGCGGGGCAGGCAGCCGGGGCCGGAGCGCAGACCGCGACTAATGCCGTCACCTTGACCGAAGGTGTAGTTTCCGTAGCGCTTTCCGGCGGTACAGCTGCCACGGTGGCCGAAGCCGCTGATTTCTCGGGCCAAGCCGGTGCCGCCCTGGGTCAGGCGGCAGCCATAAACGAGTCTGCGGCACACAGGGCTGCGACTGCTGCTCAGGCGGCGACAGACCATCAACTGTCCCCGTTTGGTCCCGGCTGCGGCTGCCTGCCTTAGCAACACTCGCCGCCGCGAATTAGTCTCCTGAGAGCGTTGGGTGGAAGCGCCGGGCCGGACCTTTGAAGACGATCCAGAGGGGCAACGGGACCCGGCAGGGGATTGCTCCCGGCTTACTTTATGGGCTTTCCTGGGTGCCTCGACCAGTCTCCCGTTGTCCTCCGTGAGAGAGAACCCTCGTCTGTGTTATCCTTCCCTCGGATCTTCGCCTTCTGAGAGGGCGGGACCGACGTGATCGGGCAGACGAGCCAATTCATGGTCCATGCTCCCCGACGACTCGCATCTGGGCTGCTCGGGTTCATCCGCACTTACCGCGCCGGACTTCTCATCAGCGGAATCGTGTGTCTGATCAGCTTGGGGCTGTACGTGGCCCTGTATCTGGCAGCCCATCCCCACCCCATGCTGCGTTTCCTGGCTGACATTGAGCTTCGGACGCTGGATATGCGATTCCAGTTGCGTGGCCCACGCCCGCCCGGCGGGGAGGTGGTCATCGTCGCGATAGACCAGAAGAGTCAGGATGTGCTTGGCCGTTGGCCATTCCCGCGGAGTTACTTCGCCGAGGCAGTGGACGTCCTGCGCGAAGCTCAAGCCCGGGTTATCACTTTCGATGTCAACTTCCCCCAGCCGGACCAGAACTCGGCCTTGCAGGCACTTCGGCAAGTCAGAAAGCAGTACGAGGCCACTCAAGGGGGTGCTGTCCAATCTCGGGGCTTTGGGGCTTCGCTCAAGAAGCTTGAGGCTGAAGCGGACAACGACAAGAAATTCGCCGAGGCGCTCTCCCGCTTTGAGAATGTGGTCCTCGGCTATTTCTTCCTGCCGCAGAAAGAGGTCCAGGCTCAAAACCAGGCCCTTCTCAGTGAGTTTCTGAACTATCTGTCGTTCCAAGCCTATCCCCAGGTCGTCAACCCTCAATATGCAGCGAAGTTCGAGGGCCCCAAGTACGCCGGGCTCTCCCCGAACCTACCGAGCTTCGCTATGTACGCCAAGAATTTTGGCTACTACAACGTTCTCCCGGACGCGGACGGGGTGGTGCGCCGCGAGCCGGTCATGGTCGAATTTCAAGGGAGCTTCTATCCCGCGCTCGACATCGCGGCAGCTTTGGCCTTCACCAATCGCCCCTTGGAGGAAGTGCGGGTTTTCTTCAATCCGAATGGATTGGAGAGGATTGACTTCGGGCCTATCACCATTCCCACGGACCCGGAGGGATTCGTCCAGATTGATTATCATGGCCCGGCGGGAACGTTTCCTACTTATTCCCTTGTCGATGTGGTCCAGCGTAAACTCCCACCCGGGGCGTTCCGGGACCGGTTGGTGCTGATTGGGCCGACGGCGACCGGCATCGCCGATATGGCCGTCACGCCGTTTCAGACCGAGGCGTTTCCCGGAGTGGAAGTCCACGCCAATTTCATCGACAACCTCCTGGAAGGCCGTTTCATCCGGCGCGGCCTGCGGGAGAACCTGATCGACATGGGATTCATTCTGCTCTTTAGCCTGGGGGCGGGCATCCTGCTGAGCGTCGTGCCCTCCGTGCGCGCCACAGCCATCCTCGTGCTTTTCCTTGGCCTCTTCCTCTGGTTGGCCCACTATCTTTTCGCCACCCAGCGGATCTGGATTGCCGCGTTTCTCCCCACGGCTACCTTGACCTTCAACTACGCCGGAATCATCAGCTACCGGTTTTTTTTCGAAGAGCGGGAAAGGAAGAAGGTTCGCAGCGCCTTCCAGCAATACGTGTCACCGGGCGTGATCAATCAATTGCTTCAGCGGCCGGAACTCCTCCGCTTGGGGGGCGAGGAAAAAGAACTGACCGCGATGTTCTGCGACATTCGCGGCTTCACCACGATTTCCGAGGGGCTCTCCCCCGCGGCGTTGGTCGACCTGCTCAACGAGTATCTTTCTGAGATGACCGAGGTGATCTTCCGCCACTGGGGAACGCTGGATAAGTACATCGGCGACGCCATCATGGCTTTCTGGGGAGCTCCCTTTCCCCAGCCTGAACACGCCGAGCGCGCCTGCAGCGCCGGACTGGCGATGCTCCAAGCGCTGAACCGGCTACAGTCTCGCTGGGAGGCGCAGGGGAGGCCGCGCCTGGACGCCGGGATAGGAATCAACACTGGTCCGATGCTGGTGGGCAACATGGGGTCCACCCGGCGGTTCAACTTCACCGTCATAGGTGACAACGTCAACCTGGCTTCACGCCTGGAGGGACTCAACAAGATGTTCGGCACGCGCCTGATTGTCAGCGAGACAACCTACCAGACGCTGCAGCAGAAAATGCTGGCGCGGGAACTGGACCTGATTCGGGTGAAAGGGAAGACCAAGCCGGTGAAGATCTACGAACTCCTCGGCTTCGTTGAGGACGGCGAGCGCGTGCGCCCCCTTGTGGATCGCTTCCACACAGCTCTGGAAGCTTACCGCCGCCGGCACTGGGAGACGGCCGCCGGCCTGTTTGGCGAGCTGCTCCGAGACTACCCGGAAGATGGGCCGACCCGCGCTTTTCTCCAGCGCTGCTCGGACCTCATCGAGCAGCCTCCCGACAGCGAGTGGGACGGTGTCTACGTGATGAAGACCAAGTAACGGGCCGACCCGCCTCCACGAGTTTCTGCGAACCGTACCTAGGCTGATTCCGCCGTGATCAGCCCGCGCATGAACTCCGCAGCCAGTTGCGCGTTCTTCTCCGCGAATTCGATTCCCACCGTTCGCCCGTTCACGACCGGAAGCGGGTGGCACAACTCGTAGCCGATGTAGCCGTGATAACCGATCTCGCGCATGGCGCGGATGAAGGGCGGGTAATAAGCTGCTCCCTTTATCTTCCCATCGGCGCCGCGATCGTATTCACCGCCGAAATGCGACAACACCTGCAACGGGCCCACATCCAGGGCAGCTTGGTGGATGATTTGCGGTGTCCTGACCGGCATGATGGGGACGTCCAGGGAAACCTTCAAGTGCGGTGAATTGACCTCCTGCACCATGCGCAACACGTCCTTATGCGATTTGATGACAGGATGGTGGTTCTGCAGCGCCAGGATCACTCCGGCATCGCCGGCATAGCGCGCGCACTCCACCAACCCCTCCCGGCACCAACCCCAGATTTCCGCGGCTGAAAAGGGCTGGTGCGTCGTGTTCCAGATGCGCTCAGCAATCGTGTACTTGGCTACTTGGGGATGCTTGGTCACACCGGTCCAGCCCAAAAAGACACGCAGCGTTTTGGCACCCAAATCCGACGTCAGGCGAATCAGTTCGTGAACGTAAGCTACCTGGCACTCGCGCTGTTCGGGAATGGGGCTGCTGAAGTCGTTGTTGGCAGCGACGCCGTAGATCTCGATCCCTTCGCCGTCCGCGAAGGAACGAAGTTCGCGGCAGCGGCTTTTCGGCCAGTCGAGCGGATTCCCGTGCGGCCGCTTGCCATCGATCTCGACCCCGTCGTAGCCGTACTTCTTGGCCCGCCGGACGACGTCCTCCAAACTCAGCGCGTCACCGCGATACCAGATTCCCAGGAAGGTAATGCTGTAGAGCCCGAGCTTCATGCCGGGTTTCTTTTCCTGTGCCCCCGGCTTTGCCTGACTCCGATCTGCTGTTCCCAGCAAGCCGGCGCCGGCGGCTGCCAACGTCGTGCCTACGAATTCTCTCCGATTCATGGCTACCCCCTATGATGGACTTGCCTTCATGAGTTCTTAGGTTCCCTCAAAACGTGCAAATCATACACTCGATTCCCTCGTGTGGGCCAGGATTCTCATGCTGGGTGTGACGGCTCCCGCTTGGGTGAGATCATGTACACGATTGCGGCACCCAGGAGCCCGGCCGCGGTGATCATCATCCAGGCGAGGTCGTAGCTATGGTAGGTGTCGAAAATCTTTCCCGCCAGCCACGGCGCGAGCCACTGGCCCAGCGAATAACCCATGATGATCAGCGCCAGCAGCTTGCCGAGCGCGGCTAGGCCGAAACACTCGGCGGTGACCAGGGGAATCAGCATGTAGTCCGCGCCCATGGCAAAACCAAACACCAGCGCAAACGTCCAGAGTGCCAATCGGCTGGGCGCCAGGAACAGCAGAGGAATCGACAGCGCCAGCAGCAGATAAAAGAGCGCCATGACGTTCTTCTTGCTGTAACGGTCGGCAAAGTAGCCCACGATCAGCCGCCCTGCGAGGCTGGAGAAAAGCGAGCCGCTCCACAGCCGGGCCGCCTGGGCGGTGGAGAATTGCTGGTCCTTCAGGAAGAGGACGATGTGCTGACTGACGGTCCCCACGGCACCGATGGTAAACGTTGCCCCGGCCAGGATGAGCCAGAAGTTGACCGAGCGTACAGCGTCCCGAACACCCACCGATGGCGCGCTCGCGACCGCAGTCTCGGCCACGGGGCCGGGGCTCCCGTCGGGGAGAAGTCCCATCTCGCCCGGCCTCGAGCGCGTCACCCACTGGGCAACCGGGAAGAGCAGCGCCAGGCCTAGGACGCCGATGATCACGAAGGCATGCCGCCAGCCGAACCGGGCGATGAGCCAGTTGATCAGCAGCGGCGCAACTGCGCCGCCCAAGCCTAATCCCAGATAGGCATAGCCCATCGCCCGACCACGTTTGGCACGGAACCAGTTGGCAATCAGCACCTGATTGGGGATCGGTCCGGTCAACGCGTAGCCGATAACTTCCGCAATGCAGAGCAAGTAGTACTGCCACAGGTGCGACATCCAGCCCATGAAGACCAGCGCGAGGCCCACGAAGGGAACTCCAATACGAATCACCCGACGCGGTCCGAAACGGTCAATGAGCACTCCGGCCACGAAGCCGAACACCACCGCCACCGCCACAAATCCGTACAGGAAGCCCTG